>JAEZXW010000006.1 GCA_023419515.1 Actinomycetes bacterium
AAATGAGTAATAGATCCTATCTTCAGGAGCTTGATAGATCGGCTCTTGATAGGCTTTGCCTGTCTTGTCAGTTACCTTGGCAACTTTCTTTTCAACCTTAAATGAGTTATTGGGCTCAACGGGTACCGATTCATCGCTTGATGGTGGTGTATCACCATCTGGAATTGGCGCCTCAGGAATCTCGGCATAAGCAGTGTTATCAAAATGCCCTCTATCGAGATCTGCGGGAAGCACTACATATGGTGTTGTATGCTCGTAAGTGTATGACTGTGTGGGCGCCAGCGGGTGTCCAGTGATCGTAATCTGGGCGGCGTCTGGAATCTTTGGATCCTTGAGCGTATATGTCTCGATTGTTCCTTCGCCAATATTCGTAAACTTAAAGCTGTAGTAAATCTTGTCGCCAACTGCATGGATTTTTTTGTCGTCACGATCTTTGCCATTAGCATCAGTTACTCTGCTTGCCGTTTTTTTGATTTGAATATCTTTTGGCTTTGGCTTGAGCTTTACAACGATAGATTCAGTATCTTCACCCGGTATCGGAATATTATAAGGAGTATGACCCTGCACCGTGATTGTATTGCTAATGCTCGGCAATTTAAGGTCTGACTCTTTAACGGTATAAGGCGTATCAATATCAAATTCAACAAAGCCACCGTTTTTATTAAGTTGCTGCTTCACGGCAACATTCTTAAGTCCAAGCAAATCATCACTGTATGTGAATGAAGGCATATTAAAGGTATTAGGATTAGTAACCTTAAGGTGATAATAGACTTTATCGCCTGCAGCTCTTACTTCATTTTTTGGATAAACCGTTCCATCAGCGGCCTCAACCCTCGCGATAGTCTTTGCGACAACAACGCTTCCCCAAATTGCATAGAGATGGTTGTTCAAGGTTGGATTATTTTTATCTACCAAAAAAGCATCGCCAGGTTGATAGTGAGTTGACTCACCATTGGCGTTTAAGTTCCATCCTAGGAATATCTTGCCTGGATATACATAGGTTGCAGGTTGATTAATTGCCACGTGACGCTCGTTATTAAAGAGGTTGTCATTAATAATATCTGCGCCTTGTGCACCATTTGGATGATAGACAAACTCAATTTTAGGATCTTGGTCTCTCAAAACTGCGCGGAATTTACGCGAGTGACGAATGCGCTCATTTTCCTGTTCTTGATAGAATGAACCACCGTCTTCTGCTTGTGTTACTTCCTTCCAACCAACAAAGATCTTGCCCTCAGGAATATTAGGGGCACCTGGGCTTAAAGTCTGATAACGCTCGTAGGTCAACAGGCGATACCAGCTATCACGATCAACACGCTGCGTAAAAGCATGATCATCGCTGTCAGCAGGCAGGAATGTCACATCACAAAAATCCGCTGCCCAGATAGGATATAAATCATAGTCTTGATCGAGTTCTTGATTTAAGTCAAAAACCAATCGTTGACCATTTTTGACGTAATACCAATATCTAAAATCAACGTTAGTTCCATCGGGCTCAATCGGTTTATTTGAAAAATTCTCGGGATGTTCTTTGATGTTCTGTTGAATATCCTCAGGAATATGAGTGTTCTTTTGATACTCCTGAGAGAAAGACACACCATAGTCTTGATCGTTGGGATCCTCACCATGAAAACCAGTCTTATGGAAGGTTACGCGGACATAAGGTGGCGTCCACTTTCCATAGAAAATGGTATTAGTTGCATCAATAAATCCGTTTTCAAAATCAACCGGCAAAGTAAGACCTGGATCCTGATACCAGCCCCTAAAGACATAACCATCGCTCTTACGAGTGGTTTCATCAACGACATAACCCTCAAGTGGACCTATATCTTTAAGCTTGGTCTCATACAGATATGGTTGTGAGCGTTTGATTTCTTTACTGTCATCGTTTGTCTGCCAGTCGATATAGTAGCTGTTACGAGTGTAGATTAAAGGATAAATTCCAAGTGCATTTGCTCGAGTTTGTACATAGTCAAGTCTTTGCTGACTGCTCAAACGTAAATCAAAATTAAAGTGAAAGTCATCCAAATTCCATTTGGTGCCTACCTCACTTGAATCACGAGTTATAACATTCTTCAGATGAGCCTGAGTTCTAAGATCAAGTGCAGTAAATCCCTTGATATTTGCAATATCAACCTGTGTTAATTGAGCCGTAGAACTAGCGGTAGTAAGCGCATCTTTGGCAATAGCACGACCTTTATTAAGACGCGCATATGTACTTGCCATCGATTGTGGATTGGCTTTTGCCTCTTCTGCTTCATCTGGAGTAACCTCAATATAGCGAAAAATCAAGCGGTTGTATTCACGAGTATCTCTAGCTGTAATATTATAAACCTGATTATCTACATCACCAGCCGACATAAAAGGCATATAAGAGACGCTTGTCATAGTCTCCCCGCGCCTTGCAAACTGATATGTCCAGTGAAAGTCCCTCGTAGGCAAGTCACTAATGCCTATTGGATCTGCAAGCAATTTGCCGTATTTAAGAATGGTATCTTTGTGCAGCGGACCAAAGCCCTTGTCTACCCCGTTGCGCCAGATATCGTAATAATCCAGCATAGGGCGAAAAATTGAATCAATATCTTGACCCCACTTAAAGGACATGACAATAGCGCCATCGTCATTTAAGTACTTTGTGTATTCAAGAGCGCGAGCAACATCTTCTGGGTTATAGCCGTTCTTATCCGCAGCTTCATCAGCTTCTAAAACTTCATCTTTGCTCAACTCAGCATAGCTACCAGCAAAATAACTTTCAGCATCAAAAGTGGGGCTGTTTGGATCAAGCGTATCATCATAATCATCATGATCAGGATCTGTAATATCTACATAGCGTACGTAAAATGGATCAATTGCGGTATCGCTGGCAGGGAACACTATCCGAGCATTAAATTTTTTACGCTTCCAGTACAAGGTATATACCGTCGTACCATCACCGCGAATAGTCTGAGTTGCATTCTCTGGCGTGCGCTTATCATCATAATCTGCACGCTCTTCAAGCAGATACTCAGTAACATTAGGTGAGGTCAAGTTGCCGCGAGCATCTCTTACATACTGAGCGTCAATCTTACTTTTTTGTTCGCTTAAATGCAGGTCTGCTTGTGAATCAGTAGTGCCTTTATAAACTTCAGAACTCGCAAGACTGTACCCATTATCATTGGGATTTTCAAGGTAATTGACAATGGTGTATGGCGTATCGTTACGAGGAGTCCAGACTGCATAAATAGTCGTATGCTCATCAAACTTTTCAGTGTCTTCAATTGCAGCACCGTTTTCGCTTAAAGACCAGTGTGCAAAATCATAGCCCTTCTTAGTTACAGGAATAATCTTTTCTTTAATGTCTTTCCATGTTTCACGGCTTTTTGCCTTAACCGGCACAGAAGCAGTACCGCCTGTCGGATCAGGAGTTATCACAACACCTGTTGTGTATACGGCATACAAATCAACATCGTCTTGAATCGGTTGTGTAAAGTCAAAACGACTACCGTCTTTTGATTCTGACCAATAATCAAAAACCTTCTTTTCGGTCAACAATGCATCAGCCCAAAGGCTTGATGCTTGCTGCCCAATCGGCACTAAGTCAGTCGTATGCAGAATGTAATCGGAGCTACTATCATTCTTGCGAAAATAATGAATTGTTGCGCCTGGCAAAAACTTGGCATACAAATCAATGTTTTGATCTGACGAAACGTTTTCTGGCTGATCAGTAAAGTCAAAACGCGTATCATCATCAACGCGAGCCCAATGATCAAAAACTTCTTTTTCAGCTTTTGGAATCTCAACGCGCTGCAACTGCTGCCCATTGCGCAAAATCTGACGATCAAGGAGCTGCGTTTTGTTTTTATCGAGATAAAAACTATAGGTATGAATATTTTCATTAGGGATAATCGATCTACGTTTTCTGACATGAGAAAGTGCGGAAGCCTCCGCATTCAGAAAACTAAACTGCCCCTGACCAGCAAAGCTTTGCATTGGCACCTGCGTTAGCACCATCAATGCTACCATCGTGATCGCTATTGCTTTTTTGACGCGCTCCCCAAACACTGCCTTACAACCTCATAACTACTGCGTTTAACCTGCAAATTAAAAAAGTATAGATTCCTTCATTCTATCCCGAATTAGAAATTATTTACAAACTTAAGCAAAAAAAATGGAGTTCATTTAATACTGCTGAACAGCTTCTTTTAACATAACGAGGAGCTTACGGGCATCTTTTTTCTGCTGCTCTCACGATTATGCCTTACCCACCTATCATTTGCTTAAGCAAACCGCTTGCGGATTTACGGGTTCTTAATCGTGACAGGGCGTTCCCAATCAAGTATTCTTGGCCTTTCATGTTTAGTATGCAGTGGTTTTTACCCTGCCTGACACGTCAAAGCAATTAGTTACCTATCGCGCTCGATTCGTAAAACACCTACTCATGTGGCTGACAAATTAATAGAAGATCAGTAAAACGAGGGTGATATTGGTATGAGTGCTAGATAAAAGTACGAGTCAGATTCGTTAGTAAAGGGGTTGATCTATGCTGAGCGAGATTCTTGGGACAATCAGTAATGCACTTTATAGCTACATTCTGATTTTTCTTTTGATTCTGGGTGGTATTTACTTTTTTATCAGAACACGCGCATTGCCAATTCGACTCATCGGTGAAGCAATCCGTGTTATTAAAGAGCCGCCTTCAGATGCATCAGAAATTTCGTCTTTTCGTGCGTTGATGGTCTCAACTGCCTCACGTGTTGGTGTTGGCAATATCGCTGGCGTCGCAAGCGCTATTGCATTGGGTGGCCCTGGTGCTGTCTTTTGGATGTGGCTTATTGCGACAGTCGGCTCATCTTCCGCTTTCATCGAATCAACGCTTGCACAAATCTATAAGAGAAAAAGCGTTGAAGGCCCCTCATTTGGTGGTCCAGCATACTACATCACCCAAGGACTTGGACTTAAACCACTTGCTGTCATCTTTGCTATTGCATTGATCGTCACCTATGCAGGTGGTTTTAATATGGTTGCAGCATTTAACTTTGCTGATGCATGGACCAGTTATTCGTTCTATGACAAGTCGACCACCCCTATGATTGTTGGTCTTGTCATGGCAATTCTTACCGCGCTTTCAATTTTTAAGGGCGCTCAACACCTTACCAAGGTTACTGGTGTTGTCGTGCCTATCATGGCAATCCTTTATCTGATTTGCGGCGTTTTTATCATTGCAACTAATCTTCATGTTATCCCGAGTGTCTTTGCTGCAATTTTTAGAGAGGCATTCGACTGGCCTGCTATCTTTGGTGCTTTTGGTGGTTCTGCAGTTATGCTTGGTATCAAACGCGGCTTATACTCGAACGAAGCCGGTGTTGGTTCCGCTCCAAATGCAGCAGCTGTTGCAAGCGTATCCCACCCAGTAAAACAAGGTCTTGTTCAGATGCTTTCTGTCTTTATCGACACCATGATCATCTGTACCATCACTGCACTTACCATCCTGTGCTCAGGTGCATTGAGCGGCGGTGAGCCAACTATCACGGGCGCTCCATTGGTGCAGGCAGCTTTAAGCACTAAAATGGGAGAATTTGGCCATCACTTTGTTACTTTCTCACTCTTTTGTTTTGCTTTTACAACGCTGATTGGCAATTTCTTCTATGCTGAGGTTAATTTGCGATTCTTGCTCAACCGCACACCAAAGCAAATCGAACTTGCACTCTTTAGAGGTGCAGCTTGTGTCATTGTCTTTATTGGAGCACAGCTCGAATTTGCTGTTGCATGGGATATCGCCGATATTCTTATGGGCATCATGGCACTCATCAACATGCCTGTCATCATCATCCTTGGCAACCAAGCCATTAAGGCCATGAAGGATTATGAAGCACAGCGCAAAGCTCTCAAAGAGCAGGGAGATACACATGGCGATCCTGTCTTTAAGGCTGCCAACATTGGCATCACCAAAAAGCTCGATTACTGGCAATAATTCCATTGCTGATTTGCTTTAAGTCACTCTTAAGACAAATCTTTAAGTAGAGACGCTATACAGCAAAAGCCCCCTTCACTACAGGAAGAAGTATTCCGTAGGAAGGGGGCTTTTTCATGCTCGCTTGAGACTATCAACTGGCATCTGGCAGCTGACCTCTCAAGGAATGGGAGGAAAACAAACAAAATTTGCGCCGCCTGCAGGGGTACCGTCGTGCACAGCACCCCTTAACAGGCGAACTCGTGAATGGAGTGACAATTTAAGCTATTGTTACCGATTCATCCGCAACAGCACGGTAATCTAATTGACTCTCACATCTGATAGATAAAGACCTGAATAACCAACAAGATACCGCCAAAGACCATGAGGAACACAACCATTGGCCACACAAATCGGACCCAATGCGTGTATTTCATATCGAGCATCTGCAAGGTTGCCATTACCAAACCAGTAGGAGCGAGATAAAGCATGGCATACTGACCCCAGTTGTATGCAGATACAACGATAAAACGAGGGATGCCTACTGTATCAGCCAAAGGCGCCATAATTGGCATAGCTAAAACAGCAAGACCAGAACTTGATGGAACCAAAAAGCCCAGGAAGAAAAAGATCACGAGCAGCATCAAGATAAATGGCGCACCATGCATACCGCTCACCAAGTTAGATGCATAGTAAAGCATCGTATCTGAAATTTGACCTTCTTCCATGATGAGGTTGATACCACGGGCAAGACCGATAATAAGCGATACGCCAACTAAACTTGAAGCTCCATGTGTAAAGGCATCAACAATTTTTTTCTCTGGCATACCAGAAAGGAAGATAACAATAATAGTAATTGCCAAGAACGAGGCTGCCATGGTTGGGAACCACCAACCTTGGGTCATAACACCCCAGACCATAATCAAAAATGCTGCAACAAAGAAAATGAGGATGACTTTTTTGCGCCAAGTAAAGTTTTCAGCATGACCAGAAGCCTCAGTCTCATACAGCTTCTTAAACTTTTCATGATCCTCATATGTATATGAAAACTCAGGATTGGCCTTGACCTTTTTACAATACCAATAAAGGTATCCCACAACCACAAGCGCACCAACAACACACCCAAAAATGCGCCATGCAAGACCCTCAGTAAAGACAATACCGGCAGCGTTTGAAGCAATAACAACTGAGAATGGATTGATGGTCGAAAAACTCGTACCCATTGAACCAGCAAGGAAGATAGCACCAACGCTGACGATGGAATCATATCCGAGTGCTAAAAATACTGGGACCAAGATGGGGTAGAACGCAACTGCCTCTTCTTCAAGGCCGCAGAAAGTACCACCAATGACCATAAAAATCGAAACAAGGAATACTAGAGCAAATTCGCGACCCTTGGTTTTTTTGGTCAGCGCTAAAAGCCCTGATTCAAAAGCACCCGAAGCATTAACGACACCAATCAAACCACCAAGTACAAAGATGAAAACCATGATGTCAACGGCCTCGATCGTGCCATGCACCATACTCGTAAAAATATCGGTGACACCTTTGGGCTGCTGCTCAAGGGATTCATATGTTCCTGGGACAGAAATCGGTTTTTTGATAGCACCAGAAGTAAACTGGTCGACGTTGATCTTAACGCCAAGATTATCAAGGGTTTCTTGAGCTGCCGGCAACTCTTGAACTGCGCCTTGCGGATTCGTAAGAATAAGCACCGATGAATCGGGTTCATACTTGAGCTTGGAGTATGAGCCAGCGGGGACAAACCACGTCGCCAATACAGCAACGATGGTCAGGATAAACAGAATCGTAAACGCGCTTGGTACATCAAGCTTAAATTTCTTGCGGGGCTCTTTTGCTTGAGCCGCCACTGCCGCAGAAGACATGATTACCACCAATCACTTGAGGCTTCAAGCAATTGATGAAGAGGGTATCTCTTGGGCGGTCGAGAAAAGCGGTGCACCTGCTCACGCAGCGAGGTGCACCCATCTTTTCTGATGCACGTAAAACTTATGCGTGGATAACCGTACCAGTCTCACCACGAAGACCAGCAGCTGCAGCCTCAAGCGAGGTAATCAGCGCACGACCCTGAGGATATGACTCGAGGTAGCTCAAGCAAGCCTCAACCTTTGGAAGCATGCTGCCTGGAGCAAAGTGACCCTCTTCGATGTATTGCTTTGCCTGCTCAATTGAAATATCGGAGAGATCCTCTTGCTCAGGAGTATTGAAGTTGATAGCAACGCGCTCAACAGCGGTCAAGATAACAAGGGTATCAGCCTCGAATGCGCCTGCGAGCTGTGCAGCAGAACGGTCCTTATCGATAACAGCAGGAACGCCCGTGTAATTGTCGCCATCCTTGATAACAGGGATGCCGCCGCCACCGGTGCTGATGACGAGGAAGCCTGCGTCTGAGAGTGACTTGATTGCGTCAAACTCGACGATCTCAACAGGCAGTGGGCTTGCGACGACCTGACGCCAACCACGACCAGCGTCCTCCTTATAGGTGTAGCCGGTCTCAGCAGCCTTAGCCTTTGCCTCCTCCTCGCTCAGGAAAACGCCAACTGGCTTGGTTGGGTTCTCAAAAGCAGGATCATTCTTATCGACAACCGTCTGGGTAACCAGTGAAACGCAGCCCTTTTTGATACCGCGCTTTGCAAGCTCAACCTGAATTGCTTGCTGCAAGTGATAACCAATGTAACCCTGGCTCATAGCGCCGCACTCTGGCAGCGGAATGTCTGGGGTCTTAGCACCCTTGTTAGCAGCAAAGTCAGTTGCAGACTTGATAACGCCAACCTGAGGGCCGTTACCGTGTGAAACGATAACCTCATGACCATCAGCGACCAAGTCAACAATGCTGGTTGCGGTCTGCTTAACGAGCTCAAGCTGCTCCTGTGGGTTGTTGCCCAGTGCATTACCGCCAAGTGCAAGAACCAATCGTGCCATGAACAATTCCTTTCTTCCACGATTTCCTTTTGAGCGGTTTACCTCGCCTGAGTAGTAGTGCTGCAAGACACTGCACTTATTAACTCACTGTTAACTGTCTGTTGAGCCACTCTACTGGTAGAGCGTGCGCCGCTTGGCTACATTAAGCCACACAGAAAAGTAACTAGCAATTAAAAACATGACAAAGTCGCTAACAAATTTGTTCTGCTGTCTTACCGCACTCTTACTCTTTGCAAGGATCTTGCGTACTGCCTGGTTAACACCCACATAAAAACAGTTGTTTGGACAATCGTTTGATTACCGAGCCGCTGTGTCGCTCATTGCTTGAGGGTTACCGATGGTTTTAATCAGCTCGTCCTCAAGCATCACCTCAAAACTTTAAGCAAGATTTATATGTGGCTCTTGCTGGAGTGCTGCTGAGAAAAACATTTGTTGATGTGTGATCAGGAGCGCTAGTTAGAGCTCCTCCAGCAGCTTTTGATAGAGCCAAATCTCATTATGCTCACGGAGGCATCTTGTGGCCGTGTCGCGTGCTCATGGTCGCCTCCTTTGCCATCAGTGAAACATTTTATTTATGAGCGATGTCTCATATTTAGAAAATGTTGCTGATTAAACTGGCTTGCACTCTACACGAGCGCACGAAAAAGGCTCGCTTTTTGAGGGTGAAACCTGTGTGCATTATTGCTCTAATCAGATTGAATCTCAGTTTGCACCCAAAATACACCCATTATGAACAGGTATTTTTATAGGTCATGTTCAGATAACAGCGTTATTTAAGGTTGTTTGAAGCTTGTGCATTTTGATAAATTCACACTTTGCACCTTGATATACTTACAATGCATAGCATTCATATCGGGAAATCCGCGACAGATGAATTATTTCCTTTTTTATTATACGCTTGTTATTTTGCTCATCAGCATTATGACTTCAGCCGTCTGTTTTTCAGCGTATTTGGTCGGTCGAAATAAGACCGCACTCTTATGCACTCTGATCTATCTCTTCTACTTTTTTGACGTCGCCCTCGTTTTTCAAAACGATCATCTCGTTTACACCATTAGTAATTACTATGCGATCGGCGTACCGTTTGCAGCTATGCTTTTAGGCACTGGACTGCTCGGTTGCTTTTGGCTCATCTGCTGCAACTTCTTGCGCTGGGATCATCAGCTTGTGCGATCATTGCCGCCGGCATTCTTTTTGACCTTGTCGCTCATTGTGTATGAGGTGATGAATCCTGGTCCAGTTAAAACATTCGTGTTTTATGGACTGCGATCGGTATTTTATTACGGCTTCTTGATTGCCTTGCTGGTAGGAGCGCTTAGGCTTCGCAAGCAAAATTCCCAATTTTATCTGGGGCGATTTATACCATTCTATGTATGCTTGTGGCTGTTTGGCGTGCTGCCGCTTATTGAGAACATCGTGTTTTTGCTGGTTCTTGACCAGGGTGTAATTCGCAACAGTGCATTTGCATTTTTGCCGCAGCGCAATTTTGCCGAGAATTTATTGCTGCTGATCTCAGCTGCATTTGTCATCAAGCGCTACGTTAGCGCGCTGAGCATTCGGTTTGAAAAACCTCCGACACAAGCAACTCATGTGCTCAAGGAGGATATTAATACTTTGCTACTACGATACGCTCAACGTCATGGACTGTCGCCGCGTGAGACCGAGGTTCTTTCGCATTTACTCGACAACAAAAATAATCAGGAGATTGCAACCGCACTCCATCTAGCGCCCAGCACCGTGAAGCGACATGTGCATCATATACTACAAAAGAGCAATCACTCGAATCGACAGGATTTGATCCAGGGCTTTTGGAAGCACGCTTAGGGCATTTCAGCGCAATAAAAAAGCCACCCGAAGGATGGCAATAAATGTGAAGTGATGGCGGGATGTACGGGACTTGAACCCGCGACCTCTGGCTTGACAGGCCAGCGCTCTAACCAACTGAGCTAACACCCCTTGCTTTGTAGCGTACGTCATTTTACACAAGCTCACGCATGCTTGTCTAGACCCAATTTTAACTTATTGCAGCACCAGAGATATACACACAATTAGCGCTTGAGGCACCCTAGCGCTTAAAGTACGAAAGCCCGATGGCTCTGCGTACCCGCTCGAGGGTTTGATCGGCGTGCTCTGCTGCCTTGATGCTTCCCTCTTTAAGCATGTCATAAACAGCGTCGGGGTCTTTTTCAAACTCTAAACGGCGCGCCCTGATCGGCTCAAGCTCGCGTTCAAGCACACTGTTCAAAAAGCGCTTAACGGTCACGTCACCAAGGCCACCGCGTCTGTAATGATCCTTTAACTCATCGAGGTTGGCATACTCAGGTAAAAACGCAGCAAAGTCATCGGATATGCAAAATGCATCGAGGTAGGTAAAGACTGTGTTACCCTCAACCGTTCCTGGATCTTCTTTTCGCAGGTGGTTGGGGTCGGTAAACATACTCATGACCTTCTTTGACACCGTCTTGGCGTCATCACTCAGATAGATACAGTTACCGATCGACTTACTCATCTTTGCCTTGCCATCAGTCCCGGGCAAACGACGGCACACGGAGTTATCCATGAGCATAATCTCGGGCTCCTTAAGCGTTCCCTCTCCATACAAGCGATTAAAAGTACGAACTATCTCACGAGTCTGCTCAAGGATGGGCTCTTGGTCTTCTCCTACGGGGACAAGGTCGGCATCAAAGGCAGTGATGTCAGCTGCCTGGCTCACGGGATACACCAAGAACCCTGCGGGAATACTGGCGCCAAATCCCTTTTGAGCGATCTCAGTCTTGACGGTAGGATTGCGCTCAAGCCTCGCAACAGTCACGAGATTCAAGAAGTAAACCGTCAGCTCTGGAAGCGCACGGATCTGACTCTGGATGTACATGGTGGTCTGAGCTGGATCAAGACCACAAGCGAGATAATCGAGAGCTACCTGCAATACGCTTTCTTGGATCAGCTCAGGGCGATCGTAGTGATCGGTCAACGCTTGTTGATCAGCAATAAAAACGTACTCGTGATAGAGTCCCGAGTTTTGCAGATCAACGCGATTTTTGAGAGAACCAGCGTAATGGCCGATATGAAGCTTGCCGGTTGGACGATCACCCGTTAAAAGGATTTTTTTATCGCTTTTGGTTGCATTGCCTGTAGTAGTCACGTTGCTCATGGTTATCTTTCAATAATCTCGCGGTATGTCATGCAAACTAGCGGCGTATTGTGGAGGCTCAAGGCATGGCATGAAGTCTCGCAACTTACCCCGTACTTACTTGTAGCGTATTATGCGACTCTTGAATTATTGCACACCAAGACGATGAGAAAATGCATCGCACAAAAGGCCTGCTACCACCGTTTTGCCGTCTTCGACCCTACCATCGAGCACGAGGTTGATAAGATCTTCAACTGGCATGAGCTCAACAGCAATGAACTCATCCTCATCGGGGTTGGCTTCATGAAACTCGAGGTCAGTCGCCATGTAGAAATGCATCATCTCATCGGCAAAACCAATGCTTGTTGCCATGCTCATCAAGAACTTCATGTTGTGCGCAATAACACCGGTCTCTTCGGCCAGCTCACGTCGAGCACACTCAAGGGCGCCCTCACCTGGATCGAGCTTTCCGGCAGGAATCTCAAGGGTTTCGCGCTCAAGCGTCACGCGATATTGCTTAACGAGTACGATACGCGCATCATCGGTCAGCGCAATCACGCCCACTGCACCAGGATGGCGTACCACTTCACGCGTCGACTGCTTGCCGTTCATGAGCTCGACCGTTAGACGATCAAGCTTGATCATCTTGCCAGTAAAAATTCGCTCTGTTGATGTAATCTTTTCTTCAAACATGGTTATAACCTGCGCTTTATGACCTCATGTAGGTGTTAAGTTGCCTGTTGTTTGAATGGCTTATGGTGGCTTATCGGCCAGTTGCTAACCGCCTACGTTACCTCTTTGATTGAGCTTAAGCACCCAATGTCCAATGTCTCGGCGGTAGAACGAACCCTCAAAGGCGATTTTTTCGCATACCCGATATGCCCGATCACGCGCCTCTTCAAAAGTTGGAGCAACGCCCGTCACATTTAGAACACGGCCGCCACTCGTGACGAGCTGCCCATCGATCGCATGGAGCTCGGGATCACCAACCAGCAGCCTTGTGCCTGCGTGAAAGAGGAGCACTCCTTCTGCTTCAAACGGCTGGGCATCCTGCGGATGAAATCCGTCAATTGGGAAGCCTGTTTGGTATGCATCAGGGTAGCCGCCCGAGCAAATAACGACACTGAAGGTAAAGTTTTCATCCCAAACTACCTGCGACTTTGCGGATGCAAGCTCACCTTGTGCAACTGCATACAAAAGCTCGAGCGCATCGCTAGCTAGGCGCGGCAAAATAACCTGCGTTTCTGGATCACCAAAGCGAGCGTTATATTCAAGCACCTTGGGGCCTTGCTCGGTGAGCATAAAGCCCGTGTAGAGCACACCGCGGTACGTAATACCATCTGCCTGGAGGCCTTCAACAGCTCGCTTAACGATACCGACCATCTGCTCATACGTCGCGTTATCAACGAGCGGCACGGGAGAATACACGCCCATACCGCCAGTGTTTGCGCCGGTATCGCCCTCGCCCACACGTTTGTGATCCTGGGCACACGGCAACATTACCGCCTCACCGTCACAAACAAGCGCTAGAAGCGAACACTCAGGCCCCTCGAGAAACTCTTCGATTACCACGGTGCTACCGGCATCCTCGCCAAAGACACCCTCAAAACAATTGACCACTGCTTCACGAGCGGTTTTCTTGTCGTGGGCAACCACCACACCCTTGCCAGCTGCCAATCCGTTTGCCTTAACGACACAGGGTGCGCCGATCTCATCGATATACGCGAGAGCATCTTCTTTAGCGTTAAACACCTGATAGGATGCAGTGGAAATGCCGTGACGTACCATGAAATCCTTGGCAAAGCTCTTTGAAGCCTCAAGCTTTGCTCCCGCCTTACCGGGACCAAAGACTGGAATACCGTGCTCGCGCAGAGCATCTGCCACACCGAGGGTTAGCGGAAGCTCAGGTCCTACCACAACAAAGTCGATAGCAAACTCGGCGATGAGATCAAGCATTGCCTGATGATCAGTGATGTCGGCATCAACGACAGTTGCGATCGCCTGCATACCACCGTTGCCAGGTGCTACGTAAAGATTGGTGCAAAGCGGCGACTTTTTGATCGCCCACGCCAGCGCGTGCTCTCGTCCGCCAGAACCTAAGATCAAAACGTTCATATCAGCACTCCTTGCTGCGTTTACACCTCTTGCGATCCACCTCTAGGACAAACCTTCCTGTAACACGCCCTTACCAGTTGTGCGTAATCGTCTGCTCGCGATTGGGTCCAACCGAAATAATCGTGATTGGCACGCCTGCCTGCTCCTCCAAAAAGGCAAGATAATCCTTTGCCTTTTGTGGCAGCGACTCGTAGGTCGTGCACTGAGTAATGTCGCACTTCCAACCTGGTAGGGTGGTATAGATAGGTTTGGCATGATGAAAATCGGTCTGATTTTCAGGCATCACTGAAACCTGCTTGCCATTGATCTCGTAAGCCGTTGCCACCTTGATCTCGTCGAAATCAGAGAGCACGTCGAGCTTGGTAACAGCAAGATCGGTCAGGCCGTTGATCTCGCAGGCATAACGAGCAGCCACGGCATCATACCAACCGCAACGACGACGTCGACCGGTGGTTGTTCCGTACTCATGACCTTTTGCAGCCATATGATCGCCAAACTCATCGCCCTCAAAAAGCTCGGTCGGGAAAGGGCCTGAACCAACGCGGGTGAGGTATGCCTTTACGATGCCGAGCACACGCGTAATCGCCTTGGGACCAACACCAGAACCGGTTAGCGCGCCGCCTGCCGTGCAATTGCTTGAGGTAACAAACGGATAAGTGCCGTGATCGATGTCGAGCAAGGTTGCTTGGGCACCCTCAAACAAAATCGACTTTCCGCTAGTATGCGCCTCATGAAGCAGGTGCGTAATATCTTGGATGTGACCAGCCAGACGCTCAGCCAACTTCTCATACTCGGTCGCAATCTCCTCAACCGTGTAAGGCTTCATGTTGTAGACCTTGGTAAGAATCTCATTTTTCTCGTGCAGAGCTGCCTCAAGCTTAACCCTAAAGATTTTAGCGTCGCAAAGATCCTGCATACGGATGCCCGTACGAGCGGCTTTGTCCTGATAACAAGGACCAATTCCGCGCTTAGTTGTACCAATGAGATTTTTACCAAGTCTGAGCTCTGATGCGCCATCGAGGTCGATGTGATACGGCATGATGACGTGCGCATTGCCTGAAATAATAAGGTGAGAGGTGTCGATACCCTTTGCGGCAAGCTCATCAAGCTCAGCAACCAAAACACGCGGATCGATCACCACGCCATTGCCGATAATAGGCACCACGTCGCGATAGATGATGCTGCTTGGAACTAAGTGCAAGGCGAGCTTGTGACCCTCGGCAAACACGGTGTGACCAGCATTGTTGCCGCCAGCACAGCGAACGACGTAATCGTAATCTTTGCCTATCAGGTCGGTAATTTTACCCTTGCCTTCATCGCCCCATTGACCACCAACAAGAATTGTTCCAGGCATACGCGATTCACTCTCTTTTCAGAACACCAGGGATAGTATTTACCGAGCTTGACTCACCAGATGCGCCAAAAACGCTTGCACTGGCAGCGAGGCTTAAATCAAGCGGCACAACCTAAGGTATCACAGCTCATGTGAGAAACTGACAAACTTGGTGTGATCGGGCAGAAAAACAAGGGGGATGTCACCTGTCGGACCTGATCGGTTTTTGGCGATGATGAGGTTTGCAACGTTTTTGTCAGGGCGATCAGGACGCGATTCCTCTTCTTCGCTGGTAGAGCGATCGATGAACATAACGACGTCTGCGTCTTGCTCGATTGAACCAGATTCACGCAGATCTGCCAACACGGGGCGCTTGTCCTTGCGACGTTCGACCTCACGAGAAAGCTGCGACAGCGCAATGACCGGCATGCCGAGATCTTTTGCGAGAATCTTTAAGCCACGCGACATCTCTGCAACCGCAACGTTACGGTTTTCGAGCGCAGCCTTGCCTTGCGGATTCATCAGCTGCAGATAGTCAACGATAACCATGCCGTTCTTTTTATTGCGAAGCTGCCTACGAGCCTTAGCGCGAATTTCGGTAATGTTCGTACCAGGGGTGTCATCGACCCAAAAATCAATTTGTGACAGGCTATTAGTTGCGTTAACCAGCGGTAACCAGTCCTCTTCATCGAGATGACCAGTCTGCACCTTCATGCTGTTAACGTTTGCCTCTGAGCAGAGCACACGCTGTGTAAGCTCAGCCGCTGCCATCTCTAGCGAGAAAAATGCGATCGAAGTGCCCTTTTTTGCCGCATTGATTGCCATATTGAGGGCAAATGAGGTCTTACCGATACCGGGGCGAGCAGCAAGGATAATGAGTGCACCGGGCTTAAATCCGGTCAGCGCCCGATCAACATCGGCAAAGCCGCTTGTGACACCCTGAAGCTGGCTGCGGTTGTTGGAGCGCTCCTCGATACTGCTATAAGTCTCAGTCAAAAGCTCTGCCAGTGGGCGAAACTGTGTTTCAATTCTGCGGTTGGTGACATCAAGCAAGAGCTTTTCTGAAGCCACGATGATGTCGTCGACATCATCTGATCCCTCAAACGCAAGCGCAGTAATTTTGGTAGATGCACCGATCAGTTCACGTAAAATTGCAGCACGCTTGATGATCTCTGCGTGATTCTTCCAGTTGATAAGCGCGAATGAATTGTTAGCAAGTTCAAGAATATAGGGCTTTCCGCCAATATGCTCGAGCTCATTACGGATTTTAAGGCGATCAGCTACCGATACCTGATCGATAGGCGCGCCCTGCTCATAGAGGTCGTACATAGCCGAGAAAACCTTACGGTTTGCTGGCCGATAGAACTGGTCTTCACGTACGAGCTCGAATGCTTCTTCAACAACGTCAGGAGATAGCATCATCGCAGCTAGAAGGGCTGCTTCGGCATCAGGATTCTGAGGTATTTCTGCCCCTTTGGGGATCTGTTGTAACGCTAGCGATCCTGAACCAAAATCCATAGTGCTCCTTCATGCTTTTGAGAAACATTAGCCATGATAGATGAGAGAATTTTTTTGTCGAATGACGTAGTTTTGATTTTCAACTGGGATTTGTTAATAGTGAAAAAAATCGACCTGCAAAAAGCGGAGTTTTCAACGTTTTCAACAATTTTTGAAAAAAAATTTGCCGTGAGTTTTCAACAAATAAGCTCCTCCTGCATTTATGCAGTAAGGAGCTTATGATTAGTCGATATTGAGCGAAAAGACTCCGCTCGCCGAGCTGGCGGCGCTTAAGCTTCAGCAACCTCGGTCTCAACAGCTTCGTCAGCTGCCTCAACCTCAGCATCCTCCTTGACCTCAGCCTCTACAGCCTCTGCTGCAGCAGCCTCAGCCTCAGCTTTTGCGGCCTCGCGCTCAGCACGAAGCTTCTCTTCCTTCTCCTCCTCGGTCATAAAGACACCTTCGATGTCCTCGACCTTCAAGGTGAAGTCTGAGCGAATCTCACGGTAGATCAGGATTGAAACGCCATGCTTGCCTGCCTGCTTGACAGCGCCATGGGTCTCGATCTTCTTGCGGTCTACCTCAACACCGAGCTGCTCCTGAATTGCCTCAGCGATCATAGGCGTAGTGACAGAACCAAACAGCTGGCCATCCTCGCCCATCTTTGCCTTAACGACAACGGTCTTGCCCTCGGTTGCCTCTTTCAATGCCTGAGCATCGGCAATGCGACCCTCTTCACGCTGAGCAATGTTCTTGCGACGCTGCTCAAGCTGCTTGAGGTTACCTGGGGTAGCAGGAACCGCAAGTCTCTGAGGGAAGAGGTAGTTCTCAGCATATCCCTGACGTACGTCAAGAACGTCGCCTTCACCACCCTTGCCTTTAAGCTCATCAAGAAGGATAACTTTCATGTGTTCCTCCTCTTCTCCTTCAGTAAATAGTTAGTGTGCATTCCTTGGTATGTGATTTGCATTAGGCCGAGCGTTTATTGCGAGATCCCGCGCGCTCGAGCTTTCTAAAATTCGCCCACACGTCGATGAAACCAACGATGGTGAGCACCATGAAAAGCATCTCGAGCCAAATCGCGCAGATGATCCCTAAAAACGGTAAGAGGCACCCTTGTGCTCTCTTGACTAAAAACCACTCGCCAACGGCAAGTCCTTGCAAAAGGAACGTCACGCGGGAGCAAAACAAAATGTTGAGCCCCACTGCAAAAATAATTGCTGCGTACGGTATGGAAAACGTGCTGACTGCTAGAGCAATCACGCCTGCGATCACCACACCGACGATCCAAAGCGCTGTATCGTACTGAGGCAAAAATCGCTCGGTTTCAAGGCCTAAGCGGGTGCGAGAAATCTGTAACCCGACAATGCCTGCAACCGCCGTGAATGCTGCCTCATAAAAGTAGACTGCTGGCATCAAGCTCAAGATGAGATCATTGATCGAGTTAATTGGCAAAGCGAGTGAGGTCGTGTTTAACTGAGAAATCAGCGAACCAAAACTTCTTTCGATCGCGCTTTTCCAAAAGTCAACAATACCCACCTGGCTGTACCACGCATAAGCCACATCACTTGCGACAAATGCAACTGCGATCACCAAGCTCATGAGCATCACTTTCGTCGAGCTTACCGCACGCCAGGACAAAAATCCGATAGCGCAGGCGACAAGCGCTATCATCGGCGCATGTCCTTCCATTCCCGCAGGAATAGTGAAATACGAAAGCGCTGGAGCCAATGACGCAAACACTGCCAGAGCCTTTTTCCCCAATGCACGCAGGCCGCCGATGCCGTAGACAATGAGCGGAACTGCAACATAAGGAACGATTCCGACCATGCTTGAGCCTAAAACACACCAAATGACCGACCAAATCAACTTTGGCCTTTGCTGCCTCATTGGAAAGAGCATGATTTTTGGAGAATCATTGCTTCCTGAAGCGCTGCTCTTATATGGGTCAAAGTCATTCCCTGGTGATTGATGCTTTCCGCCTTGCGGCGAGTAATCATCGAGCACCTCTGGTTTGATTGGCTCTTTGCTCAAAACCAAAAACCTACTTTACTTCCGTCGCTTTAGTGGCGGCGGCGATCAGAGCGGCCTGAAATAACAGGAACGGTATAAGGCAGCAATGCCATATAACGAGCACGCTTGATAGCAACAGCCAAACGGTGCTGGTGCTGAGTGCACACACCGGTGATGCGGCGAGGCTTAATCTTGCCGCGATCAGTCATGAACTTACGCAGAAACTGTGTGTCCTTGTAGTCAAGATTCTCAAAGTCCTCCTTGCAAAAATTGCAGTTCTTTTTGCGAGGCTGACGTGCATATTCAGTAGCCATTGTTAATGCTGTCCTCCCTTCGCATAAAAATACGCGAGGTTAATAAAAATTACCTTAGAACGGAATGTCATCGTCGTACACATCAGCTGCATCAGGAGCAGGAGCCATTGGTGCAGGCTGTGCGCCGTAACCAGCTCCGTCTGAACCCGCGTTGCGTGAGCTCATAAACTCAATCTCATCGATGATGACCTCGATGCTGCTGTGCTTTTGACCGTCACGCTCCCAGCTTGAGTAGCGCAGCTTTCCTTCAATGCTGACTTTGCTACCCTTGCTCAAAAAACGAGCGACTGATTCTGCACGAGTGCCAAACATGGTGCAGTTAATAAAGTTGGGATAGTCCTCCCATTGACCAGTCTGATTGTTTTTACGGCGATCATTGACTGCTACGCCGATGCGCATAATAGTCATGCCGCTGGCAGTGGCGCGAACCTCAGGGTCACGGGTCAAGTTACCGCTGATAATCACTCGGTTAATACTCATGTCAACACTCCGTCTCTCATCAAATCCGCGTGAAAATTAAGCCTTCTTCTCTTGACGGCGAACGATCATATAACGCTCTACAGCATCAGTGATGTGCAGAATACGATCGATCTCGGCGATTGAATCTGGCTCTGCTTGGAAGTTGATGAGGGTGTAATCGCCTTCAGTAAGCTTGTTAATCTCGTATGCGAGTTTACGCTTACCCCACTCTTGCACATCCTCGATCTGGCCACCGTTGGTGGTGATTGCAACATCGATGCGCTTCATGGCTGCGGCACGAGTCTCTTCGTCGATAGCTGGATCAACAAAGAACAGCAGTTCATAAGCCTTCATGGTGTCACCTCCCCTGGACAATACTGACCCCGTATCATGTGAAGGCATCCTACGGGGTAGGAAATAACCCTCGAATCATACCGTCTTGTATCGGAATAACTCAAGTACCTTAGGTTTTTTGACTTGCCCTCCATCAAGCTCCCATATTTAACAAGCATGTAACCAGGCGAACCTTACAAAATACTTACCGCTGCCTTACCACATTCTTAATTCCGACTTACCAAAAATGAGTGAGTTTTCCCGAGGTTGACGAGGTATGCAGGGATAAAAGCGTGCAAGGATGAATACAGGAAACGATATGAAAGGTGAGCATCAGCGCGGATAGAGAGTGAGGTGAATGCGAATTCGCAGCTTTCAGGGATTGCAGGCGATTGAGCGCACAAGCGCGATGAGCCCTGGATTGAATGCAAGCTGTGGATTTCTGGAATGACGAGTCATTAGGCGCACAAAAAAGCGCCCCTATTAAAGGGGCGCTTTTGATGAGATATGAGGTGATAGATGTGATTGCTACCCGTGATCCTTAAATGGGAACTGAAGGCGGATGCTGATGGGTGCCTACTCGTCAGTCTTTGGCTTGTCTGAAGCTTCAGTCTGCTGTTCCTGCTTTGGCTCCTCTGGCTGCTCTGCCTCGTCTGGCTGATCAGCAACTGGAGTTTTTGGCTGTGCCACGGGAGCTACTGCTGCAGGGGTTGACGCAGCTGGAGCTTCTAAGGCTTCTGGCTCTGCTGAAGCTTGTGGCTTGTCAGCTGGCTCTGCCACGACGGGCTTGTCTGCTGCTGACTGCTCAGCTTGTTGCTCGGCATCCTCTTGAGCATCAACGGTGCTAGGAGCCTGTTGCTTAACCAGATAAGAATGTGGCGTGCGAAGCCTCAATGGATCAGGCTCGTTCAAGCCACCCCAGACTGAAGGGTTAAACTGGCTCACCCAAATACCAACGGCGTTGCAGTAAACAAGCTGCGAAACAACGTTACCGATAAACGCGATAAACAAAATGATTGGAGTGACTATCAAAATACCAGCAATTGGCAGACCACCAGAAAGAGCGTATAAAGCAATGGTGTGAACCACTCCATCACTTATGTCACCAGTGCTTGCGGCGCTTATCATGCCCTGCTGCACAGCATCGCTCATCAAAAACGTACCGATCATAGGAAGGTAAACAACCAGCCCGATGATGGAAACGATTGTCGTAATCACAAAGCCCATAATGAAGCCGAGCACGGAGATCTTAACAATGCCACGCCAGTCTTTATTAAGCATCTCCCAGATGTCAGAGACCTTAAAAAGGATATCTGCCTTGCGATAAATGACATAGAGCACGCAGAATAATGCGAAGATAGTGATAACGATGTAGCTTGCGATATTGGCTGCAATGCTAATCAAGATACCAATAACTGGGATCCATGCGGTAGCCGAATTAATGATTGTCAACACGATACTCAAGATCAAGCTGAGAACCATGGTGATCAAAAACGTTGCAAAGCCTATCCTCATGATCTCGCTGGTGTCGATCTTGGTTTCAACGGGGCTGGTTCGCATGCCCCAAGCAGTGCGGCGAGCCCATGAGTAGATATAACCAAAGAGCGCGATCTGACCGATGATTGGAATAAACATCAACAGAGAGAGCACCAACACATGCTTAATCCAACCGGGCTTGCTCGTTAAGAGCCCCCATGATGTTTTTGCGTATTGAATATCTTGGATCATAGTTCTCTCATCCTTCACAACAACGGGTATAAGCAAGCGAGTAATTCATAATTACTATGTTATGCATAGTACCACACCCACTGCATCCTGAAAGGATACTGAGATGGCTATAACTCAAAATCTTTTGCTTTATTACAAGCCAAGCTGTCCATTCTGCCAGAAGGTTCTGCGCTTTATGGAGGATGCTGGCGTTGAAATTCCATTAGCTAACATCCATGACGAAGAGCATCTCAATACACTGATTGATCTAGCTGGTAAAAAACAGGTTCCATGCCTTGTGATCGACGGTAAGCCAATGCATGAGAGCGACGATATTATTGTTTGGATTCGTCAACACCTCACCGATGGCAAAGCTGATTTGCCTGAGGATAACGACACTCCAATGGCCTGCCCCATCAGGTAATTTAGATCGAGCGCGATACAAGCACCGAATGAAATAGTTCAAGCGCTGCGGATATTGGTATTAAACTTTGACTTAAATGCGAAGGCGACTTAGCCAATTCCCAGCGCTTGTTGCGTTTTGAGATAACCGTGCTGAGCCAGCAGATCAGCAAGTGCCAGCGCACATACCGCCTCGACCACCGGCACCGCACGAACCGCAACGCACGGATCATGCCTGCCCGTGAGGCTCAGCTCAACAGGCTCCATCGTCTCAAGGTCAACCGACTGTTGCTTTGCACCGATGCTCGATGTTGGCTTAAATCCAACCTCCATGATAAGCGGCATGCCATTGGTGATTCCACCCTCGACACCGCCAGCGTGATTCGATAAACGCGTAAGCTCTGGGCGACCGTTTTTCTCAATCACCGAAAATGGATCATTGCACACCGAGCCTAACAGTCGAGAAGACTTGAATCCCTCACCAAAGCTCACTGCTTTAACTGCAGGAATCGCAAACAAAATCGAGCTTAACAACGACTCGACACTCATAAAGCGGGGGCTTCCCAAACCGGCAGGCAAGCCAGTAACTACACACTCAACCTGACCACCGACTGAATCTCCCGCATTAAGCGCGTTGAGAATCGCCGTGCGCATGCGCGATGCCGCCTCATGAGAAATCGTTGGGAAATCTCTATGTGCCACTTGCTCGAGCTCATCCATATCAGGATTCACAGGATCGACCGAAAAATCGGCAGAAGAACCAACCACACGCAAATGAGCCGCAATGCGCACGCCTCGACGAGAAAGCACCTGTTTAGCAATACCGCCCGCCATACAGATCGCCGCAGTATTGCGGGCAGAAAGGTATCCGCCGCCCAACAAATTGACCTGCGTACCAAAACGAGCCTGGGCAGTATAATCGGCATGTCCAGGGCGCGGCACACGCCAACGATCGCGGTATACCTGAGACTGCGCGTCATCATTGAAAATAAAACCCGTGATAGGAGATCCTGTTGTCGTCAGCTTTTTATCAGACTCATCGGTGAGTGCAAGCGCATGAAAACCGGATTCAAAACAGACCTTATCGCTCTCTTTGCGCGGACTTACCCAATCATTCTCACCCGGGCATCGACGCTTTATAAACTGCTCGAGCTCCTTAATATCAATCTGCTCACCTGCGGGAATCCCGCTCAAAATCGCACCAACCGAATGGCCGTGTGACTCGCCGTACAGAGAAATCTGGATATGATTTCCCCAGGTTGAACCTGACAACATATGGACTCCTTGGCTTTGTCTGTACGTTTCGTTCTGGGTATTCTACAACGACTCGCCGCACGTCGTGGTTGCACAGGCGGCAAGCTCGTCAAAAAACTGCGGGTACGACTTGGTAACACACGAGGCATCCATGATGGTAACCGTCTGAGGTACCGAGCTGATTGATGAGCTAGTTGTTGGATTAACTGCTGAACCGTGATCCATTGACTGGACTGCTGTGGCTGTACTGAAGTTTTGGCTAGGCATGAGGGCGAGCATTGCGCCAGCCATCGCGATCCGATGATCCCCATGTGACGCCACAGATTTTGGCGGATGCATCTGTGCGCCCACCGCCTCAATGGTTACTGAGTCACATCCATCATGTCGATAAGCACGCGCTGCTCCACACGAAATAAGCAGGTCATCAACGGTATCGAGGCGATTGCTCTCCTTATTTTTAAGATGCGCGATGTGTGTGAACGTCACCCGTAAACCCGATGAAAGTGATGCTGCTGCCAGCGCAAGCACGGGGTAGAGATCGGGATAATGTGCAAGATCGATCGTAAGTGTTTGCAGGGTTACTGATTTGAGCTGATAATAGCGATCAAACTCGCGTAAAAGGTTAAGAAAATGCTGCGCCTTGGCATCTCCCTGAGCAAGCTCAGCTTCAGTTATTCCTTCAATCGTGATGTTATTTCCCCAAAACTGAGCGAGCCGCCAGAACGATGCCGCGGACATATCGCGCGCAACGTAATAACGCCACGAGGTTGGTACTTGCGATGCCAGTATTGGCGTCAGCGCCGTTGCTGACGTCAGAGCCACGCCCTCTCGTGTCCTCGGCGGCTGCACAACAAAACGGCGACAGTCCTTATCAACGGTGACCGTGACCCCAAAATCACGCATGACCTGTAAGGTAAGGGCGATATATGAAGCCGAAACAGCCTCGGTAGTTACCGCGATAATCGTGGGTGCTGCGCGAAAAGCGCTTGCCAGGAGCAGCCCTGACACATACTGAGAGCTTGTTCGTGCCGACACGGTCACCTCGACAAGATCGTGT
>JAEZXW010000028.1 GCA_023419515.1 Actinomycetes bacterium
GGATGCAGTGAGCGGACAGACGGATGAAGGCACGGCAGTTGCGGTGCCACCGGTTGAGCCAAATGACCTGCCGCTCGATCCGCGTTTTGATGCTGAGCATGCTGCTCGCCGTGCTGAAGGGGGCGTATCGCGTTCTCACATCGAGTTTTCAGATGTTGTGGGCGGCATCAGCGAAGGTGCTCGCGGTATCTTTGCTGGTATGAACATCGACGAACAGGCTGTCTACTCACGAAAGCTCACCAATCGTGAGCTTGTGCTTTCATCGTTTGCCCGAAGCTCTGCCTTTGGTGTGATCGTTGCGCTTTTGTTATTTGTGAGCCAGCTCAGTGATTACATTCCTGGCGCCAATGAATTGCTCGGCAATCTCATCGGCTCGGGCATTACTGAGGTCACTACTAAGCAAGAGGCGGGTTTGACGTTCATGAGCGTCGGCCTTGCTCTAGGGACGATTGTTGTCATACTTGTGCTTGCTTGGATCGTGTCGCTGATTACCCAGATGCTTGTCTTTGGTGGCTTTGTACTCTCGCGCTACTCAGACAGAATCGAGGTTAAGCAGGGGCTTTTGGTGCGCCGATCAATTTCAGTGTCACTTAACCGAGTCCAGGGGCTTGAAGTGCATCGCCCCATTTTGCTGCGGATCTTGGGTCGAGCAACGGTCACTTTGCACACGGTCAAGCGTAGTCCACTCACCAACAGTACGAGCAGTCACAATACCGATGACCTTGATTTGGGCGAGCAGCTCATTCACCCGTGTATTCGTTTTGACGAGGTGCCTCAGTTTGTGGCCGAGGCGCTGCCTGAGTTTGACTTAGCCGCGACAGATTATTCCTACGAAAAGCTCGCGCCCATTGCGTTCAGGCGTAGCATGATCAGGTGGCTCCTCATGCTCTTGCCGCTCATCATGGCAACGATTGCTGTCTGGGCTGCACACCCGCTGGTGGAGCAGATAGCTGCATACCCCGTAGAATTTAGCTCATCCTATCTTGCATTTTGCTCACTGTTTACCGCCTTGGTGGTGATCACGTTTACTGTCAGCGCGATCAACCGTTACTTTGCTTGCCGTGATTCGCGGGTGGGTACGTCAGATAAGATGGTGTCATTTGTCCGTGGTGGTTTTGCCATCAAGACGCTCTATATGTCGCGCGGTAAGCTGCAGGCGGTGCAGGTGAGACAGACCCCGTTTCAGGCGCGGGCACAGGTGGCAAGTCTCAAGCTCCACTCAGCAAGCATGATGCAGATGGAGATGGTTGATGTGACCATCGATTGCGCTCAGCGTTTTATTGAGTGGGCGCGCCCTCGTCACAATATGAGGATCAAGGCTCAAGAAGCTCTGCGTGAGGCAGGCCTTGATACTCAGATTGATTAGCCATTGAGGAGGGTTAACTATGGTTATGCTGGATGAAGTGGAGCGCGCAGAACAAGCACGTCGTTATGCGCGCGTGATCACCAGCAATGACGAGCGTTTGGTTGACACGAGGCTGGCGCCGCATAGGATCGTGCAGGTTTTTAATGCCGATCAATCGGTGCTGCCACCCAAAAAGCATAAAGGCCAGTATTCCATCGGCGAGGAGATCGCCAACTCAGTGACGCACGGTGTCGGCGTACTCCTTGGCATTGCAGCGCTCGTACTCATGATCGTTTTTGCGGTACGAGGTGGTGGCGGTCTTAAACTCGTGAGCGCTATCGTCTTTGGCATCACACTCATCCTCGAATACCTCGCCTCAACGCTCTATCACGCGATCCAGCCGCCGCTCGCAAAGCGTGTGTTGCGCGTGCTCGATCACAGTTTCATCTACATCTTGATTGCGGGTTCATATACCCCGTTTTTATTGCTGGTTTTACTCGATCATGGAGGCTTGTTGTTCCTCGCGATTGTCTGGATCATCGCAGCTATCGGCATTGTGGTCGAGGCATTTTGGCGAGAGAAGCCCAAGTGGGTCAACGCAGTAATCTACATTGCGATGGGTTGGCTCATCGTCTTTAAGATTCCGGTCATTGTGCAGCTTTTGCCTGCAGGCTGCCTGTGGCTCTTGGTCGCGGGAGGAATAAGCTACACCCTCGGTACCCTGTTTTATGTGCTTAAGCGCGTACCGTATTTCCACTCGATCTGGCATCTGTTTGTTTTAGGCGGGAGTATCTGCCAATTTTTGGCGGTACTTTTATATTTGCTATAGTAAATTTACTAAACTCGCTACTGCATTGTGCGCCACTGCATCCTCTAGTTGTGGTGGATAAGCATGGCACTCTGGCTTACCGCGAGATAAGCGAGTGCAGCGTTTCTGGCTATCTTGTGGCCAGCTTCATTGTTGTCGATGTGATGATGTGTAACACGCACCATCATCACAGTAAGGGTGGTTGATACCCCTCTATGGAAGTTGCGTTAAGCATTGGTTTAATGGCGTTGCTCATCGTGGGCAACGGATATTTTTCGATGTCAGAAATGGCGCTCGTTTCTTCGCGTCGCTCTCGTTTAGAAACCAAGGCAGAAGAAGGCTCCAAGGGAGCCCGTAAGGTCATTGATCTGCAAGAAGATCAAGACGCTTTTTTGTCGACCATTCAAGTCGCGATCACGTTACTTGGCTTTGGTGCCTCGGCCGCATCCACTAAAACATTTGCCGATCCGCTTGAAAAAGTACTGGTGAGCCTGCCCATCGCTGGTATGAGTACGGTGGCTCCCGTCCTCTCGGTTGTCATCATTACACTCGTCGTTTCATACTTTACGCTGGTCTTTGGCGAGCTTGTGCCCAAGCGTATCGCCCTTTCTAACCCAGAAAAGGTAGCGTCTGCCGTGGCAGGTGTGATCGAATTTGTCCAGCGTCTCACCAAGCCACTCGTCATCTTTCTCTCAGCCTCAACGGGGCTTGTCGCTCGTGTGCTGCACATCAAGGCAGACGAGGAGCGCTCGCAGGTATCAGAGGACGAGATTCGCTACATCGTTTCTGAACAGGATGATTTGCTCGACGAAGAAAAGCGCATGATTCACGAGATCTTTAACGCGGGCGATACCATCTCTCGCGAGATCATGGTACCGCGCGTCGACATGACGGTGCTTGAGGACACGGCAACTCTTGCCCAAGCGCTTGAGGTGATGCGTGAGACAGGTTTTTCGCGGGTGCCGGTCTATCATGAAGATATTGACCGCATTGTTGGCGTAGCCCACATCAAGGATATCTTGGGTCCCGCGCTTGAGGGTAAGACCGAGGCCTCTATTGCAGAATATATGCGCGATGCGGCTTTTGTGCCTGACACCAAAGACATCCTGCCGCTGCTTTCTGAGATGCAAACGGGTCACCAACAGATGGTTGTGGTGGTCGATGAATATGGTGGTACTGCTGGCATTATTACGGTAGAGGATATCGTTGAGGAGATTGTGGGCGAGATTGCCGACGAGTTTGATCCTGATAATAAGTACCTCACGCAGCTGACCGATTACGACTGGCTCATTGATGGTCGCTACCCTATCAGCGATGCTATTGAGCTTGGCTTTCCTATCGAGGACACTGGTGAGTATGAGACGCTCGCAGGCTGGCTGCTTGATGTTAATGACTCCTTTCCTCGCGTGGGCGAGGTCATCCAGATCGAAAACTACTCGTTCAAGATTCAGTCAATGCGCCACCGCCGCATTGCGCTGGTGCGCGTGACTTCTCCCGAGCCCATCAATCGCTCGCAGGACAAGATGAGCGCTCGCGTTGAGGCGGAGGAAGATCAAAGCCCCGTGTTGACTCCAGCTGCTCGCGTGGGGGCAGGGGCAACCAATCAGAGCGTCGAAGAATAGCTCAGCAACGAGGTGATGCGGTGTCTTGTGGTGATTGTGCCTGCAGCAAGTACACTTGCTGCGAGCGTGCCCGCTGCTGACCTGCGGTTGTTCTGCTGATGTGAGCAAAACATGGCGAAGCAGTTTCTCGGGTTTTGCCGTGATTGCCTCATGACGGTATAATCTGATCAGTGTTTTAAGCGAGACATGCGTGGATACAGGCCTGACCAGCTCGTATAGTGGATCGACCCGCTGTCTTGAATTGGTCACCGATCGTAAAACATCGCGCTGTGGTGTGCGTTAACATCCCTCGTGCTGATTGGCTTTGAATCATAAAAAGAAGCGCAGTACAAAAGATCCGCCGAAAAAAGCTACGTGCTTTGAGCCGAGTTTTTGTAATTGCTCGGTAAGTTTCTTGTCCGATCCCCTTGCTAAGATGGGGCGCAAGACAGACAAGAGATGCAAAGACAGGCTTTTTCCGATGATGCGATTCTCAAGCTGAGTCGGCCAGGCGAAATCACACTCCTTAAACATTGCTCGCCTTGTCCTGGTAATGCCAGCGCTTACCTGCGTTGCCATTGCGTTTTGTCGCCATTGCGGTGGTGTGGTTTGAGAATTGCGGTAACTGTTGTCGAGTGATGGAGGCGTTTTGCAAACGAGTCAACGATTATTAACCAGACTGGCATATCAGGCCGTTAGTTGTATCTGTGCTGCTGTGATTGGCCTTGTGCTGGGCAGCGCGCTGTTTGTTCCTCAGGCATTTGCTGGTACTACCATTGGCGTTGGTACCGAGCAGTCGAGCGTTACCGAGCTCAACGCTGGAACGATTGAGTCATCAAAATTTGATTTTACGAACAGTTATGTGGCGATGAGTCATCTCACCGAGACAGCTTCTCGCCAGATGATCCCCAGCGAAGATCCAATTTTGATTGCTCAGGCGGTACAGCAAGAGAAAGCTGCTCAAGCGGCGTTGGAGCAAGCTCGTGCTCAGGCAGCAGCTGAATCTGAGGCTGCTTCGCACAAGACGGGCTACACTATCACTCCGCATGGTGATGAGGAGGCTTTCGTGAGGGCGTGGGGCGAGCGCATCAATGCGTACCTCGCAGGTAGTGCCCTTGCTGGTTACGGTGAGACGTTTGCTCGTGCAGCCTATCGCAACGGTGTTGACCCTCGACTTTCTCCTGCAATTTCTTTTGTGGAGTCTTCGCGCGGTGCGGTTTGCTACCGTCCCTATAATGCGTGGGGCTGGGGCAAGAAGAGCTTCAGCAGCTGGGAGCAGGCAATTGATGAGCACATTGCTGGTGTTTCCCGCGTTTATGGTGCAAACATCGATGCACAAGAGGCTAAGAAGTACTGCCCACCAAGCCAGGATGGCTCTTGGTACAATAAGGTTCAGGAGCAGATGAAGCAGATTTAGCTTCTGGATCTCATAACGAATGTGTCCACCCGTCTTTGCGCTCATTCGCAGAGGCGGGTTTGTCTTTGTGCAGAACTATTTGCGCGAGGCTACGGAAAACATAGGTGACTTCACGCGGGGATGTTCTCTCAAATTTTTTAAGCTGTAACAAGTTGTGCCCTGTTTGGCCGTGGTATCCTTAAGCACTGCACAACGGTTTTTTGTCCTGCGGTTGTTCTGCTGAGCGCGTGTCATAGTCATCGTGCACAATCATTCATAAAATCGCAGTTCATACGTAAAAGAGGTGCTCACCCCATGATCAAAGTAACGAATGTGACGGTCTATCCAGAACAGCTCGAGTACACCCTTGAGTTTGATTCGCAGGCTCCACATCGCACGAGCGAAGACACCGAGGCGGTTAATCGTCTCTATCAGCTCATGCCAGGCATCGCAAAGCACGAGTGTTACGGCGATAAGGGTGCATCATTCAAGGCTGCGATGGCAGACACCGAGTTTGCTCATCTCATTGAGCACATTGTGATCGAGCTCATTGCGCGCACTGGCCGCACCCAAGGTGTGGCGTTTGGTCAGACCAAGCAGCTTGGTGATCATGAGTTTTTGACCCAGCTTGACTGTCAGGATGACACGCTTACAATGGCGTGTGTTTCGACAGGTGTTTGGCTGGCCAACTGGTCACTTAATGGCAAACAGCAGCACACCCCGAGCATCGAAGCGCTGGTCACAAGCATTTGCAAGATGGTCGATGGTATTGATCACGTCGAATTTCAGGATACAATTATTCGATAAAATATTACATAAGCTACAATAAATCGCTTAACAGCGGATGGTTTGGGTATATGTAGTACCAACGCTAAACATACAAGCAAGCTCAATAAAAGCTTTCTCATGTGTAGGAGGACCTTATGGGTAAGAACGGTGGATTTTTCAAGTTCATGGCTGGCACTGTTTTTGGTGCAACGGTTGGTGCGGTAGCAGGTATTCTGCTTGCTCCTCGCTCTGGCATTGAGACTCGTCAGCTCGCTGCTGATCGTGCAAATAACCTGCTCGACAGCGGTGTTGATGTCTATCACCGCGGTGTTGATCGTGTCCAGGATGGTCTTTCTGACGTCAAGCCTTTGGTTGATGCAAAGTCTGACGAGCTTCGCGAAAAGGTCGACTTGGCTCGTGAGCGCATGGATCAGCTTCGTGCCTCGCTCTCAGAAAACATTTCACAGGCATCTGATGCAACGGTTGCCCAAGGTGGAGCTTTTACCGACGTAGCCGCCGATAAGGTGCAGGGTGTTGCCGATAAGATCGCCGCTGGTGTTGCTGCTGCCGCAGATAAGGTGACCCAGGCTGCTCAGCAGGTCAAGGAGTTTACGAACGAAAAGGCTGCTCAGGCTGGTGCTACCACGGCTTCAGTAGGTGAGGATGCTGTCCTTAACATCTCGGGTAAGCTTGAAGAAGCAGCCGAGGTTGTTGAGAACAAGGGTGCCGATGTAATTGATGCTGCAGCTGAGAAGGCTCATCAGGCAGTTGATGCTGCGCAAGGTGCTGGCAAGAAGGCCGCTCAGGAGGCTTCAAAGGTTGCCGATAAGAGCGCAGAGGTCGCAGATAAGGCATCAAAAGAGGCTCAGAAAAAGATTGACGAGGTCAAGAAGGCGTAGGGTCTTCTCGGTCACATTCATCGGTTTTATTTACGAGATACATCAGATGCCCATGGAGCCTCGGATTTCCGAGCGCCTGCATGGGCATCTTGCTATGAGGTGGGCACATGCTCAGTACCCAAGAAATGCACGGCATCAAGGTACGCAAAAAGCCAGGATCGATGTGGTCGTGGGGTAAGGTATGGCGTACAGTTTTCTCACCCGACGGTAAGCGCGTCGTTGGATTTATCATCAAACGCCCCGATTTACTCTGGGCATTTAAGCGCGCCGATAAGTTCTTAGCGCTCGATGCTTTTGAAGAGGATCACGGTGCCATCGTGGCGACTCAAGGGGCGTTGAGCTGGGATCAAAAGGCGATCAGGCGCCTTGACCTTGATTGGGATCAGTGCATCATTTGGGAGGGTATGGACGTCAAAACCACGAGCGGCAAAGAGCTTGGTCATGTGGGTGCCCTGACCTTTAACACCCAGACGGGTGCGGTCGGCGATATTGTGGTGACCGATGGGGCAGCTTCTCGCGCGCTCATTGGTAATATCACCATTCCAGCCGATCACTATCTTGGGTATCGCGATGGCTTTTTGATCGTCGATGATCAGGCGGGCAGTCTTGATCCTGAGGGCGGTCTTGCTGCTCAGGCTGGACGAGCAACTGCAAAAGCAGCAGAAAGTGCGCGCCAGGTTGGCAAAAAATTACAGGGTGTTGCCCAGGATGCCGCCCAGGGTGTCGCTAAAAAAGTTCAGCAGAAAGCGGCTGCACAGACCAAGGATGTTTCGCGTACCCAGCAAGCGTTGACCAAGCAGGCGACCGAGGCATATGACCAGGGAACTTATGCGCTTGGTAAGCAGCTTGGCAAAACTAAGGGTATGTTTTCTGCTTTTAAAGAGGAATTTAAAAAGGCACAAAAAGATGAGGATTAAAGATGCATACTAGCAGCACTTTAATACTTCAACGTGGTTGATGAAAGAAGGCATGCTTAGCAATGTCAGATAAAAACGAAGTTTCAAACGCAGCAGATAATTCAACCAAACACATTGGTCGCAGCCTTAATCACAATAATGCCCGTGCGACGTATAAGCCATTGAAAACTCACCCCAACAAGAGGCGCAAGGGTGATCTGTTGATGGGCGGTATCTCCTCAGGTGGCTTTCGTCCCACGGGCAGGCCGCACAATCCGCGTTACTTTACTTCGCTCACGCAGCGTAGCTTCTTTGGCGCGGTGATCTTTGTGCTCGTCGCCGTTATTCTGGCGATTATTGGCATCGTGCTCTTTTTGCACCGTCCGGTCTCAGTCACGATCGATGGTGCCGAGGCAACGGTGTCAAACGGTTCAAGCATTGCTCAGCTCGTTAAAGATAAAAAGACCGAGGCAATTTACGGCAATCTTATTGATGTTGAGGGCGTGTTGCTTAAAGAGGGTGAGGGCGAGCGTTACACCGTGAGTGTGAATGGCTCAGACCTTGGCGAGGAGATTGATAATTATCGCGTTCATCAGGGCGATGACATTGAGTTTACGAACGGTGTCGATAAAACCGAGCCCTATGATTCTCAGCAGACTGAGATCCCCTATGAATGGGAGTTTAACAAGGGCGCTGGTGCGGTGATGTTTGTTAAGCAATGGGGTCATGTGGGTGTGAGCGAGGTGGTGACCGGTAAGCTCTCGGGCAAGACGGTCGATCGTGGCGTGGTCACTGAGCCTCAAAATACGGTGGTGACCTGGCATAATGTCCATCCTAAGGATGATGAGAAGCTCGTGGCAATCACCTTTGATGACGGTCCTTCCAAGTACACCGAGACCTTTCTTGAGATTCTGAAAAAGTATGATGTCAAGGCAACCTTCTTTATGGTGGGTCGAGGAGTTAAGCAATTTCCTGAGTTGGCAAAAAAGGTTGCCGAGGCAGGCCATCAGGTTGCTGGTCATACCATGAATCACCCTAATTTGACTAAGGTTTCAGTTGAGACGCTCCACAGTGAGCTTGATGACTCGTTTGGCCTTATTGAGCAGGCATCAGGCGTGAAGTCAAAGGTGTTGCGTCCGCCATATGGCGCTTTTAATTACGAGGTGTTCAAAGCTGCTGATAGTCGCTTGACGGCAGTGGTTAATTGGAACGTTGACTCAGTTGACTGGAAGCGCCCCGGTGCTGATGCGATCATGGCGAATGCAACTGGGCACATGAAGCCTGGCTACATCATCCTCATGCACGATGGCGGCGGTCCTCGCGAGCAAGGCATCGAGGCCTTGCCCAAGATCATTGAGGCATGGAAGGCAGCCGGTTATCGCTTTGTGACGATCAGTGAGCTTTTGCAGTCTGATCCTGATATACCTGAGGATGTTATCAAGTCGATGGCAGGACCAAACGGTGGTGTTGCGTCGGAGTAATGCAGCGTTGCGGCGGAGAGCGTCGGAGCTGGAGACTGCATCAGGAGCACCGAGGATCTATCGTCACGCTGCCCCGCGCTCACCTCTCTTCATAATTGATCCCCAGCCTATTGAGTAAGCTGATGTTATCTTCATCGACGACCCAGCTGACCTGCTGATCAAACTGATTGGGAAAGGCATTCTCAATACGCTGTGTGGCAAAGCAAATGCCTATCGAATGTGTTGCAGTACCGTTTGCTTCATATCGAGCAAAGTAGCGGTCATAATACCCTGCGCCGTACCCAATACGAAAATGATGCTCGTCGAAGGCAAGTCCAGGCACGAGCATAATGTCAATTTCCTCAGGCTCATACAAATGACGTCCGTCCAAGAGGTCTTCTGAATAGACCAAAAATGGCTGAGTGAGATAGCGAGGTTGCTTCTCACGAGGGCTCTGGAGGTCTTCAGTGCCGGTCAAAATGAACTCCATGCGTCCCTCAGGCAGGCAGATTGGCACAACGTACTCGATGTTATAAGTCGCAAGTAGGGGATGGGTGTAGAGCGCACTCAGGTCAACTTCATCATCAATCGGTGCATAGGTCGCGATGGTGAAGAGTCGATCGGTGCCTGGCTCATCCTCAAGGTACGAGGTGATTGTCACTTGTATCAACGCCGCCGTACGATCGACAATTTCTTTGGTCGCCTCTGTGCGATATGCCTCATCGAGGGCTGCGCGCCTTGCCTTGGCCTCTTGGCGAATTATGGATTTAGCTGACATTGTTCTCCTCCTAAATACACAAAAATGGCGACAAAAGTCTTGCATAATATCAGTAAGCGCTGATCGCAAGGAGGAAACTATGCAAGTATCATACGGTCGCTCTCAGCAGTATCATGTCCTCGATTATACGCTTACGGTGCCACTCGATCACTTTGCTGGCGGCGAGTACACCGCCTTTCTTTCTGATAAGACTGCGCAAGAAATTGCTGTTCAATCCCATATGAAGGCTCTTAATATCTTTGCCCGCGAGGTCACGCTTGCTGATGAGGTTGAGGAGGCCTCTCAAAGCCAGCGCCTTGGCCTTGAGCCTATCTCGACTAAGCCGTGCATTCTCTATCTCCAGGGAGGTCCAGGTTGCGCGAGCCCGCGTCCTTCTTCTGTGCCGCCCTTTGTTGAGCATCTTGCCAAGCGTTTTCGCGTCATCTTGCTCGATCAGCGAGGCTTAGGAAATTCAACACCTCAAAATGCCGCAACGCTTGGTAACTTGCCGCTTGAAGAGCAGGTTCAACGCTTAAGCCACTTACGCGCCGATCAGATCGTAGGAGATGCTGAGGCGCTTCGTCAGGCGTTGTTGGGAGATGAGTCTTGGTATCTTTTGGGTCAGAGCTTTGGCGGCTTTTGTATCCTCAATTACCTTTCAAATCCAAAGTTTTCTCAGTATGTTGCTGGTGCACTCGTGACGGGAGGCTTGGCTGCCATCAATCACAGCGCCGATGAGATCTATCGCAAGACCTACGAGCAGACGCGCCAGCGCAACCTCGATCTGTTTGAGTGTTACCCTGAAGTTGAGCCTATCATCCGTAAGGTTTGTGCCTATCTTGATGAACATGAGGTCTACTTGCCCACGGGTACTCGTTTGAGCTCTCGGATGCTCCGGACGGTCGGCATTGATCTTGGCCGCAGCACAGGGCTTGAGAGTATCAAGTATCTCTTTGAGGATCCGTTCGATGTGTCGATCGATGCTGATGGTAGAGCGCATAACACGCTCAAGCAGCGCTTCTTATGGCAGGTGGCTGAGCGTGTCTCATACCATGAGCATCCGCTCTACGCCGTAATCCACGAGGCGATCTATGCAGGTGCCTCATCATGCGTGGCAGGTGAGGCGACTCAGTGGAGTGCCGAGCGTATGCGGGATGCGGTGCCTGGATTTGCTGAAGGTGCTAATCCGCTCGATGAGACGGTGCCATACTACTTGACGGGTGAGCATATCTATCCGTGGTTCTTTGACGAGATGCCCGAACTTAAGCCCCTCAAAGAGGCAGCGTTTGTCTTGGCTGAGAAAACAGATTGGCCAGCGCTCTACAATTTTGAGGTGCTTAAAGCAAACCAGGTCCCGGTGGCTGCGGCAGTTTATCCGCAGGATATGTATGTGCCATACGAGTATTCGCGCGAGGATCTCAATTTGGTTGGCAACCTTAAGATTGTGGAGTTTCCTGAGGATCATCACAATGCGTTGCGTGCAAAAGGTCCAGAGGTGCTCGACTGCTTGTTGGCAGAGCTCGGCATCTAAGGGAGAGCCCGCGTGCATTGAAGGAGATTTGGTGCGCCAAAGAGAGACGCAGTTTCTTTGACAGCACCGCTCCTCACGCGAGCGTTCCCAGCCCGAGCGCCTGAAAGATAAAAAGCGCAATCGTGAGCAGGGCGACCACGATGATGGTTGCCCAGAGCAAAACATTCCAGAGCAGACCGTTGGCGTAGTTTCCCATGATGTGCTTGTCGTTGATGATAAAGACCATAAACACGAGCAAGATGGGGAGCAAAACGCCCGAGACCACCTGCGCCATCACCATCACGGCAAAGAGATTGATACCAGGGATTAAAACAATAATGACCGAGATTACAAGGATACTGGTTAAAATACCCTTGTAAGCAGGGGCTTCGCTCCAGCTTCGGTCGGTTCCACGCTCCCAGCCAAAGGCTTCACAGATGGCAGAGGCAGTTACTCCTGGCAAGACGCAAGCCGCCAAGAACGAGGCGGCAACCAAGCCTGCTGAAAAGAGCATCTCGGCGTAAGGGCCTGCGATAGGCGCGAGGGCTCGGGCGGCATCCGCCGCCTCTTCGATCACGATGCCCGCGGGGTGCAAGACCGCTGCGGTCGTCACGATGATGAACCACGAAACCACGCAGGCGATAATTGCACCACTCACCGCATCAACACGTTGATAGATGAGGTCTTTGATCTCTGCGCCTTTCTCGACCACCGAGCTTTGCGCCAAAAAAATCATCCATGGTGCGATTGTTGCACCAATGGTAGCGATGAGCAGCGAAAAGAAATTGGAGTCGGGAACAATCTGAGGCACAAAGGTGTCGTGCATGACCTCGCCCCACGAAGGACCAGCCAAAAAGGCCGCAACCACGTAGGTGATAAAGACGCAGGAGACCGCCAGTAGGATCTTTTCGACGCGTTTGTACGAGCCGCTCATAACGAGCAACCATACTATGATGCCTGCCAGCGGCACGCTCACGTATTTGGGGATACCAAAGAGCTCCATGCCCGAGGCGATACCAGCAAATTCAGAAAACGTGACGGCAATGTTTGACGAGAGCAGCGCGAGCATGGCGAGTGAGGTGAGTCTGATGCCAAAGCGCTCGCGAATGAGCGACGAGAGCCCTTTGCCGGTGACCGTTCCCATTCGCACTGCTGATTCTTGGACGACGACCAGCAAAAAAGTCATGATGAGGATCATCCAGAGGGTCTTGTAACCAAAGAGTGCTCCGGCGTTGGAGTAGGTCGAGATACCACCGGCATCGTTTCCCGCCATGGCAGCAACAAAGCCTGGACCCATCGCAGCGAGCATGAGAAGCCAGCGAGGACGTTCTTTCTCAGACTTGGCCGGTGCGCCCTGAGTGCCTGGTGTGCTCTGGATTTGGGTGTTTGGCGTTCCTGTTGCATGGGCACCCTCTGCGTCGTGAACGCCCTGATTGCCCTGCGCTTTTCTTGCCTTAAACAAGAGCGTCATCTTAGATCAGTCCAACCATGCGCAGGCCAGCTAATACACAGCCAATAAAAGCAAGGCTTGAGACGGTCATCACCATCGGCGTGATGATGCTCGATGAGAGCGGGCGCTCGATTTTATCGGCGTATTCAAACAATGCGATAAGCGGTGTGGTACAAGCAATCACCAGCGCGCTGATGAGCGCCACTGAAATACACAAGACAAGTAGCGCCTCTTGTGGCAGGTGAGGAGCGGTAGCGACGGTTCCCGCGCCATAGAGGGTCAGCGCAAAGAGCGCACCCATCAGGATGCCCAGACCGCTGTGGCGTAAGACCTGTTGGCTGCGCTTAACCCGGGCGTCCTCATCGTCATCATCTGCCTCAATGAGTTGGGCAGTTGCAAAGCTTGTTGTGTCAGCCGCCACAAGAATGATGACGGGCAGGAGCAATACAAGCGAGATGCCATAGGGAAGCTGGGTGACAAATACCACGATGGTAAGGACGACCCAGATAAAAAACCACGTGCTGCGCGTTAAGAACCAGCGCAGGTCATGGCCTGGCTTATCGTCCTCAGCGCTCACACCTCGGCTTGAGCCTGCTAGCTGCAAATCTTCGAGATGCTCTTCTTGCATGACTTCGAGGGCATCGTCAACCGTGACAATACCGAGGAGCACGTTGTTCTCATCAACAACTGGCATGGCAACCAAATCATACTTTGCAATTTGCGAGGCGACTTCTTCTTGGTCTTCGTCAGGATCAATGGTAATGAGATCGTTGAATGCCAGCTCGTGCAACTTTTGCTCAGGGGAGGCGCACGCAATGTCGCGGAGCGAAAGTACGCCTTTCAGCACACCCGTGTCGTCGATCGTATAGATGTTATAGACCGTCTCGTGATCTTCATCGAGGTTGCGCAAGACCTCGATAGCATCGGCGGCGCTCGCATGCTCATCAAGGGCAACGACCTCGGTCGTCATGATACCGCCAGCAGTCTTGTCGCGATAGCCTAAGAGCTTTCGGATGGCGCGCTGCTCGTCAATACCCATGAGCTTGAGGAGGCGCTCTGCTTTATCGTACGAAAGCTCGCCGATCAGATCGGCCGCGTCGTCTGGATCCATCGAGGCGATCATGTCGGATGCCTTGCGATCAGGCAGGTCATCGATGACGTCTGCTTGGTATTCGCCTTCCATCTCGGCCATGGTGTCTGCCGCCCGCTCGGTATCCAGCTGAGCAAAGACACGAGCCCTCAAACGAGGATCGAGTTGCTCGATAATATCGGCGACGTCTGCCGGGTGCAGCTCATCCAAGCGCTTATGCGAAACCGAAAGCTTCACCTGAGACAAATCGCGTTCAAGCAGATCCATGTAGTTCCAAGCGATGAGCTTTTCGGGGATTGGTCGTCCAATGAGCTGGGCAATCTTGGTGGTGATCTTGTCGAGCTGAGGAGAGAGGGTATGTAACAACCCGCGCAGACCAACCTCAGCGCCGAGTAGTCGGAGCTGATCTTTGCCAGAGAGCGAAAGCTTGAGATCGTTGACGCGAACGACCTTCATACCTTGAGTGTCGACAATTTGCTTGTCCATGAGATCGCGGTTAAGCAAAAGCTCAGAAGGCTGCAGGTAGCTAAAGCGAATTTCATGCGCGGGAACGGCAAGACGGATGCCCTCCTCATCGAGGGACTCAACATATTTGCGCCAGCTGATCATGAACGGTGTCTTTGAGGGACCACGAAACGCAAGTGAGGTCACCCGAGGAAAGACCTCGCCGGTGGCAATGCCAAGATCATTGACGGTTCCGATTTTTTCGCCCGTGGCATCAAACACGGGCAGACCAAGAATCTGTGACAAATAATTCATAGTGCTCCTGATGCAAGACATAGCAGTGTGATGATGATGTTAGGTACCCTCACACGCCTTACTCAAAAAGCACATGAGGGCTATCAACTGAACGGTCGGTCTTTCAAGCGATAGCCTTTCTACAACGATTGTTCAAAACGATTGTAACTGACCCAGCATAACAAATAGCCAGTCCAATAAAAAGAGCAGCTCCTCGCTTGAGTGCGAAGAGCTGCTCGGATTCACGTTTGTACGATGGTCTGGCTGTTTGCTCGGTTGAGGTGAGACGCGCCTTGATGGCAGGAGCGTCGTGGTTGGTGCGGTTTAGGCGGCAGCCTCTGAGGCAGCATCTGAGCGCTGCTGCAATACCTTGATGGTAAAGACGCCGATTGCCACGAGGACAAGAGCAACGCCCAAGCCAATCCAACCGTTTTGCGTAAAGCCTGCCACGAGGTAGGCAATAAACGATGGGATGGCGGCACATAGTGCATACGGGATCTGGGTCGTGACGTGCGTGAGGTGTGAAACACCAGCGCTTGCCGAAGACAAGATCGTCGTGTCGCTGATTGGTGAGATGTGGTCACCATTGGCAGCGCCTGCCAGTACAGCTGCGATCGAAATCACCATGAGGCTTGAGAGGCCATCGTTAAAGACGGTGACGATGATCGGGATCAAGATACCAAAGGTTCCCCAGCTCGTACCTGTTGCGAACGCGAGTCCCAGTGCAAAGAGGTAGAAGCAGGCAGGTACCAGGGCAAGTGCTACGTTGTGTGACTCGATGAAGCTTGAGACAAACGCGCCACACTCGAGGTATCCTTCGCCCGAAACACCCGAGAGTGTCCATGCGAGCGTCAGGATCAAGATAGCTGGCACCATGGCGTTAAAGCCCTCAGTTAGGCAGGCATTAAACTCCGCAAAGCTCATGAGCCTTTCTGTCAGATACAAAACTGCCGTTACAAAGATGGTAAGCATGCTGCCCAAAACCAGTGAAAACGCAGCATCACAGTTGGCAAATGCATCGATGATGTTCTTGCTCTCTAAGATACCGCCGGTCACTAGCATAAAGCAGATACACGAGACGACAAGCACCGCGATCGGGATGATGAGGTCGTGGATCTTACCCTGGCGAGAGCCGCTCATTGCCTCTTCAGGAAGTTTAGCTTCGATGCTGTCAAAGGTATTTGTGCTCTCAAGCATCTGCTCATGAGCGCGCATCTTGGAGAAGTTTAATCCCAGTGCGGTGATCACGAAGAGTAAAAAGAGCGAGCTCAATGCATAGAAGTTATAGGGAATCGCCTGCAAAAAGAGGTTAAATCCATCGATTGAGCTCGTCTCGGGTAATGAGCTTGAAACAGCAGCTGCCCAGCTTGAGATCGGCATGATGATGCAGATCGGCGCTGCGGTTGCGTCGATGATGTACGAGAGCTTTGCGCGGCTGATCTTGAACTTATCGGTGACAGGCTTCATGACCGTACCGACGGTCAGGCAGCTAAAATAGTCGTCAACAAAGATAAGAGCACCCAGGCCGGCGGTCAGCCCCTCTGCTTGGCGTTTGCTTTTGATCTTGGAAGCAGCCCATTGGCCATAGGCTTTGGTAGCACCTGACTTCTGGACAAGCGCGACGATCATGCCCAGCAAGACGAGAAATACTACGATGTTAACGTTGTTCGATACCTTTGTTCCCATCACCTCAAGCGTGGTGCTTGCAGCGGCGATGATGTCAAATTGTGTGTAGAGCATAGCTCCAGTGAGAACGCCCACTAAAAGTGAGACGTAAACCTCTTTGGTTGCAAGCGCCAAAACAATTGCAATAAGCGCTGGAACCAAAGACCAAAATGTCGCTTCCATAGTGCTAGCAATCCTTACTACTCTTAAGCTTCCAATACAACAAACAGCCAATTGCCTTACCATCCCGCCGTTGCACCTGCTTGATGCACGTGCGTTCGGTAAAGTGTTCACACTCTAACGCATTACTATATTTTCTCAAGCTCCTCGCCTGTTTGAACTGCTTTTTGGTGCTAATGCGTCTGTGTGTGGTCTCAACAAAAAACCACCCTGCCACAGGTCATGCGACAGGGTGGTTGGCGGATTATCATCGGCGAGCGAGTGACGTGCTCTCGAAACAAGGCGTGCAGCTTACTCCCAAACAGCGCCAGCGTCGGTGTTTTTCTGCCAGAGCGTGATAGCGTCATTCGGTAACAGCTGGTTACCCTTAAGGTCACGGATCAGCACGTGACCAGTTGGTGCCTCGACGTTGAGGTTACCCGTGGTGCCATCATCAAAAGTTGCCGTTGCGTTGCCTTTGATCTGCTGGTAGGCATTTGGCTGCGGCAGGACAAGCTGGTGAAGCGCATCGAGATCATATGAGCTGATATGGTACTTCATCCAATGGGTGTCATCGGTGTAGGTGATGAGATTGTCGATCTCGGGAGCAGGATCAGAAACCGAGTCACTCTTTGGCAGGCTGTAGCCCTGATTGATGCTAAAGGTTTGGCCGTCAGCGATTTTGATGTAGTAGTTTGGGTAGATCGCCAGATCGAGGTTATCGGTATCAGCCAGCTGCTTTGCGTTAAAGCGAGCAGATATATCACTCTCGTATGCATCGAGCGGCTTGATAAAGATACAGTCGATATAACCCTCACGTGAGTTCAGCCATACTTCAGGGCTGTCAATGATGATTCCGGTAATGGGGCGATTGGTCTTGATGAGGACGTGATCTGCCGTGAGCTTGGGGACATCGGTTTCGGTGAGAACCGGTTTGCCGTTTTCTTGACCATGACGAGACTGATCAAGCAGGTTATTCAAGTCGCGACCAAGCAAGAAGTACGAATAGTGCAGATTGATGCTCTTGGCCTGGATCTGCGCATTTTCGATCACCGAGCGCTCAAAGAGGATGCTCTTGGTTGAGGTTACGTTGATCAGCTTGGCATTATTGGCGTGGCCGATCGTAATATCTCCGTCAACCGTCAGGTCATTGATGTTGATATGGTCACCAAAAATCGTAAGGCTACCCTGCCAGTTTTGAGGCACCTGCAGTTCAGCTGTGAGTTGCTTGCTTTCGGTTCTGGTCGACATCATAAAAAAGCTAAAAAAGTCAGAGAGTTGCTTGATGTCAAAAAGCTCAGGATCAAACCCAATGTTTAGGGTATCGCCCTTGACGCTGGCGATGTTGGTGCCAAATTGCTGGTCGTAGTAGACGAATTTGATCTTATCGTCATCTGATGCCACCACGTTGATATTGAGATCTTTGACCTCGATGGTATTGATGTTTTCGCCAATAAAGACCTGTGTGCTTTGGATGGGAGATTTGTATCCCGCTTCAACCGCAAGGCCGTATCCGCCACCTTTAATGACGAGCGGAACGATGAGGCACGCCAAACCAAGAACCAGCATGATGCAGGCAGAAACTGCCAAGCGCGCTGGCGTTGACATACGCTTTTTAGGCTGCTTGAGTGGGGGAATAGGCATGCTCGGATAGGTTTTTTGCTGATTGAGATCAGGTGTTGTCATGACTACCCCTCCAATCCTGGATGACGTGGCTTGCTTGAATCATCGGCATGATTAGCCCCAATGGGCTTTGAAGCCTCAAGGGCTTGAGGTGCCACAGGAGCCTGCGCTGTATCAGGCGCCAAGGGTGCCTGAGGTGCGCTGGATGCTTGCACAGGCTGGATTGCTGATGCGCTGGCGGCTGCTTGAGACTCTTGGCTATCAATCGTCTGCGCGGACTTCTTCTTTTTGCGTGACCACGAGGTGAACAATGCTTTGGTGAGCAGTACGATGCCGTATGAGTAGTAGTAGGTCGCAAGCCCCATGATGATAGCGGAGCTCATGAAGATGAGCGCGATACCAAGGTGGGCAAGCGCGTTAAACGGAGCGCCGTGGATGACGAGCGTTACCGAGATGATCACTGAGACGACACCCAAAAGCATCAGCGCTAGGCCGATGATGAATCCTGCTGCAGCGATTGCCCAGAGTAGCAGGTAAATGCTTAGCAGGGTCACAATGATGGCTGCTAGAACAGGAATCCAAATAATTGAGGTAAGAACCAGCGCGATGATGAGCAGTGCCTTTGCCCATCCGGGAGTCTTGTTGACCTTTTGGATGATGGCAGGAGTTGCTTCAGCTTGAGCTGCGAGATGCTCCTCATTGAGCTGGTTGAGGTTTGCGGCGATCTCTTCTGGTGCCTCGAGTGATGCTACCGCCTCTTCTTCGGTCATACCGTCATCGATGCGGTCATCGAGTTGTTCGGCATAAAAGCGAACCATTGCCTTACGATCTTGATCGCCCATGCTTACCAGGCACGCATCAAGTCGCAACAAAAATTCATTGCGCGTCATGATCGAGATCCCTCCTTGATAAACGCATGAACGAGCTCAATTTCTGGCCAGCTCTCAAGAAACTCCGAGATCTTAGTCTTGCCTTCATCGGTGATGCGGTAATACTTGCGCAGGCGGCCGTTGTGTTCGATCGAGTACGTCTTGAGCATCCCCGCTGCTTCGAGTCGCTTGAGGAGCGGGTAGAGCGTTGACTCTGAGATTTCGATCGCATTGCTCACGTCTTTGACGATCTGGTAGCCATACGAGTCGCCTTTGTTGAGCACCGCGAGTACACAGGTATCGAGAAGACCTTTTTTCATTTGAGCGTCCATGAGCACCTCCTTTCCGGGGGGGGTGATCAAAAGCATGGATGGGACTGTGAGAGTTTAGCCAACCTATACTATGTATTAAATACTATACAATGTATAGTATGTCTCTCAGACTGGTTGTCAAGCTACTCGGACAATTTTTTACAGGCGATTTATTTGAGATTCAAAATGAGATTGGCAAGCTCAACCCAGCCATCAATGCAAGGGCGCGTGGTGGCGAGGATGGCGGGCTTGTTTTGGCGTACGGAGGATAGTGTTGTGTCGATTGCTGCGTCCGTCGTCGAGCCTGCTAATGCGTCGAGTGCTTGTTCGATGAGTTCCTCAGCTGCGGCTATGACGGCAGGGTTGCCAAGGGCGTTGTGCATGATGCACGTGAGATCACAGGCGCCTCCCATTGCCACATCGGCTGCCGAATCGCCAACTGCGATGCTCGTGCCTCTCGTTGCGTGAGCAAGCATTGCTTGATCAAACGTAACTGCTTCAAGCTTGCTGCAACCACGGGGTAGGAGATGGTAGATGTGAATCTCTTTCAAATCGAGGGAGCTATCTTTGGCACGGATGATGCCGTTATCGATGAGCGTGAGAGGAAGGGAGCCCTCATCGAGCAGATCTTGTGCCTGAGCAACATTGATGTTGCCGCGCAGTGGAGTGCTCACGTTAAAATCCATCTGGTTAAACGGTGAGAGCTCGAGTGATCCTGCAAAGCGATCGAGGAGCTCATCGACAGCACTGCTTGCCCAGATGAGCTCACGAGGTGTTGATCCTGCTTGTGGGTCAAATGGCATTTCGCCCGTGAGATAAGTGATCGTTGCATCAACCCCGTGACCCTGTTGATGCACTGTGCCAAGCTCGGCAGCAAAGCGCTCAATTCCGAGCACGCGACAGAGCGAGGCGAGATCTTTCCTCGTACGTCCCGTCACGATCACCACGTCGATGTTTGCTGCGCGCAGGCCAACCAGCGCTTCGGCAAGCTGGGCGGAGGGGCTTCCGTCAGTTGCGCAAAGCACGCGTCCGCCGGGAGCAAGCATCGTGCCATCGAGGTCGGTGTAGATGGTGGTCACATTGCGCAACAGTTCAATGAGCTGGTGATCGCTATCAGACCCACCGATCTTCTTGGTATGAATTTGATCAATTGGACGCAAGAGATTCACGGTTGCCTCATTTGCTTAACAGGTGGATTATGTTCGGGTGCAGCCATCAAGCCATTGGTTGCGGTTGTTGATGTGCTGGATCAACAGCGCGCTGTGGTCATCAACGGGCACACAAGTCCATTCAAAAAATTCTTAACGGTAAGTATTCATGAGCCGTGATAGGATTTCACAAGAAAGTTACCTATTACACAGGATTTTTGGAGAGCACGACCCCTATGACTGCGGTGGATACCCACGCTGCACCAGATACTGATAAACCAGTACAGCTCGCTGCGTTTGACTACGATGGCACAATCATCAATGGTCAGTCGGGTGAGCTTTTGGTGCACTATATGATGCGCAGCATGAAGGTACCGGTTAAAACAGTGCTCTCGGTTGGCTGGTGGGCGTTTCGCTACAAGCTGAGGTTGCCCATTGAACAGAGCGAGGTTCGTGAGGACATCTTCAACCTGTTTACGGGTGATTCGGTCGAGGACGTGAATACGTTTTTGGGTGAGTTTCACGATGAGTTCGTCAAGCCGCTCATCAGGCCTGAGGCTTTGCAGGAGCTCAACCGCGCGCGTCAAGACGGCATGCATGTGCTTATCGTTTCGGCATCGTTCGATGCGCTTTTGCGTCCCATGATCAGCGAGATCGGTGCCGATGCCCTGCTCGCTACTCAGATGGAGTGTACGCCCGATGGCTCACGCTACACGGGTAAGGTCAAGGGAAGGCCTGTTGAGGGCGATGAAAAGGTGAGAAGTATCACCGAATATGCAAATGAGCTCTATGGCGAGGGTAAGTGGGAGCTTGCCCGTGCGTATGGAGATCATCACAGCGATATTCCGCTGCTGGCTTTTGCGCGCGAGTCCTATGCGGTCACCCCTGATTCCAAGATGGAGCGAACGGCTCGTCGCCGGCAGTGGACAATTTGTCAGTGGTAGCGCATGAACATTACTCGTCGAACAGATTACGCAATTCGATTGATCACCGCGCTGATCGAGGCTCAAGGCAAGCCGCTTTCGGTTCGTCTTGTTGCCCAGGACTACCACGTGCCCTATTCGTTTGCCCGTTCTATCCAGCATGATCTGGTCAATGCAGGATTGATCAAATCACTCCGTGGTGCCCAAGGCGGCATGGTGCTTGCCCAAGATCCCGGTAAGATTTCACTCTTGACGATCATTGAGGCGGTGCAAGGTCCGATCGGTTTGGGCGTGTGTTCGCGAGAAGAGGGCTGGTGTCCTCGAGAAAAGCGCTGCCAATTTCACCCCGTTTGGCAGGGGCTTGATCAGATGATCCGCGATTATTTGTGCTCCGTATCTATGAAGGATGTGGTTGAGGGTACGCGTTATCCGAACCTGCCGCAGGAGTATTGGTCGGCCGAGGCGTTTATGCCGCAAAACATTAGGATGCGTCGGGCGAACAGGTTGCGCAACGATCCGTGTGCGGGCGCTTGTGACTGCTAGCGTTCGCGGCGCTTGAAGTTGGGTCGATGAGGTAGGTCGCGTGTTCATGCCAGATTCCAAACAACAACAGATCATCGAGCAAGCGGTTTCCGATCTTATCGTAGGTCATACGTCTGAGTTGGCGGCGTTTTGTGATTACGTGCGAGAGCGCGGTAAAGAGCTCTATCGAGACTTGCCTTGGCGCAATACGCATGACCCATATCATATTTGGCTTTCTGAGGTGATGCTCCAGCAAACCCAGGTCTCACGCGTACGTGAAAAGTGGCTTGCTTGGATCGAGCAGTTTCCGACCATCGATGCTTTAAGCGCAGCGTCACAGGCCGATGTGTTGCAAGCGTGGCAGGGGCTTGGCTACAATCGGCGAGCTCTTGCGCTCAAACGTGCAGCAACGACCGTCTCTGTGCGCTACCAGGGTGAGCTTCCCGCCGATTATGAGGTGCTGCTTACCTTGGATGGGATTGGTCCAGCTACGGCAGCTGGTATTTGCGCTTTTGCCTTTGAGCAACCTTCAATCTATATCGAGACCAATGTTCGCACCGTTTTCATCGGTGCATTTCGCGACCATTTTGCCGAGGAGCTTGAAGCTAAAGGCAAGATTTCCGATAGGAGCCTCGTACCCTTTGTGCAGGTAACCTGTCCCGGACTTGCGCCTGATGAGATCAATTCAATCGCAACAATCTCGCCACGAGCTTGGTATTATGCACTTTTGGATTTGGGCGCCGAGATTAAGGCGTCAAGTACGAATGATCCCGCGCGACTTTCAGCACAATACGCCAAGCAATCAACCTTTGAAGGCTCTCATCGACAAAAGCGGGCGTTCTTGCTGCGCCACGTCCTCGGACTGCAAAGCACTACGCTTGAACAGGCATGTGCTGCCCTCAACGAGCATGAAGATAAAGCAGGTCGCGAGCACGTGGATGCGACGTACGTTAAGGCAATTCTTGATCAATTGGCAGGCGAGGGCTTTTTGGCGACTGATCCACAGGATGTCAATCGCTGGATGTGCCCCTCCACATGAGCACAGGATGCGCCTGAGCGAGCCCGAGATCCGCGTGCGACGCTACCCGAGTCGCTCCTGACGAGCCTTGCGATACGCCAAGTCTGAGGTAATCATTTCATCGAGTGTCCTTGTTGCCTTCCAGCCTAATACCTCATAAGCGCGGCTTGGATCAGCGGTCAGCGCTGCGGGGTCACCGTCGCGGCGCGGTCCTTCAACAAACGGAACATCAATGATCTTTTGCGTAGCCTCAACCACCTCACGCACCGAATAGCCGGTGCCTGATCCGAGGTTTATCGTGAATGATTCCTTGCCATCAACCAGGTGTTGAGCACCGAGGATGTGAGCCTGGACGAGATCGGTGACGTGGATGTAGTCGCGAATGCAGCTGCCATCGGGGGTGGGGTAATCGGTACCAAAGATCGTCATGCTCTCACGGATACCGAGCGCCGCCTGCAGCGTCACGGGGATGAGGTGTGTGATCTGGTCTTTGTACAGACCAATCTTGAGTGAATCATCGGCACCAGCAACATTAAAGTACCTAAAGATTCCCCAGGTCATGTCATGAGCGCGACAAACCCAGCGGATCATGTCTTCAGCGGCAAGCTTCGATGCGCCGTAGGGATTGATCGGCTTGCACTCATCGTCTTCATGGCACACGCCATCAGCCTCGCCATAGACGGCGGCCGTCGAAGAAAAGATGACATGCTTGACGTTGTGCTTCATCATCGTCTCAAGCATAACGCGCACGCCTTCAACGTTGTTGTGATAGTAGGTCAAAGGCTGGGTAACGCTTTCGGGAACCACGAGCTTCGCCGCAAAGTGCATAACGGCATCGAAGGGTTTCTCGGCACACTCGACGCGAAACACATCATCAAATTGGGCGGGATTTAAGGTATCACCCAGATAAAAGCGGGCGTCAGGGTGGATCATCTCGCGGTAGCCCGTCGAGAGGTTGTCGTAGATGACGACCTCATGCCCAGCCCTAATGAGCTCAAAGACAGCATGGCTTCCGATGTATCCTGCGCCACCAACAACAAGAACTTTCATGATTTCCCCTAACCAATCAGCATATGATCTGATTGAGCGTGTGATGAATCGTTTGTACCGCAGCGTTTATGCTGAGCTCGTTTTGTAGTATTCCGTGAGCTTTGTGGTATCGATTGTACTCCTATATACCTGACGAGTGGGGTGATCTTTCACCTTGGCAAGCCACGGCGGCAAAAGCCCCTTGAGGGTACCCAGACCATAGGCAGTGTGCAGGGCAAAAAAGACAAAAGGCAACAACAAGAAGGTCGCATAGAGTTTTTTGGCACTGAGGGCTGCCGTGATCGTCATGACGATACAGGCGAGCGCGTAGAGACCAAGCAGTGTAATGAGCATCCACTTGCACCAGAATATGGCAACGATGATCGAGGCGATGAGCGTTAGGACAAAGGCAAAGGGTACGAGGTGAAAGGTGCTCACACAGCCAGGTTGTGCAAAGAGTGTCTTGCCCATCCAAAAGCCGTTACTAAACTTTTGCTTGATCATGCGGCTGAGGCTTGACCTGATGTGCTGGTGCGAGACGATCGCGGGATCAAACCAGATGGTATAGCCATGCTGTCTGATGCGATAGCTCATGTCGTTGTCTTCCGCGCGATGGAGACGCTCGTCATAGATGCCGACGGTATCGTAGACACTCATGCGATAGAGCCCGTGAAATACTGAGTCAACTGCGTGTTCCTTGAGGCTATTGCTACTGCGCCGATAGGCTGCAATTGAGCTGCCAAAGAGGGATTCTTCAGCTGCGTGCAGCATGGCACTAAAGGCGGATTTATCCTTGGTAAAGGTAGGGCGCATGCCGCCGACTGCATCGTGGCCGCGCTCTATCGCCGCGACTGATTTCTCAATAAAGTCGGCATCGAGGGTCGCGTGAGCATCGACTCGCACAAAAAGCTCGCCTTCGGCAAGCGCGAGCGATTTGTTGACACCTTGGGGGACTGGTCGCTCGTTGTTATCGAGAATGGCGATACGATGATATTCGTGCTGATGAGCACGGGCAAACTCATGCATGAGCTCGAGGGTGCGGTCGGTCGATGCGTTATCGACCATCACAAGCTCAATGCGTTCCTTTGGGTAGGTTTGTGCGAGGATGGTCGCAAAGCAGTCGTCGAGGTGGCGCTCCTCGTTGTAGGCGACGAGAGCAAGGGTGATGTATGCCGATTGGCGTGCGGAAGTATTCATCGGTTGACCTCGGATGATGGGGATTGCGTCCCGGGGATGGCGGAGCTGACCTCAGAGCCAAGCTCACTTGATGCGGTGTGAGCCACGGTTGGCTCTTCGACCTCGTTGACGTAGATGTCCTTGCGCAGCAAGACCACTAAAAACGTCCTCAAAAAGACCTTGAGATCCATCAAAAAGCTGAGGTGGTCGACGTAGTAGATATCGAGCTTGAGCCGCTCTTTCCAAGGAATCGCGTTACGCCCGTAAACCTGGGCATACCCAGTTATACCTGGCTTGACCTCGAGTTTGCGAGCCTCGTCTCCCTCATACAGCGTTGCCTCGATTAAGTCGTCGGGGCGTGGGCCGATGATGCTCATCGTGCCGTTGAGGACGTTGATAAGCTGCGGCAGTTCGTCGAGGGAGGTCGCGCGCAGGATCTTGCCCACGCGAGTTTGGCGTGGATCATCCTTTGAGTTGAAGGTCGATCCGTCACTCGTGCGCAAGTCAGGCGCATTCACCTTCATCGAGCGAAACTTGAACATCTTAAATGGCTGGTGATCTTTGCCCATGCGATCAGCGTTGTAAAACACCGGTCCGTGATCATCGAGCTTGATGGCAAGGGCGCAAATCAGCATGACCGGCAGAGTGATGGGCAGGCTGATAAGCACAAGCAGGATGTCAAAGATTCGCTTGATGACGTGCTGGTACATAACCGTCCTTGGTTGCTTGCTTGGATTTTATCGAGGTGCGAGCGCTAAAGTCTGCTCGATGATGTAGTCGATCTGATCATCGGTGAGCAGTGAATAGAGCGGCAGGGTTACTTCGTTTTGATACTGGTTAAACGCATTCGGGTAGTCCTCGATGCGATAGCCGAGTTTTTTATATGCCGTAAAGCACGGCAGCGGTTTGTAGTGTACATTGGTTGAGATGCCAGCCCCTGCCATCTGCTCAATGAACTTATTGCGTCCAGCCTCGTCGGTTTTAAGCAGGCGCAGCAGGTAGAGATGACCCGATGAGATGTTGTGCTCATCATAGTGGTTGAGATAAGCAAAGCGCTCATCATCGGCAAACGCCTCGTTGTAGCGTTCGATGATTGTCCTGCGACGGTCGAGCATCTTGGCATAGCGGGGCATTTGAGCAACGCCAAGAGCTGCGGCAATGTCGGGCATGTTGCACTTGTAGCCGAGGATTTCGATGTCATATTCCCAGGCACCGGGCTTGGTTTTGGCAAGCGCATCTTTGCTCTGACCATGCAGTTGCCAGAGCATGAGCTGGCGATAGATCTCGTCATGCGACATAAGCCCCGACAAAAAGTCATCGCGCCAGGTGATCGCTCCGCCCTCAGCCGTCGTGAAGTTTTTTACCGCGTGGAATGAGAACGAGGAGATGTCAGCGATATTACCTGCCATCACGCCGTTTTGCGAACCACCAAAGGAGTGAGCAGTGTCTCCCAAGACAAGCGGTCGACCCAATGCCTCTTGGCGCTCGTTGGCGGGGTTAAAGCCAGCGCGCTCAACACCTGCCTTGATCGCAGCAAAGAGCTTGCTGTAATCGATGCAACGACCGCCGAGGTCGACTGGGATGATCGCCTTGGTCTGCGGAGTGATCGCACGCTCAAGCGCCTCGTAATCCATTTCAAAGCCACCATCTTGGGTGTCGATCAACACGGGTCGGGCGCCGACGTGCGCGGCAACCGAAGCTGATGCCGTATAGGTATAAGCACAGGTCAAGACCTCATCTTTATGGCGCAAGCCCATGAAGCGCAAGACGTTTTCCATACCGGTGGTGTTGGAGGAAAAAGTGACTGCCTGAGGTGTTTGGCAAAGCTCAGCGATGAGGCGCTCAAGCTCTTTGGTCTTGGGACCTGTGGTGATCCACCCCGACTGTAGCGCCTCGACAACCTGGTCGATTTCTGCCTGCGTGATGTCGGGAGGAGAAAACGGGATGTTCATTTTTGGCTGAGGTGAGGTGCTCACGAAAGCCTCCATTCAAAGACAGTCTTAAACGGTGTTTCGAGGTCTTGTAAAAATGCGCGCGAAATATCGTCGATGGCGCGAACAGGCTCAACGAGGTTCACGATCTTGTTGAGTCGCTCAGCGAGATTAGTGGTGCGATAGAGGCGCGCGACCTCTTCAAAGTCGGCACGGCCACTCCTCGATGATCCAATGAGCGTCAAGCCCTTCTCGAGTACCATACGGGTGTTGATTGCGACCGGATATTCGGAGACACCCATGAGAACAATGCTTCCCTGCGGCATGATGGTGTCGATGATCTGGTCAATGGCATAGCGCGAACCCTCGCCGCCCGTGCACTCAAAGCAGTGGTCAAACTGGGGAGTGGCAGTGAGCTTGTCGGTGAGGCAGGTGTGGTCTGCCATCGTAAAGAAGGCGAGTTTTTCGAGGTGGCGTCCAACAATCGTGATCTCAATATCGCTGATGAGTGCTCGTAGGGTGCTCGCGAGGATATAGCTCAAATTACCATCACCCCAGATGGCAACGTGACCACGGTGGCGATGCGCCGTATTTTGCCAGCGGGTGATGGCGTGAATGGCAACCGATGCCATTTCGGTAAAGGCGAGTGCCGGTCCTTGGTCGGGCACGGCGACCACGCGGTCAGGGCTCAAATCAACGAGCTCACGAGTAAAGCCATCGAGACCCGAGGATAAAAACCCACTGCCGGTCTGGTAGTTCTCAAAGATGTCTTCCTTGGGCTCACCAGGGCAGTTGGGCACCATAGCAACAAAATCGCCGGGCTTAAAAGTCTCAGTTGGGTCATGCACCACATAGCCAGCCGCTTCGTGAATGATGCACATGGGGAGTTTCTTCTTGAGCACCGACTCAGGCCTCAATCCCCTAAAGTAGCGTTGATCTGCGTGGCAGATTGACATGCGATCAGGGCGGATAATGACCGATGAGCTCATATCGAGCTCCTTAAAGTCAACGCTGATCGTGCCCGGTGCCTTGAGACGATAGAGGGTGCTGATCATAACTGATCCTTTTGGGAGCCTGCGTCGATCTTATCAAGCCTGCCGATTAAGGCCTGGGCGATGCGATAGTCCATCTCGGTAGTGAGCTTGATGTTGGTGGCATCTCCTTCGACGATCTTGACAGGCATGCCTCTGAGCACGAATGCCTTGCAGGCGTCGGTGAGTGAGTGAGCTTCCTCTTCGCTCAAGCCTGCATATGCAGCGATCAGCTGCTTGAGCTGAAATGATTGAGGGGTCTGTCCCTGATACATCTCAGTGCGAGGGGGGATGTCGCTGATGATTTCGCCGTCTTGCGCGGCAACGATGGTGTCAGTCGCAGGGATAACGGTGTCACAGGCGCCAAAGTTGCGCGCAGCCTCGATGTTGTCCCTGATCACGCGGCTGCTCACGAAGGGGCGCACCGAATCATGCGTGAGGATGATGACGTCATCGCCAATCTTGCCCTCAAGTGCCTCCAGGGTGGCGCTGTTTTTATCGGCAAGTTCAATATTCTCGAATTTAAGCACAGCGTCGATGATTGCCTTGATGGTATCGGTACGATCCTCGCCACCAGCAACAACATGAACGCGATCTGCGCAGCGATGCTGAGCCAAGACCTCTTGCGCATGACCGATCCAATTGGGGTGGACACCAAGGATGACTTGATCGATCTCGGGCACCATCAAAAACTTTTGAACGGTGTGAACAAAAACAGGAGCATCGCCGAGCATTAAAAATTGCTTTGGCAGGTTGCCCACCTTCATGCGAGAACCAACGCCGCCAGCAAGAATTGCTGCGTAAATCACTACAACTCCTTATCGCTTGTTAATAGGGTCTTTAAGGATAGCGCGTATTAAATTTTCATGTGGTCAAAGATGATAAAGTTACATAATCCAAGCAGCCCTTTACGGTATCGCACGTGAGAAACGCGGCAGCTGAATGATGGCATACGTGGTGCAGGGCACTTGTGGACAAGGGGTGTTTGTGTGCGGAGCCTTTGCGCGGGTATGGTGCGTGGATGTAAGACGAGAAAGACGGATGACATGGGCAGGGATGGCATGGGTAATCACAAGGGATTTGTTCGAGAGATCAAAGACGGGCTGCGCTCTTGCCCGGTGACTCGACGTGCCTATGAATGGCTTTATGGAATCAAGCAAGCGCAGCAAGACAAGCGTGATCAAGCACATCTGCATGCTCATGGCGAGCAAACCGTGGCTGCCTTTTGCGAGCTCTGTCAAGGGGGCGGTTTTGAGGTCTTTGCGGTCTATGGCACCCTGCTCGGAGCGGTGCGCGAAGGTGGTATCATCGGCCATGACCTCGACGTTGATCTCGGTATTCGTGAGGATGAGCAGGGTTCTCAGCTCGCAGGTTTGGCGCACTACCTCGTTGACGAAGCTGGCCTTACGTTTGAGCGTGGGTTTGTCGTAGATGGCGCGCTGCTCGAGGCCCGCTTTTTGTTCGACGACATCGGTATTGATGTCTTTGCCCTGGTATCGCCCGAGGACTATGAGTTTCCTGCGCCACCGGATCATCTGCCTGATGAGTGTCTCGCAATATGTTGGTTTGAGGTTGATGACGAGCGCTTCGGTTTTCACTCACCGTGTCGAACGACTTACGTCGATTATTTTGATGCGCAGTGGTTTGCTTCGATGCAGCCAACCGTCTTTGGCGATGGTCATGAGGTTGTTATTCCAGCAGGCTACCAGGGATTTCTCGAGAGCTTATATGGGTCAAGCTGGAGAGTTCCTGATCCGTGCTGGAATCCACACGAGTCAATGATAACCCGCAGAAGCGAGCGGTTCTGCCGTGTGATTACGAGCCTTGATGAGCTTGGATCTGCGGGCGCTTGCGATAAATCATAAACGCAATGATTCGATAGACAAGACAGACATATTCCGAGACAATCGTCGTAATGACCACGGTTGTCACGGTAAAGTTTCCGCTGATAAAAAACGTTGCCAGCAAAATTGCATGCACGGCTGCTCCCACGAGTACCGAGCGATTGACCGCATTGGAGCCACCGAGCGGAGCAAGCGCCGGATATCCAAAAAGGTAGGTTGGCAGGGTTACCGCCACAATTGGCATCATAAGAGCGAGGATAGGGCCTGCCGCCTCAAAACGATCGCCCAAAAACCACGTACAGAGCGGAGTCGCAAAGATCGCTACCACGCTGCATCCCACAATGATGATGGGCATGGCGATGATCAGGACTTTCTTCATAAATCGGTAGTCCTTATTCTTGACCATGTAGGGGTAGAGGCTATCGGCAATGGGACTAAACACCTGGCACATGACTCCCAGGATCTTATCAGCTGAGGTATAGGCGCCAAGAGCAAGTGAGGCGGGTGGATAGATAAAGCCAAGTAAGAAGGTGTTGGTGTTGCTTGTCACCGTGGTGGCGATGCGCGAGATAAAGAAGAAGGCAGATTCTTTCATGGTTTGAAAGCAGTAGGCAAGACTCGGAAAAACCAGCCGGTAACGCAGCTTTTTGACCATGTGCCAGTAGACAAAGCCGACCGCACCGAGGCCGCCCACGAGATTCAGCGTCGGGACAACCCAGTAGTCTTGCTCGGTACGTAAAAAGATAAAGATGCAGACGGTGAAAAATGCCTTGATGGCGACCGATCGATAGGTGATGACCTGCATTTCTTCGATGCCGCGATAAAAGAAGTCGAGCATAAAGCTCGGGACGATGGCAGCGGCATAACAGAGCAGGTAAAACCATGGATCAGAGCTCATCTTATCCCAGCCAAAGGCAAGGGCAGCAACAATACCGAGGCCAGCCAGAGCAAAGATGAGCTTGTTGATGGTGACGGCGCCGACGATTTTTTCAATCTCATGGCGGTCGTCCTGAAGACGCGCGATTTTCTCGGTTGCACTCAAGAGGTAGCCAAACTCAATGACGAGCGAAAAATACGCCATGGTCGCCATTGCCCAGCCGAGCTTACCGTAGAGCTCTGGCCCTAAGACACGGGTTTGATACGGCACGGTGATGAGCGCAAAAAAGTAGCCAGAAAACACCAAAAGGTACAGGAAAAAGGTGTTTTTAAGCATGCGTAGTCGCTGGGGGTCAAGCGAGGTTTTATCAGCGATTTTATTGATCAGCTGCCTGAATGATCGTGTTATTTTCAAAGGAGGCTATCCTGCAATCGTGCGTGCATCAAAACAAGCGCTATCCTATCTGTTTCAGAGGACGTTGTGTTCTTGCAGCACCATTTTAATAGAAGTTTCTCAAGGGGGACTTTGTGCGCATCAGTGTCATCGTGCCATATTTTAATGTTGAGCGATACGTACGCTGTTGCCTTGAGTCGCTTTGCGCGCAGCAAGGTTTGTCAGGCGTTGAGCTCGAGGTGATCCTCGTCAATGATGGCTCGACCGATGGCTCTCGCGATATCGTGCATCGGTTTGTTGATGAAGTGAGCGCCGATGAGATGAGCAGGGCGCCTATCTCGGCGTCGTCTGTCTCCACGCCATCTGTTCCAACGCTTTCGTTTCTCCATCATGACCAGGCAAATGCAGGGCTTTCGGTCGCCCGCAACAACGGGCTTGCCAGGGCAACGGGCGACTACTTTTTCTTTCTCGATAGTGATGATGTCTTGCATCCGCAGTGTTTTGCACGGTTTTTACAGGTCGCAGCCGAGCATCCAGATGCGCTTCTTGTTTGCCAGCTCCAAGACTTTGATGCCGCTTTTGATCAGCCAACATTTGAGCGTCTTGTCGATAAGGTAAGTTCGATCTATCGTACCCAAGATGAAGCAATTGCCGAGCTCTATGAGCGTGAAACCCTCGTGCCGATGACGGTGGCGTGTAGTAAGTTCTATCCCGCGCGTTATCGAGATTGCATTCACTTTGCCCCGGGCAAGCTGCATGAGGATGTTGGTCTTGCCCTCGATCTGCTGCTTGCCTCACCAGCAGGAATTTATCGCATCGATGAGCCGCTCTACTACTATCGGAGCAATTCTTCATCGATCATGAATACGCCCTCGGCACGCCATCTCGATGCCGTTGATTTTTATGATCAGCATCTCAAGAGCCTGCTTGCGCATTATGGAGAGAAGGACGAACATCAGGCGAAAGTTCTTGCGTGTGCCGCGGGGTTTGCAGCGCTCAAGACCTTCATGAACTACGGGGGTCACTTGCTCAAGGTGTATCACGGGCTCGCTCAGCAAGACAAGAATCAGGTTGATCATGCGCTTGCTGTGACCAAAAACATTGCGGTCTACCTGGATAAAACTCGGCCGGTTGCTTATTCTCGCAAAGATGACCTGTTGCTGACCGCTTTTTTACGAGCGCCCCAGGTCTCATCGCGGTTGTATGCTGGCCTCCTCGATCTCCTCAAGAAATAGCGTGACGTAGTGGCGTGAAAGAAGTGTTGTCTCCCATGGATCTAGCTCTTAAAAGATTTGCCCGATGCCTTGTTGACCCGCGGGTGTGCATCAGTGCTTATCTGACGTTTTTTATGCTCCACCAGATCCAGGTCGTGAACTGGTTTCTCGGTGGGGTGCAGACGGTGTTGGTGGCATGGTCTGCCGTTGTGCTTGTTTTTCTGTTCATCAAGCAGCGCGAGTATTTTTACTGCAAGCCGCTTTGGTGGTTTGTGCCTGTCATTGGCGCGGCGCTCATCTCGCTCGTTGCCAACTATCAGGTCGAGCTCGTCTCGCAGGTAAAGACCTTCATTCTGCTTGTTTTGGCAGGGCTGTTGTTTCTGCCGATGGGCAGGCAGATTGCTGAGTCATCCAACCGTATGCGCGATGCCTTTGTCGTGTTTTTTGCGAGCATGTTCATCATCTTTGTACAGGGGATTTTGTCGATTGTCATGCTGGTGCTGCGCTTTGCCTTTCGCGCGACGATCGATGGGCGCTTTGTCGAGATCGGCATGCTCGCTTTCAATTACACGCAAGGGCACGTAAACACTTACATCCTCTTTGGCATGAACGTCAATTCAAACCATGCAGTTGTGTACGGGTTTATTGGCCTCATGCTTTCGTACTGGTTCTATCGTCACCGCTCGGCGATTTTTGGCAGTGCTCGCGCTTGCAGAGCCTTTGAGCTCTACTTTTGGATTAACCTGGTACTGCAGCTCATTTACGTCGTGCTCGCAAATTCGCGAGGCGCTCATTATTCAATCGCGCTGGCGCTCGTCGTGTTCATGCCGCTTGCGACGTTGATGCTGACTCGATCACGGCGGATCGCTCTGCGCCTTGGGCTTGCGGTGGGGATGACCCTCGTTTCGCTCATGCTCTTTGCGGGACTCGTTGCCTCAGTCGAAAAAGCGACACAGGTCTACATGGGTATGATGCCTGGTTTGGTCTATGACGAAACGATTCGGCCGAGTGGCAATTTGGGCGAGGATAGTGAGGGTACGCAGGCTGCGCAGGTGGATTATACCAAGGGATCGCTTTTGCACACTCAGCGTCTATATTTGTGGAAAGAAGCGATTGAGCTTTGGCAGCACCATCCCATCACCGGTATTGGTGCTTATACCTCGGCACATTACGCCAAGACTGACGTTGTTTTTGCCGATACCCACTACCTCGAGAAGGGCAAGGCAATTCACAACGCCTATCTCGACGTGCTGGTTTACTACGGAATCATTGGATTTATTGCCTACGTTGGTTACTTTGGCTACTGCTTTACGAGGCTGGTTAAGCGCATTCGCAGGCGTGAGACTGACATTGATGACCTGTTGCTTGGCTTTATGTTGCTTGTGGTACTGGGTACGCAGTTTTTCTTGACCGATGCTTTTATTGGTTTGGACTACACAGCGGCTATCATCTTCATGGTGATGACTTACCTTGCTTGCCGCTCGAATGTGAGTCCGCAGCTTGAACCTCGCTTGGTGTGGACGTCCTGCTATGAAGCGGTTGATCGTGAGGATTGCCCAGCTCGTGAGGATGACCTAGCGCAGGTGAACGCCTGATGAGGTCAATATTGCCGCCGTTTATGACTGTGGTGATTGCGTACTTTAATGCGAGTAAGCACCTCGATTCGATCGAAGCAGTGCTCACGGCACAGCGCGAGTCATTGTGCAAGGCAGTCGCCCAATGTACTTCTCATTCTGGCGATGCTGAGTTTACCTCCGATATCGAAGTTATCATCGTTGATGACTGTTCGTCTGATGCCGAGAAGGTCGCACTTTTATCGCGCGCTGAGAGCCACGACTGGCAGGTCGTCGAGCTTGCACAAAACGGTGGGCCTGGTGTTGCTCGCAATAAAGGTATAAGCAAGGCGACTGGTAAGTACCTGCTTTTTATGGATGCCGATGATGCACTGGCTCCCCATGCCTGCGGCGCTCTGTATCGTGAGTATCTTCAAGCGCAGGCAGCCTTGGCTGGTGAGCCGGCCGATGTGATCTGCTTTGACTACACCATGATCTCACCCCATGTGACCTTGCCATATTCAACTATTCCTCAGGCACAAGCTGGCGTGGTTGATGCTCGCCAGGCGCTGGCGACAGTTCGTGGCTCGACTTTTGGTAAATGCTATCTCAGGAGTCTGATCACCAGGCATAACCTGCAGTTTGGCACCTTGCGTCGTCACGAGGATACGGCGTTTACCAAGTCGGCAGTCTGTTGGGCAGAGCGGATCTGGTACACCAAGGAGTCGCTCTATGAATATCGGATGACGCCTGGATCGCTCACGCATGACACGCAGCTTGAGTCGTTTGAAACCTCATTCGATGCGCTGAGGATCATCAAGGCGTCGACCCAGGGCAGGCATCAGCTTGAGGTGCAATACGTTTATATCGTTGAGGTCATCATGTCGTGCGCGATGAAGTTTTACCTGCTCGATATTAGTGCGGATGAGGCTCGTGAGTTTTATGATCGGATTGATCGCGAGGAGCCAGGCTGGTGGTACAACCCTTACTTAGGTCAGGCATCTGCTCGCTATCGTTTGATCGCATGGCTGGTGCGTAAGCGTCAAACGAGGCTGATTAAGGCGATGATGTGGTGCGATAAACTCGCCCGAGCGGCGCTGCGCATCACGTAGTTGCGACGCATGACCACGCCCATTGGCAGGCATAAGCAGACCAATCAAGTGACAAAGTTCATCAAGGCTATTGGATAACCATGAGAAGACTGATTACACAAAACCCTGAGTGTCGCGTTACCGATCGCAAGCTCACCCGCATGCGCGAACTGCAGCTTTTGATCACCGATCACGTTATTGCATTTTGCAAGGCGCACGATATTGAGGTGGTGCTTGATTGGGGGTCGCTGCTCGGCGCGGTGAGGCATCAGGGCTACATTCCGTGGGATGACGATATCGACCTCAGCATGACGCGCGAGAATTACAATAAGTTCATCGAGCTTTATTCGCAGGCAGATACCAGTCCTTTTGAGATTCGCTGCCCGGAGGTGTATGCAGGCTGCCCGCAGATTTTTATCAAGGTGGGGCTTAAAGACACCCTGTTTGTGCTCTTGGATTCAACGTCACCCGAAACATGTGCACAGGTGGCTATCGATATTTTTGTGCTGGATGAGGCGCCTCGCGATCAAAAGGTTTGCAAGAAAGACCTCGTTAGCATCGCGCTCAATCGTCAGCTATTCATCTCGTCGCAGATGTGGCGAGCAGGCAATTTACAGAGTAGAGCCAAGGCGGCGATCTTTACTCTCGTTCGCATCGTGCTGCATATCGGCACAAGCTTTGTTCCGCGCATGAAGTTTTATGAAGCGATACTTAAGCGAGTCGAGCACCTGCGAGAGCTTGCACAGGAGCGCCCCGTATCTGAACGCACCTTTATTGGGGTGGAAGATCCGATCATCAACTTTAGGCTTGATCCGGCGTGGCTCGGTGATAGAGAGACATTTTCGACGGTTGAGTTTGAGGGTCGTCAGTATCCCGCCCCACGTGATGTGCATCAGTGGTTGACTGCTCAGTACGGCGATTACATGACGCCACCTCCACCTGAGAAGCGCTATGGTCACAAGCCCGAGGGCGTGGTGTTGGGCCCGTGGGAAGATGAGGATCCCAAGAGTTGTTGGTAGGGTGGTTTGTAGTTGTGGAGTGGCTGCCGCGAAGCGATCATACGGCGTGACTCACGGTCGCGTGTCAGGATGCGCCGATGTCGTGCTGGCAAACCCCTAGCTTTGCCGTCGTCAGGTAATTATTCACCGTGCTTCACAGTCACGCGTCCGAACTTATCGCGAGCCGATAGCGTCTTTGCCCGTCTGAGCCTTAGAAATGGCTCGCAGATGTGGAAACTCTTGATAGTATGGGACATCTGGATTGAATTTAGTGAGTACGTGATGCGGAACTTGCTGCTCTTGAGGTGGCAGTTTGAGGTAGTCACCAAACGCCATGGAAAGATAGTGGTGATAGCCTTCCATCACGTCGATTAGCATACCCTCAAACGGCAGTTGAATCGTCCTCTTAAACCACTCGGCATTAAACTCGTTTTGCATGTAGTGAGGGCCTGAGCAGAGCTCAGTGATGTAGTCACTTTCATCAAACGGATATTGCGTCATTTTACGCTCAAACCAGCGCGCCAGTTTTAACCGCACTTTGTTTGATGGTACGCAGGCGAGCAGCGCGCGCGAGCCAAATTCTACGACTTTGCCGTGATTCACAGGAATGAGCTGCGAATAAAAGAGCGAAAAGAGTAAAGCCCAGAGTTTTTGGAGCTTGCGAGCAAACGTCCCTGGTTTCGCTGAGCCATCGAGGGCGAGGATGTCGAGGGTGATGCACTGCGGCATAACTCGGTGCTGCTGGTAGGGAAGGACAAGCGTCGTCTCTTCATCTCCGAGCTTGAGCATGAGGTCTCCGGTGAGCATATCGTCGTGGGTGAGGATGAGATTATAGCGGGGATGGCCGTCCTCTCTCCAGATTTGTTGGAGGCGTTCGTAATCAGGGCGCGGCATAAAAACATCGATATCGTCATCCCACGGGATAAAGCCCTGATGACGCACGGCTCCAATGCATGAGCCTCCACACGCCCAAAATCGCAGGTTGTGTTTATGACAGTAGTCAGCAAATACGCGATAGATCTCGAGTGAACACTGCTGCAGCGCCTTGAGTTCGCGGGGAGAAAGCTGGTGGGTAAGAGCGGATGTATTCATCGGTTGCCTTATCGTGGTCTGAGGCGCAAAGACGCTCATTGATGTGTTGGTCGTTCATGAAAAATTTCTTCTTATGATAAATCATGTCGAGATTGAGCAGCATGTGTGAGCAGCATACATGCATATAAAATGCTTGGTTTTTGAGGTGGTTGCCTGAGAGGTGCGGGGTGGAGTGCTAAGCTTTCGAGAACACAAGGAGTTTGGGTTTGTATGCATTTGAGTTTGCAGGTGCTTTAGTCCGTTGATGCTTTGTGTGGTGGTGATCGTGTTTTTCGCGCGCCGTATTGATATGGCGTGTTGGAGGTAATGAGGCTGTGGCCAATTGTTGCGCAATGTCAGAGCGCTTGAATTTCACCCATCGGTTTCTTGCAAAAGTCTTGGCAGTGATGCCCGGGGTGTTTGTCGGTATCCTTGGTGTCTACGAGGTCATGGTCGTGCGCAGTATAGTGCAGCCCGTGTTGTTTGGCGCGATTGGCTTTGCGGCGGTGTTGACGGTAGTGCTCATCATGTTGAACAAGCGGCGGTGTGGCGTGTGGCTTTTGGATGAGGGATGTAAGGAGCCAAGCCGGGCTCATAATCATCATGGTGTGCAAGGTGATTCTGGCGCGCTGATCCGCCCTCGGTTTCAGGATCGCTTTCTCAAGCCAACTGTGCTTGGTTGGATGCTCGTTGCTTTTTGTGCAACGCAGTTTTTGTCGATCTGCATCAACTGGGCATTTGGTTTCTGGCAAAACACCATCGATATGTTGGCACTTTTTGTTCTCACTGGTGTCGGACTAGTGAGCGCATTTCACAGCGATACCAGGCGACTGATGATCTGGTCGCTCGTGGTTTTTGTTGAGCTCATTGCGCTTTTTTGGACGCTCGTTTCGGTGTGGTGTCTCGTTACGGGATCATCGGTTTTGGTCTTTGACATAGCGGGCGATGTTGGTCTGCGTATGGGATATTTTCAGCACCGATTTTGGGGTGTTGTCAATCCCAATATTCAGGCGGCGGTTGCATTTACTGCGATTGCGTTTTTGCCTGTGATTGCAAGGCTAGTTCGTGAGAGGCGACCTCAGGCAAATCGAGCGCCGATCGCGGTGCTCTTGGGGTGCTTAGGGTTGTTGCAGCTTGCGACCATTGTTGTGCTGCAGTCACGAGGGCTTTTGCTTAGTTTGACGGTGACGTTGTTTATTGCCGCCTGGTGTTTGACACCGCGTCATGCGTGGCAGCGAACAGGTACGGCAGTTGTTGCGACCGCTCTTGGCGTTGGTTTGATCAGTGCCGGGTCGTGGTGCTTTGCGACGTTTCATCCGCTGACAGATCGCCCGTTTGAGGTGTTTGTTCAAAAGTCACTCGTGAGTTACGAGCGAATCGTTGCCGAGACAAACGAGGCAAACTGGGCGCTTTCGATTGCAGACATCTCGTCTCAGCAAGAGATAGCCAGCGAACTAGCAACCGATTCAGCCGCCGAGTCTACAGCCGGCTCAGCCGCCGAATCGCAGCAATCCAAGGCCACCCAAGCGCAGGTAGAAAGTGACGGCAAGGTTGATGCTCGCCTCTATCATACGACCAGCTCAGGTAGGATTGCGCTCTGGAAAAACGGACTTGCCATGATTGCTAAGCAGCCTTGGTTTGGCTACGGCATGCGCGGCGCATTTGACCATTTTGACCAGTTCTTTACGCCATATTGGATCGCCAACTCTGTCATCGGTGGCAACCTGCACAACATGGCGCTGACCGTTGCGCTTAACTCGGGCGTGGTGGGGCTGATGAGCGCTGTGGTCTTGCTCGTCATGATCTTGGTGTACTGCGGGCGCGGTTTGCGTCTCGTGGCAAAAGAGGGCGTGGGGAGACATATCATGGTGGCAGTATTTGCCCTTGTGGTGATCGCACTGGTGATGCTTCAGGCGGTTGAGAGCATGATTTTCTATCGCTTTATGATTGTGGCGCCAATCTTTTGGACGAGCGTGTTTGCACTGGTAGGATCCTTGGTAGCTCCTCGCAGCGATCAGTCCTAGTGCAAGCTTTCTATCGCGCAACAACTCCTGTTAAGCCCTCGAATGCAAAGGCGAGCCAGCTAGCTTATTTCATCGCCCTAATCGAGCGTTACTGCAATGCCTTGAGGAACTGCTAACACAACCGCATCGCTCATGATCTTGGCGTGCAACTTGCTGATGTTAAGTAGGGTGCCATCACTATTAGCAGGAATTTTTGAGCCACTGCTCGTTTCAATGGAGACTTCAGTGACCCCTGATGCCGTGCTGACCTTTGGGTCAGCCAGGTGGGTGCCGAGCTTATATTGCTGCGCGAGCTTAATAAATGCGCGACGTGAGAGCGGGGTGCACCACATAAGATCAAGACCACCATCCGAGATGCTTGCACTCGGGAATGGAGCATATCCGTCACCATAAAAGCCGCTGTTACAAATCGTAAACAAAAGCATGTTGAGGTCGCGATAGTCAGTTTGCTCACCGGTTTTATCGGTAAAACGTACGTTGATCGTCGTGGGTGCCAGCATCGAAATTCCCCAGAGGGTTGCAGCGTTATAGCAGGCAGAGACCCCGAGCGGTGTCTTTTGCATGAGGGTGTAGGCGCGTTTTAAGACTTGCGAGTCAAAGCCAAAACCCATGATGTTGAGTGAGATTGCCTGCGAGAGCTGCTCGTCATCACAGGTGAATTTAATGAGATCAAGCTGATGAAAACGTACATCGAGTGTGCCTTGGATGATGCGTTCGATGACGCGAGACTTGAGGACTGCATCAGGTGTGTGTGCTGCTTTTTGGTAGAGCTGACGGGCAAAATCATTGGCAGAACCTACAGGTACAACGCCAAGAGCAGGGCAGAAATCAGCTGGTCTTTCATCCGCACGATGTAAGGCAAGAGCGGTTGCGACCTCGCCAAGAGTCCCGTCTCCGCCGAGCACCCAGACGATCGGCGTCTGACCTTTAGCTCTATGGCTGTTCGTGTTTCTGCTATCGGCAAGCTTTGCTGTCGCTCGGCTCTCATCTCCTTTGTGTGCAAGTGCCGCTAAGCTCTCATCAATAATCGCTGCGGCAAACGCCTTGGCATCCTGAGCATTTTGAGTGAGATGGATTGCGATTTCATCGCTACGTCCTGCGTCGTGCCAAACGCGCTTGATCGTCTGCACGTAGGCGAGAGGCTGACCGCTGCCAGCTTTTGAACTGACGATAAAGTGAATAGAAGGGCTGGTGAGAGCAGGTTTTTTCATTGGTATTTCTCACCTTCAACTCGGCTAAGAATCAATCCTCATCATCGTCGGCATCATCAAAGAGGCCTTGATCGGTGTCCTCATCATCCTCATCGTCGTCATCAAACAGGCCACCAAAAAGCCCCTCGTCCTCACCTTCGGTGAGCTGGCCATTTTCGTCGAGTGAGTGGTCAACATAGAGGTTGTGTGTTTTGCGCTCAGCAATCAGCGCGATGATGGCAAAGAGCGCCATGCCACCCAAAACAAGCGTGTACATGCCGTATTGAGTTTCAAATAGCCAAGTATAAATTTGCATCGAGGCTCCTTTTTCCGTGGCTTGAGTTTAGTGTGCAGGCCTGAGGCTGTCTATACTCGAACTCATGCATAGGATATAATCCCACGTCAACGATGTAATTCTGTTTATTAAGGGGTAGGTATGCTCGACATCAAGATGGTTCGTGAACATCCCGAGGTACTTGACAAGGCGCAAGCCAATCGTCAGAGCAGTTGGGATAAGGAGCGCTTTCTTTCGCTTGACGAAAAGCGCCGATCAACCATCGAGCGTCTCGAAAAACTGCAGGCGTTGCGTAACAGTGCATCCAAAGAGATTGGTGCGCTGATGAGCCAGGGCGAGCATGAAAAAGCCGAGGCAGCCAAGGCAGAAGTGACTCGCAGCAAGCAAGAGATTGAGAAACTTTCTGTGCTTCGTGCCGAGCTTGAAGATGAGCTTGAGCGCATGATGAGTGAGATCCCCAATATCCCTTCGCCCAATACGCCTGTTGGTGCGAGCGAGGATGAAAACGTCGAGGTATATCGCCACGGTACGCCGCGAACCTTTGACTTTGAGCACAAAGCTCACTGGGATCTGGGCGTTGACCTTAACATTATTGACTTTGAGCGAGCAGTCAAGCTAGCGGGTTCTCGATTTGTGCTGCTCGGAGGCCTTGGTGCCCGTCTTGAGCGCGCACTCATCAACTTTATGATCGACACCCACCTTGAGAATGGTTTCAAGGAGTGGTGGACGCCGGTTATTGCCAATGGTCAGACCTTGTACAGCACTGGTCAGCTGCCCAAGTTTGAGGAGGATCTTTTCCACGTTGATCGCGGGCTCTACCTGATCCCGACGGCTGAGGTGACGCTCACGAATATCCACCGTGATGAGACCCTCGAAGCTGCTGAGCTGCCGCTTCGTTACACCGCATTCACTCCTTGCTTTAGGGAAGAGGCGGGTTCTGCTGGTCGAGACACCCGTGGCCTTATCCGCTTGCATCAGTTTGATAAGGTTGAGATGGTTAAGTTTGCGACCCCTGAGACCTCGGATGATGAGCTTGAGAGCATGGTCAAGAGTGCGGGCTCGATCATGGAGAAGCTTGAGTTGCCCTATCGTGTGTTAGCGCTTTGTACGGGTGACCTTGGTTTTTCTGCACGTCAAACCTTTGACCTTGAGGTGTGGCTACCGAGCTATAACGCCTACAAGGAGATCTCGTCGTGCTCGAGCTGTGGTGATTTCCAAGCGCGTCGCGCACATATTAAATACCGCGATCCGGATAACTTCAAGGGTAGCCGCTTTGCTCATACGCTCAATGGTTCTGGCTTGGCGGTTGGTCGTACGATGGCCGCCATCTTGGAAAACCACCAGAATGCCGATGGATCGGTTACAATTCCTGAGGCTTTGCGCCCTTATATGGGTGGTATCGATGTCATCAAACCATAAGTATTTGGTTGAGATTGAAGGTTGTTTGAATCAATAAAATTTCTGGCGAGTATTTGGGTGATTTTGTTCCGCTCAGTTCAATAAAATCGCTGGTATATCATATTGTTTTACCGATAGCTTGAGCGCCGGGAGACCATCTCGGCGCTTTTTATTTACTCAAAAATTCTCTTCAATTACGAACAATTGTTCGCTCAATTTTGATAGGATGAAATCCACAATTTTGAGGAGAGGAGAAGATTATGAGCGGGGCAAGTAGCGTAGCAAAAACGGATGATGCCAGGCAGACAACAGCAGATGATGTTCGGCAGGTGAGCGGTGTGCAGTCGGTACGAAGTGATCGGCAGGTTCGGGGCGTTCAACAGATACGAGGCAATCAGCGGACAAGTGGTAATCAGCGAGTAGGCACTGCTCGGCGCCGACTCGATTACCCCAAGGCAAAGCTCGTGCAACAGATGATTTTGGGATGTGAGTCAGATCCCGATTCACACCAGATGAGCTTTGCCTGTGTATTTGCCGATCAGTCGCTCTTGGTGTGTCAAGAGCTAGCTGGTGATATGTGTCGTGCTGCGTTTGGAGCGCAAGAGATTTGTCAGGCGCTGGTAGTGTCTCCTGTTGAGGTACATAAGTTGCGGCAGGCGCTCGGTTGCGACGGCACTCATGATTTGCTTGTCGCTCTGTATGATCGCTGCGCAGGCCCAGAAGCCTTTTTGCTGGCAGAAGAGATCTTTGATGAGCTGGAAATTGCCTATGCGTGTGATGTCAAGCGTGGCAGGCTTGCTTGGGCGGGCTAGCGCCTAATCATCAATATCGCAGCGCTCGTCAGCACTGATCTGGCGGCCAGAATAGTTTTTGCCCTTGGTGACCTCGAGCATGTTTTTGCCGCTTACAAAGGCATAAAAAGCTGTGGGATAGCTTGAGAGCGCGTGATCAAAAAGCTCATAGAACGAGGCAGTGGAGCAAGTCTGCGTAAAGGGGTTGATCCACTCCTTTTGAGTGGCATTCACGCAGCCCGGATGTGGTTTGACGTGTGGTCGATGCGCAATTGCTTGCATGAGCGAGTGCTTGCGCGTTAGACGCTCAATATTGCCAAAGATTCTCTGACGCTTGCCGTTAGCTGTGTCAACGAGTCGATAAATGAGTCGCATGCGCTTAAAGGCGACCTCAAAATCGTGCTGATCGAGCTTGATCTCAAAGACGGAGCGAGCAACGAATGCATGCATCTTGCCAGCGATAGCAAGGGTACGAGCTGAAGCGTCGAGCAGCCCGTGAGGATATTCTTCGCCGATGCCAGCACCGGGGCGCATGCGCTGCAAGATTGCCATGTCGATATCACTTTCAAGCACGGCATGTAGGGGGCCTTGAGCATCAGCTAGCTCGTCGTTGGCGCAAGTGAGTGCAAATTGTTGAGCGTAGACAAGGGGGTGACAGGTTCGATCGAGGATGTAGTGACCAAGCAAGCCAAGGGCATATGCCTGGGCGATCTTTCGCTCGTCGTCGGTAGAAAAGAGGTTGATCGACTCACGATAAGCATCAAATGCTTTACCCATGAGTTCACGGTGTAGTGCCTTGCCAAATAAATCGCACGATTGGGCGCGAGCGCCAAAGACACAAAAGAAAAAGGGATCAGGGCCTTGGTTGCCGATGACAAAAGCAGCCTGCTCTTCTTTGGTTGAAATACGTTTGCGATCAATGGTGACTAACGCTTCGTGGGCAAAGATGCCGTGCGTTATAATCGCGGGCATACTGTCCTCCTTAGTATGGGTATGTAGTAGGCGTCATGTTACGCGCGCGCCTCATACCACATGGGCATAGTGTAGCGTGTTTTAGGTAGAAACTAAAAGATCGTACGGATCAGCCGATAAGCGGCTGCTAGACTATGACAGGCATAATTTTTTCAAGGTCAAAGCTGGTGAGCAGTGGAACAAGATAAAAATATGCAGGCAGCAGCCGGCAATAAAAAGCGTCGATACACCAAACTTGAACGTGATTGGGTGTTTTATGACGTTGGTAACTCAGCTTACGTGCTGCTTGCCGCAAGTGTTATGCCCATCTACTTTGCATCGATCAGTCCAGGTAACAATGTAGTCTATTGGGGCTATACTGAGACCATTGCAAGCCTCGTTGTTGCGCTCTTGATGCCAGTTCTTGGCTCGCTCGCCGATTTTAAGGGCAACAAGATCAAATTTTTCTGGGGCTTTGCGTTGACGGGTATCGTTGCGTGTGCGGCACTCTCGATGACGACCTGGTGGCTACTCTTTTTAGCGATCTACATTCTAAGCTCGATTGGCATTAACTCATCCATGGTCTTTTATGACGCCATGCTTGTTGACGTCACTGAAGACGATCGCATGGATCAGGTTTCATCCCATGGCTATGCCTGGGGATACATCGGATCGACCATTCCGTTTTTGGTTTGCCTTGCGCTCATTTTTGGTGGCTCGTATATCGGCGTTTCATCAGAGTGGGCAACAAGGATTTCATTTGTGATCATGGCAGTGTGGTGGCTTGCGTTTACCATTCCACTACTTAAGAGCTACGAGCAAATTCACTATAAAGAGCATGTTCCCCATGAGGTCAGTAATGCACTGCACTTGTTTATGGCGACAATCAAAAAGATCCTCGCGGACAAAAACATCTCGATGTTCATGCTTGCGTACTTCTTCTACATCGATGGCGTGCATACCATTATCAAGATGGCAACCTCATACGGTGCATCGCTTGGCATTGATTCAGCTCACCTCGTGCTGGCGCTCTTGGTTACCCAGTTCGTTGGTTTTCCTGCAGCGCTTTTGTATGGCCAGTTTGCCAAGCGCTTTGGCGTTCGCAACATGATTCTCGTGGCGATTGCCGCCTATATGATGATAACGATCTTCGCAGCTTTTGGCCTGCAGTCTGCTCGAGAGTTCTGGGTTCTTGCGGTTCTTGTCGGTCTTTTCCAGGGCGGTATCCAGGCGCTTTCGCGCAGCTATTTGGGTCGCATCATCCCCAAAAAGAACGCCAATGAGTTCTACGGCTTCTTTGATATTTTTGGTAAGTATGCAGCGGTACTCGGCACCTTCTTGATGAGTGGCGTAACTCAGTTTACAGGCAATGCCTCTTGGGGCATCCTTTCGGTTGCAGCGCTCTTTGCGATCGGTCTCGTGATCTTTGTAGTTACGCCTGATCCGCTCAAGAAAAAGCCAGAGGGGCTCAGCGCCTAAGCAATATTGGTTATTTTGATCGCCACATGATGTGACGGAGGTTTTGAACATGAGTCCTGAGATGAACTTAGACAGCGTACGCGGTGCCTACCGCGCAAACCGCTCGCTCTTTATTGCGCAAACCGGCATAATTGCTGCACTCTATGCCGGCTTTACCCTGATTTGCATGCTCTATCTGGGAAGCCTCGCCTGGGGTCCTGTGCAGTTCCGCTTGAGCGAGGCGCTCGTGGTGCTTGCATTGCTGACACCCGCTGCGGTTCCGGGGCTTACCCTCGGTTGTGTTCTCGCAAATCTCATTGCCATTCCGCTGATGGGCTCTGGCATTCTCGGCATGCTCGATGTCGTCTTTGGTTCTACCGCCACCCTTATCGGCGTGCTTGCTATGCGTGCTCTTGCTGATAAAAACGTGCTGCTTGCTCTCCTTGGTCCGGTGGTCGCAAATGCTCTGATCGTCCCAGCGTATCTTCCAATCATCCTCCAAGGTATCGGTTTTTACACCATTCCATTTACCGATATTGCGCTCGATGGCGTTTACATCTACATGTACCTCTTTGGTGTAGCCTCGGTTGGTTTGGGTGAGGCGGTCGTCGTCTACCTCCTCGGCCTCGTCTTGTATCGTGCGCTCGTCAAGAGTAATGTGTTGTCACTCGCTCGTTCTTCGCGCTAACAAAAGGGCGGTGGTGTGACGTGAAACCGCTGGTAATTATCCCAACTTATTGGTCGAGCAAACCTGATGCTTCGCTTGATGAGGTTTCGGCGCTTGTCCTTGATCAATATGCCTACGATCACACGACCCATCTTGATGATCCACAACCAGCACTTGCGCGCTGCCTTGATTCGCTCGGGCAGGTTCATGGCATTGAGCAGATCGCGGTTTTGTTGGTATGCTCGGCAGAGGATGAAGCAAGAGCAACCAGTACCGTTCAGCAGATCCTCGATGATCACCCTAGCTTAAAGACGATCTTGATTAGCCCTCAAAAAGCGCATGCAATGAGGCAAGTCTTTGAGCGGGTGACCGAGGTCAGTGTTGGTGGTGACCCAGTCTCGTTGCGCGGTTATGGCGCCATCCGTAATGTCGGTTTGGCAACGGGTGCTATTCTAGGCTGTGATGTCGTTGTCTTTTTGGACGATGATGAGGTTGTACTCGATGAGATGTTTCTCATGCAGGCAATCTATGGTCTCGGTCAAAAAACGAGGGCTGGCTTGCCTGTATTGGTTAAGTCGGGCTACTTTATCACCAAGACCAACGATTCATACGCACCGCGCCGCAACCAAAAGTGGTATAACCGCTACTGGGATAAGCATACGGCGTTTAACCAGTGGATGAAGCATGCGCTTTCGACCAGTCGTATTTCTCGTTCAAATATTTTGACGGGCGGTTGCTGTGCTATTCATGCTCACGCGTTCATGCAGGTCGCCTTTGATCCGTGGATTACCCGCGGCGAGGACTTTGATTACCTCCTTAACCTAAGGTTTTATGGGATTGATACCTGGTTTGATAACCAGTGGAAGGTAAAGCATCTGCCACCTCAAGCCCCGATGAGTGCTCCGCGTTTTTATCACGACATGTTTCGCTGGGGATATGAGGCAAGCAAGATCGAATACATGAACAGTCAGATCGACCTCAAGCGAGTGCCGATCGATTCACTTATGCCATATCCTGGCCCTTGGCTGTCTCCGCGCGTTGTCAGCGATGCGAGAAAAACAGCGCTATTGCGCGCCATTGGCATCCCTCGTGAGCGCTCGCTTTACTTCCAAATCTTTCTGGAAGGGCCTCAGGCTTTGAACTCGTATGTCACGATGAAGTCACATAACTATCTTGCGCTGCAGTCTCAGTGGCGCCGATTTATGGAACACATCTGGGAGCACAAGGATTTGGCTCACGTTTTGATTCCTCCTCGTGCGTAGGCTGTTGCAGGGCATTACACGAAAGAATTTACACGAGAGAGTCTGTACGAGAGTTCACTCGAGAGAGTCAGTAAGAAAGCGTTTGTAAGAGAGTTCGTGGTTGCATGCTTGTCGTCTTAGCACTCTTTGGCTTTGTGGTGGGCGTGCTCTCGGCACTCTTTGGTATTGGCGGCGGCGTTGTGATGGTACCGTTTTTGCGTATGGCGCTTTCGCTTGCAGCCCCCGTGGCCTCTGCGACCTCACTTGCTGCTATTTTGCCGACCTCCGTGGTTGGTGCGTGGGCTCGCTCAAAGTCGGGTGATATCGACATCTTTTTAGGTACTACGATCGGCCTTAGTGGCGTGCTGAGTGCACCGCTCGGAGCTTGGTTGGCTGGTAGCCTCCCTGGCTGGATCGCCATGGCGGCAACGTCGGTGCTGATGTTGGGAGCCGCCGTGAGCGTATGGCATCGCATGCGGCATCCACACCCACAGGCACATCAGTCGAGCACCTGCACCGATCGAACTGCCGCTCTGTCTGGTTCCGCTTGGCAGTCACACTCACGCACCGTATCCCATCCACGCTCGCGTACTGTCACTATCGGGCTTTGTCTCGGTGTCATCGCAGGGTTTCTCTCGGGCTACCTCGGCATCGGCGGTGGCTTTGTGATCGTACCTCTGCTCATCCGCTTTTTTAATCTTTCCATCCAAAAGGCAAGCGCAACATCGCTTGTTTCGATTGCCATTCTTGGTATTCCCGGTTGCATTGTCCATACTCTTATGGGTCATGTCTTGTGGCTTGAAGCGGGGCTTTTAATTGTTGGTTCGGTGCTTGGTGCTCAGGTTGGTGCTTGGGTTGCCATCCGGCTCGATACAAGGCGATACACGCAACTTTTTGTTATTGTTTTGATGATATTTGCGGTGTCGTTGGTGCTCTATGAGCTAAAGGTCGGGGGCTATGAATTCTAAACGAAGCGCGATGTTTGAAACAATTCTCATGACCATCGTCGCCCTGTTGGTACTGGTGTTGGTCTGGGGTTTGTTGAGCGATGACGTGGCGATCATGATCCCGGCAACTGCTGCGGGTGGCTTGGTGGTCATCGGCTTTGCGATGATTCGCTTTACGCTCTCGCCCGATCGCGTGCGTGCCAACCAAACCAAGCGCACACTTAAGCTCGCGAGTAAAACCCTCGAGTACATGCGCACAGGCTTGTCGCCCAAAAATGCCCAAGAAGTCTGCAAGCTTTTGCTCCCTGAGACTCAAGGCATCACTGTGGCGATCACCGATCATGAAGAGGTGCTCGGTGTAGCGGGAGAGATACTCGAGCATGTTTATGTTGGGTCACGGATCAAAACCCGAGCGGCTCAGCAAGTCTTGGCCTCAAAAGAACTGGTGGTTGTTACAAAGCCGCAGGACATTGGTCCCATCGAAAACACCAAGTCAGATACGATTCCCGGCGCCATCGTCGCAGCACTCGTGGTTCAAGACAGGTGCGTTGGTACTCTCAAGATCTACTATGAGGCTCCGCATTTGATCGATAAAACCCAGGTCGCCATCGCCCGCGGCTTGGCAAAGCTCCTCTCAACCCAGCTTTCACTTGCAGAGCTCGATCGTCAGTCAGATCTCGCTCGCGATGCCGAACTTAAAGCGCTCCAATCTCAGATTAACCCGCATTTCTTATTCAATACTCTCAACACGATCGCAGCGCTGATTCGTACCGATCCGCGAAATGCCCGCCTACTCGTGCGTGAATTTTCTCGCTTTTATCGACAGACGCTCGAAAACTCGCATGATTTCATCCCGCTTGAGCGTGAAATTGAACAAACCATGCGCTACATGCGAATCGAGATCGCGCGCTTTGGAGAGGATCGCGTCGCGCTTGAGTCTGATGTTGCGCCCGAGACAGAGGACATCAAGATTCCTGCGTTTATCATCCAGCCCATCGTAGAAAACTCAGTGCAACATGCCATGCCGTCTGAGGGCCGCCTTACGATTTCGGTTCAAACATGGAAAGATCACGATGATCTGGTAATCTCTGTAGCAGATAACGGTGTTGGTATGGACGAGCAGACGCTCCAGTCGCTCGTGTCGCCAACAGCATCTGAGAAGGGCACAGGCATCGCGCTTATGAACGTTAAAGAGCGCCTCAAGGCCTTTTTTGGAACCGATTCTGCGATTACCATCGCCGCAGACGAGGGCTGTGGCACGGTGGTAAATATGCGTCTTTCTCAGGCGTACAAGCGTAAACAGGACGAAATGGAGACCGACCATGCTGCAGGCACTGATAGTTGATGATGAAGCCCCCGCGCGCTCTGAGCTGTCATTTTTGCTTGAGGATGGCAATCTTGCCGAGGTTGCGGGTGAGGCGAGCTCTGTCAAAGAGGCAATTGAGCTTTTGAAGAATAAGCGCTGTGACGTAATCTTTTTGGATATCAACATGCCAGGGGTCACGGGTATGCAGTTTGCTGAAGCAATCGCAAAGCTCAAAAACCCTCCATTCGTTATCTTTGTGACTGCCTACAGCGAATATGCTGCCGACGCGTTTGGTGTGAATGCTACCGATTATCTGGTCAAGCCAGTTGAGGAGGAGCGCTTGATCCAAGCGATCAACAAGGTGCTCTCCCAGCTTTCGGTGCAAAGCAAGCGACAGGATCAGGATCGTATTTCGGTCGAGAAAAATGGCAAGAAGATTTTGGTGCCAACCGATCAGATTCATTTCATCATGGCAAAGGACGATTACTCCTATCTGCATACAGAGTCCGATCGCTATCTTTCGACGATTTCGCTCGCTCAGCTTGAGGAGCGCTTGGCAGAAAGCGGCTTTTATCGTGTACATCGTCGCTATCTTGTAAATCTCGCATGTGTCGAGGAGGTTGAGTCGGTACCAGGTGGCACGCTGCTCTTGACGCTCAAGGGTGAGCAGGAGCAGATTCCGGTATCGCGCCGACGTGTCTCGGCACTCAAGAAAGTTTTGGGGCTGTAGGGGTTCTGTTCAGCTAAAACATGTAGTCCAGAGTGAGTGTGGCGCAGTAGTCCTAGAGTGAACGTGATGCCAAAAATTCAATTTGTGGATAGCGGGCGCAGATCTCGGCTGCCTCTTCAATAGCAACAGCTAAGCGCTCGATTGGGTCATCATCAGGACTAATAAGATGGATGTGGAGGGCTCGCCTGTCCTTTTGCGTCAAGGTTGCCAAGTCTCCCTTTGCCTGAGCAATCGCAAGTTCTCCCAGTGTGTAGTCCTCATGCGGTACGGTAATGACATCTTGCTCATTGGCACTGATAATCAAAAAGACGCCGTGATTAGGGCCGCCCTTGTGTAGCTGTCCTGTTGAGTGGAGGTAGCGCGGACCAATCTCTAAGCAGGTGGGATTACCCAAGCGTGAGGCGACTGCATGGCGAATGCGCTCAATTGCAAAACGACGCTCGCCTGTAAAGGGTAGAAACGCATTGATGCTCACATAATCTTGCAGCGAGATTTGCTCGAGCCACAGACACAACAATTCATGCAGGTTATTTGGAGCATCCTTGCTCGTCACAAAACCAGAATGCTCATAGATGAGCCACGGCTCAGCTACGGTTTGGGGATGAGCGGGCAACATGCCGTGCAGTGCACGAGCAGTGTTGACTTTAGCGAGCTGCACGTCGGGCTGATCAAAGGGGCAGACCTGCATGAGGTAACCAAGCATGCTCGTCGCATATTCCCAGAGCACAAAGTGCACGCCGATATCGAGGGTGTCGCAGATCGTATATTGGCGCAGCGGAGAGCGCTCGCTCACTTGAGCCAGATCACGCTCAAAAGCAGCGTTTTCATCGAGTGCGGGAATGTTGTAGGCAACGCAGGGGCGGGCGGAATACGGCGGATTGAGTAAGACCGGATTAATTTCAATCTGCGGCACGATTCCCTTGCCATCTTTGCCGAGCGACTCGGCAACCAGCTGTTCAAGCCATAGGCCAAAGACGCGGGCTGCTTGCGGACTCATGTAGCTAAAGGTCAAGCCGCTCTGCGTCGAGAGGTTGTCGTACAAAAACGTGGCAAGTTCGATGGCGGGGTTTGTCTCAACGTCCTCAGCGCAAGCAAGTTCCATTTCTGCGGCACGGGCGAGGAATTGTTTGAGATCGATGCCCACGAGTGCCGTTGGCACCAGACCAAAGACCGAAAGCGCGCTAAAGCGGCCACCAACTGAGGTGACACCATAAAACACGCGCCTAAACTGGCATTTTTCTGCAATCTCAGTAAGTTTGTTGGTACCAGGATCAGTGATAGCGACAAAGCGTGAGCCAGCCTTGGCAACATCGCCATCAAACTGCTCGAGCGCCCAGCGCCATAATACCTGAAAGAGCGAGAGTGTCTCGATGGTCGACCCTGATTTGCTCGACACCAAAAAGATAGTAGTTGCAACATCACAGGCATCCATGATCTTTTTGAGGTAGAGCGGTGAGAGTGAATCGAGGGTTGAAAACCTAATCTTAGGGTGAAGCGCCGCGTTGATCTTAGTGATGGTCATCGGCGCCTGGCTTGAGCCACCTTCGCCAATCAAGATGACGCGGGTCAACCCCTCATCAATACACGTTTGTGCGAACTGCTGGATATCGTCGATGTCGGCGGAAGGATTGCTTGCAAGTTGAGTCCAGCCCATAAAGTTCTGGGCGGTTTCGACTGCTTGAGCAGAAAAGTCATAGAGACTCGCATCGCTTGCGTGGATACGAGAAGCCACACGCTTCTCAACGAGGAGCGCTTGTGTGGGAGAGGTATGTGGCAAAGGCATAAGTGAAGACACCTTCGCCTCCTTACCAGACTTATCCTGCAGTTAAACAAAGGTATTTTATCAAAACTTTTCTATGAGGTCACAGGGTATGAGCTGCGCCATCACTACTGCGCTGCAATGAGCGCGCCACGGTTGGGTGTTGAAGCTCAGTGTTGGGATCGGGCTGCGGTCATTGTTGTCTGTGATCAACTAGCAAATGCGTGGAAGCTGTTCACCAACTAGCATGTCAAGGACACGCTTCGAGCCGACTGCTGTGGTGATGTAGACGCGCGGTGAACTTGGATTGCGTGGTTCACTCACGGTGCCGATGATAGCCGCCTCTGAACCGTAGGGCGAAGCCTGCATCGCAGCTAGGGCCGCCTCAGCTTCATCCGCTGGAACAACAGCAACGATCTTACCTTCGTTAGCGACCTGAAAAACGTCGTAGCCAAGCATCTCGCAGGCACCGCGCACCTGATCATGCACTGGCACGTCGTGCTCCTGAACAGTGATGTCGACCCCGCTCGACTCGGCAAACTCGTTGAGGGTGCTCGCCAAGCCACCGCGGGTTGGATCGCGGAAGCACCTCGTGTGTGGTGCTGCTTCAAGCACGCTGGCGATCAGCTTGTTGAGTGGTGCACAATCGCTTTCGATGTCGGAGTAAAAGGCGAGGTCTTCGCGTTGAGAGATGATGCAGATGCCGTGATCACCGATGCTGCCCGAGATCAAGACCACATCTCCTGGCTGGATATGTGAAGCTGAAAGATCAAGCTCGGGGTTGACCGCACCGATACCTGTCGTCGTGATAAAGACGCCGTCACCGTGGCCTTTGTCGACAACCTTGGTGTCGCCCGTGATGATGGCAACGCCTGCCTCATCAGCAGTCTTTTTCATTGAGTGGACGATTTTTTCGAGCTCTTCAACCGCAAAGCCCTCTTCCAAAATGAATGAAACAGCGAGGTATTGTGGGGTGGCACCTGAGGTGGCAACGTCGTTGACCGTGCCACAGACAGCGATGCGGCCAATGTCACCACCAGGAAAAATGTGCGGGGTTACCACAAAGCTGTCAGTGCTCATGGCCACTGCGTTGCTTGGCAGGCTCACCACGCTCGCATCGTTTGCCTGTAAGAGCTCTTCACTTGCATATCCTGCAAAGAAAATCTCATCAATGAGACGCTTCATCATCGTGCCGCCACTGCCGTGGCCAAGCAAGACTGTTTTATCGGTTGCCATGCTGTATCCGTCCGTTGGGTTATTTGTTCGTTCAATGGATCATGTTCATTGGTGAGGATAATTGTTTTGGATTAATCGCTAATAAGAGCGCTGTTTTGCGCGGTTAATCCTCTCGGTAGCGGTAGTATGCAGCGCAGCTTCCTTCGCTCGAGACCATGCAGGCACCGATTGGATTTTCGGGCGTGCACTTGCGCCCAAAGAGCCCACACTTGTTGGGCATCAACGCGCCGCGCAGTACGTCACCGCAGCGACATCCCTTGTGCTCGATGGTGGGCTCAGCCTGTGGAGCAAAGCGTTCACGAGCATCGTAGCGCGCGTATTCGCCCTTGAGCTTGATGCCACTTAAGCCAATATCACCAAGGCCTCGCCAGTTGGCGTCGCAGGGTTCAAAGTAGGTGTCGATGAGAGCTTGCGCAGTGATATTGCCCTCGTAGGCAACACCGCGCGGATAGCCGTTTTCAATCGCGGCGCGCCTGCCGACGACCTGCTCAACCAGCATCAAGATGCCCTGAAGCACATCGATCGGCTCAAAACCAACCACCACACCCGGAATCTCATAGTTACGTGCCAAAAACTCGTATGCCTTCAGTCCAATGATCGTCGAGACATGGCCGGGCAAAATCAGGCCATCAACGTGAACTTCAGGGTCGTTGACGATCGCCTCAAGCGCATGGGGCATCGTCTTGTGCGCGCAGTAGATTGAGAAGTTGTCGAGCTTGAGCGCCTGGGCTGCCTCAAGCGCCGCCGCGATGATAGGAGCGGTCGTTTCAAAGCCAACAGCTGCAAAGATAACCTGCTTGTCAGGGTTCTTTTGAGCGATCGTGAGCGAATCGAGCGGTGAGTAAACCACGCGAACCTCATGCCCTGCTGCCTTTTCGGCGTTCAAAGATGAGGTTGATCCTGGCACGCGCATCATGTCGCCAAAGCTCGTCATGATGACGTTGTCGAGCCTGGCAAGTGCAATAATCTCATCAATATCGACGTTTGCTGTCACGCAGACGGGACAGCCTGGGCCAGAGAGAAGCTCAAGACCTTTGGGCATCGCGTTTCTGATGCCATAGCGTGCAATCGAGACCGTGTGCGTACCGCAAACCTCCATGAGCCTGATGGTCTTGTCATCTACGAGCTCGTGGATGCGTTCGATGATCTGACTAGCAAGGTTGGGATTTCTCAGTAAACCGCGATCAAGCCCCAGTGGGTTGTAGAGGCTTGTCTGATTGACTTGCGAGGTTGATTGAGTTGTTGGGATGGGCGCGCTCATTTTTTGAGTACCTGCAAATCTTCAATTTCATCATGAGCAAGCTCAGGAAACTCAGCGAGTAGATCGAGGGTCATCTTGGCACCCTCCTCAGTCTCTTCTTGGATAGAAAAGCCGGCATGCACCAAAACCCAGTCGCCGACCTGAACGTTTGGCGTTAATCTGATCGAAATATCGCGTTTAACACCCATGAGATCAACGGTTGCTTGATACATCTCGCGGACCTCGGTGATTTTGCCTGGAATGGCTAAGCACATTGCCGCATCGCCTCTTTCTTCCTGTCACCCAATTGCAAAGCTTTCTTGATGGTTGATTATAAAAACACCAGTTCGGTTGATGTGTCAGGCAGTTGATGCCTGCGGCTCATCGACAGTTCCCCTCACCTGAAGCGCAAATGCTACAGCCGCCTGTCCATAAGCGATACAACCATCGTTTTGAGGAAGCTCGCGTGAAAAATATGTCTTTTGTTCTAACTCTACGCCTTCGGGGTTCAGTCCAAGCGTTACAAGTTTTATCAGAATACGATTCATGAATGTTCCACCCGAAAAACATGCAGGTAGATCACCGTATTTGATTTGCAGTTGTTGTGTCAATTTGATGATGAGACCGCCGATCACGAGGTGTACATCAAGGGCGATGGCCTCGTATTTATCGTCCGCGTCCATGCGATCTAAGACCCATGCAATAAGCGCTCTGGTATCGATGATGCCTGATGAGTTTGGCATGAGGGCATCAACCATGGCGCGGATCTGGTCTTGTGCCATAAGTTCGCTGGCGTATTCGGCAAGGATCGCCATGCTTGAGTTCGCTTTGGTTGAGGTGTGATTGTCTTGCCGTGACAGGTGAGATGAGCGCGTGTACTCCCAAGCGAGGAGTCCTCGGTGGGCTGCTGCTTCGAGCAAGATTGCCGCTTCACCCTCGTAGGTGGGGTTGCGGCAGATCCCAAGGAGGGCTGAGATTGCGTCAAAGAGTCGACCACAGCTGGTCGAGAAGGTCACGCCAAGACCCGCTCTACCAACGAGCTCGCGTATCATCTGCAGCTCTTTGGGATCGATTGATTGTTGGAGAGACTGTGCTGCTGGATGATCGACCAGTCCAAAATGAGCGAGCACGCCAATAGCAAGGCGGTCGGTGTGTTTGATGGCTCGTTCGCCGCCGACAAGCGGAATTGCCTTAAAGTGCGCCACGCGCTTGGCGCTGGCGAGCGTTGCCACAAAGAATTCGCCACCCCACAGATCACCTGAGTGGTCATCGATGGTGAGATCCTCATAATCGGGGATGAGATGATATGACGTGCTGGTTTGTTCTTGACCGAGGGCGACCCAGGGTGCTCCCGTGCCATCAAAGGCAACACCAATGCAGGCGTTGATGTCGTGCTCAGCCATGACGGCAGCCACGTGAGCATGGTGGTGGCAGACGTCGACGCGTGTGCAGTGCTCTTCCTGCTGAGATTCAGCATAACTATTGTTCTGTGCGTTATGGCTGCTTAGTTCGAGATAATGGTTCCCCCACATTGTCGAGTGATAGGAGGGGTGCATGTCGAGGGCAAGTGTGGTGGGATCAAGTCGTAAAAGCTCACGATAGGTTGCAAGGGTTGACTCAAACGATTCTAAAATTGCCGCGTTGTGAAGATCGCCGATGTGTTGCGAGACAAAGACTTGTGGGCCTTGGGCAAGAGCAAAGGTATTCTTTTGCTCAGAGCCCGTTGCGAGGATGACACGGTTCATAACCTCGCATTCCTGTGGAGTTGCAGCTATTGGATCTGCTGGTTGCTCAAAGAGCTGCGTCGCCTTGATAGGTACGGGGAATGGTGCATACCCACGAGCTCTACGAATCATATAGAGTTTGTCATCCAAGATGCGAACGACTGAATCATCGAGTCGCTGTACGATTTGGCGGTCGTGAAGCACAAAGCCGTCGGCGATGGCGTTGAGCGCTGAAAGCGCGTAGTTGTCATCGATACAGATTGGCTCACCAGAAATATTACCGCTCGTCATGATGAGCGGACGGCCAACCAGCCTCGTGAGCAGGTGGTGCAGTGGCGTGCTCGGCAGCATGACGCCGACTTCAAGCAGATCGAGGGTCACTGAAGGTGCAAGTGGTGCATCTTGGCGTTTTTCCAGCAGCACGATAGGTGCAGCGCTTGAGGCGAGGGCAGTTTTTTCTGCTTCAGAGAGATGCCCAAGTTCACTCGCTGCATCGATGTCAGCCACCATGCATGCGAGCGCTTTGCGGGGGCGATGCTTGCGGTGGCGCAGGGTTGCGACTGCTGCTTCATTGGTGGCATCGCAGGCAAGGTGAAATCCGCCGAGACCCTTGATAGCGAGAATTTTGCCGTCAAGCAGGGAGTGGGCTGCCGTCTCAAGAATGAGGTCGGAGTTTAGCCGTCGCTCTTCAACGGTGGTGCCACTGACACTCAAGCGCTCATCGCCAGCCTGCCAGCTTATCTGCGGTCCACAGATAAAGCAGGCGTCGGGCTGGGCATCAAAGCGTCTATTCGCTGGATCGTGATACTCCGTACTGCACTCATGGCACATTTGAAACTCATGCATTGACGTGCGGCAACGATCATAGGGAAGTTCTTTAATGACGGTCGCGCGCGGTCCGCAGTTGGTGCAGTTGATAAAGGGATAGTGATAGCGCCGATTGTCTGGATCTAACAGTTCCGCTAGGCAGTCAGGACAGGTTGCGAGGTCTGCTGAGACGTGCGTGGTTTGCCGATAAGGGAGGTCATATTCATCATCACGCGATTCGATGATCTCAAAGGGTCGAGGATTGCCTGCTTCATCGATGTCATTCTCAGCAAGCTCACTCGGTTTGACCGTAAACTCGGTGACCCGCGCCTGTGGAGGCAGATCGTTTTTAAGCGTGTGAGTAAAGGCTTTAATCGCCTGCTCGTCTTTGACAATTGCGTGGATGGTAACACCGCGAACGCCGTTTAAGACCCATCCGGCAATTTGGTGCTGAGTAGCAATGCGCCAGATGGTTGGACGCATGCCAACTCCCTGGACAACGCCCTTGAGTGACACGTCATATGCTAGCCAGTGTTGCTTCATTGTAGTGTTGTGTGATCGTGATGGTGCCCATGGTGATCACTGTGAGTAGCGTGATTGCCGCCGCAGCCACAGGCGTCGTGATGCTGAGCGTGGTGGTTGCCACGGTCGCGTCTATCCTGATAGTCGTGGTCGCAGCCGTGCTTACGACTATCAGCTGATTGAATAACCGTAGCGGTCAAGTGACCGGTTTTGACGCCTTTGAGCCCCATGAGCTTGTTGGCAAGCGCGCGTACCTCGGTCGCCTCACCCTTAAGCGCAATCACCTCAAGGCAATAAGAAAGATCGAGGTGAATATGCATTTTTGAGATCACCATGGAGCCAGCGTGGTGCTCGATCTCGTCTTTTTCTTGTGAGAGCTTGCTGTGATGATGACCGTAGAGCAAGGTGAGCGTTCCTGCGACAAGTGCTCCTGGTTGAGCCCATGCCTGATCGTTGAGCTCATCGCGAATCAAGTCGCGGACAGCTTCTGATCGATTGGCGGTTGCTCCGCGCGTGTTGACATACGCATCAAAATCGCGCAGTAAATCCTGGGACAGCGTCACCGAAAAACGAATGAGTTGATCTCCACTACTCATGGCGGGCGTTTGTGCTAAAAGCGAGTGTGCGCTACACGAGAGATACGGTGGTTCCGTCTTGATCTTGCGTGTCACGCTCGAGGGCATCGGTCATCTCGTCGAGGAGTGAGCGAGCCTCATCAAGCAGGTTTTGTGCTTCCAACAGTTTTTTTGCCGTGCGCTGCATCTGTGCATCGTCAGCGAGGTGATAGGTTTTGTGAGTCCAGCGACGCACCAGTGCGACATGATCATTGAGCAGATCGATGTTTCCCTGAAGCTGTGAGGTATTCACGCCATTGGTGCACATAAGGGTCACTCCAGTTCTCTTAAATCATTGCTCTCATTCGTTACTATCTAGCGGTTTTGAGGCAAAATAAACACCCTTATCTTTGCGCTAATTACTGCAAAAGATAAGGGTGCTATTTGCAATTTCATACAAATTTAAGATTGCAAGCAGATGCTCGAGCGCGACTTGCCTTAAGCTTAGTTTAGCCGAGGTGCTCCTCAAGCTGGCGCAGGATAGCTGCCTTTGGAGATGCACCAACGAGGGTTGCAACAGGCTGGCCACCCTTGAAGAGAATCATAGTTGGGATTGACATAACACGATACTGCGCAGCCAGATCCTGGTTCTCATCAACATTGCACTTACCAACGTTCAGGCGATCTGACTCCTCGTTGCCGAGCTCCTCAATAACTGGACCAAGCTGACGGCAAGGGCCACACCACTCAGCCCAAAAATCAAGCAGGAAAGGCTTGTCAGACTTGAGAACAAGCTCTTCAAAATTAGCAGCAGTAATTTGCTCAGCCATCGTAACTCCTTTTGGTAAGTGCGCATCAAGCTTGCGCAAAATGCAAAACTATTAACATGTGCACTCATATATACCCAGCCGCACTAAAAATATCAGGTTATGCATGGGCAATATTGGCTGCATCGCTAAAGCACAATTTTGCTAGAGCACAATTCCGTCGGCGGCTGGATTAGAGATTTGATTTCTCTCGTTTTTAATGCGTTCAAGATAGGTTTGGCTTGATTGCTTGATGTGCTGAGCTGATTCATCATCACCCGCAAGGTCAATGGTGCGTTGAAAAAGCTGTTGCGCCAGATCGGCATCTCCTTGACCCTGCCACGCGACGATGGCTCGATAGTAGTTTGCCTGCAGATCATCAGGAGAGGTGGCAAGGGCGCTTTCAAGCTGCGTGACCGCCACATCGGTCGTGCCCGAGTAAAAGGAGAGAATACCGTAGTTGATTTTTGTGCGCTGGTTGTCCTCTCCCTGATTTAAGGAGCGTCGGTAGTAGTCACAGCCTTTTTGCGCAAAGCTCACTGCAAGCGCAGGATCCTTGGTCACGGTTTGCTCATAGAGGTTGAGGTAGCCATCACCCATGGTGGCAAGTGCTGCTGCATCGGTGGGATTGGTCTGTAGCTTGACGAGAGCGTCGATGATGGTCGACTGATCCTCGGTCAAAAAGCTGCGATATTCGCTCGAGATCGTGATGGTGTTGGGCTTGCTCAGGATGCTTAAGTTATATGCGGTCACGACGAGGGTCGCGATAAAAATGGCACTCGCAAAGATCAGGATCATGACGGCGGTGCGATGCTTTTGAAACGGTCTGATGATAAAGCGGCGCATAGGCGAGAGGTTGAGCTCATCGTCATGGCGCAGAGTTGCGATGCCAAGGCTTTGGGCTTTAAGCAGCATGTTGAGGTCATTGGTTACCAGCACAAGGCTTGGTTTTGAGCTAGCTGGCCCTGGCTGCTCGGGATCAAGCTGAGAGGCTTGCCCTGAGGCATGGACTTGCGTCGAGGCTTGCCCAGAGGTTTGTTCCTGCTTGGCATCGAGCTTTTGCTTGAGGCGTAAGGCAGCAACAAGGATTTTGTCATCAGGGTTTTTAATCGAGTAACCCTCAGGCATCGGGAGCTTGGTGTCAAAGGGCAAGACCGTGAGGGTGCCGCCTTGAGAAAGTGTTACACCATCGATCAAAGATTGGCCATCACATAGGTCAAACAGGTTGCGTGTAAATTCGCGCCCTTTGTAGCGTGTATCAGAATCAGCGCGTCCAATCTTGACTTTATCAACCTCAGCAAGCACGGTGTCCGGAAGATAAACAGTCTTGTCAGCATAGCTTGCCAAAACGTTTGAATCGGTCAGGATGACGTTGGTGTCGAGTAGATAAACTGTCACGAGCTCACCGGAGCCTTACTTATCGGGAGTATCCGCTGGTGTATTTGCACCCACGCGGCTGGCATCTGGGCTGCCATCGGCTGCAGCGTCGCGGTCGCTGTCTGCGTTTGCATGCTCTGATGGCATTTCATTAAACGTACCACGCTCTTCAAGCTCACAGAGTTCTTTGTGCAATTTTTCCAGATCAAAATGGTGGTGTTCGTTGTGTCCTGAGGTTGCCTCGGAGGCATCACTGTGGGTGTGTTCGTTATCGCCGAGGGTCTCGATGATATCTTGAATGACTGGCGTATCTTCGGTCAGCGCCTCTTGATTGAGCGCTCGTGAAGCGCCTGCTGCCCTGAGTCGGCGACGCATCATGATAATGATGAGCAAAAAGAGGAGGATGCCACCTATAAAGATGAGCTTGAGGTCAACACGAGAGCTTTCGATAGGGATGACCTGTGTTTTTACGATTTCATTTTTGGCGCGAACCTCGATGGTGAGCGCATTTTTGTCGGGGTTGCCGCCCGCCGGACCGCTGTCGATCTTGATTGGGATCTGCAGGTAGTTGTCGCCTGCCTTGGTGCTTGCGGTCACACCTTCGATGTACTTTTGGTCGTTAACCTTTACCTGCCCGGATCCATGCGCAGTGATGGTGAGGGTGAGCGCAATGTCGTTCACGTTTTTGATGACGGCGGGGATACTTGCTGTGTTGGAGTTGAGCTTGGAGCCTGGGCTTGTGATGGTGATCGAGTCAAAGATGTTCTGAACGAGATCGGTCACAGCGCGCGCTTGCTCCTCGGCTCCCTGGGGCTCATTAAGCGCCTGCCATTGAGCCGATGAAGCGCTCACAAAGTACTGCCAGGCAGTTTTGACTTGCGTCGAAAGTGGTGAGCTGGCATCTGCCAAGATAAGGAGCTTTTTATGAGCTTCTTTGATGGCTTGCGTCTCTGCATTGGATGGCTCATCACTTGAGCTGGTAGCTGCAGTATCTAAGCCATTTGTTGAGGTTGTTTGCGATGGTTGTTGCTTGGTATTTGATGTTGGGTCGATAAGATCAAGTTGAACCTCGGTTTTTTGATCAGCGATTTTATCGGCAAACTTGAGTTGTACGAGAGAAACTTTGCTCAAGAATTGGATGTTTTTGCGTAGGTTGCCAAAGGCTTCTTCATCACCCGTGAGCTGGGCGACTAAGACCATGGGGACATCGTGAACGGATTCGGTGGCTTGGGCGCTGGCGATCAAAAGGCTGTGCTCGGCAGCAAATGCTTCAATAAAGACGTCGTTTGATTGCGAGGTAAGCATTTTGCTGAGTGACTCAGAATAAAGCACTGCATTTGTCTTCGCGTTGACCTGCAAGAACTTCTGTGGAGCATCTTGGGTTTGCGGGAGGATGATAAGCGGGACTTCCTTTGCCTCAAGCTCATAGCTTAGCGGGCGCGAGAGCTGATGAGCAGCAAGCAGTAGTCCCGGTTCAACCGAGAGTTCGGGTAGCGGACGGTCATCAAAGGCAGTTTCCTTATCAGGGAGCAACATCGCCTTTGCTTCGTTGATGGCGCCAAGTGATTGCAGAAGATCGAGGTCAGGATAGCTTTCGCCCGAGCTTATCACTTTAAGTTTGCCGCTTTCGACCTTTTGCTGCATCTTGGCTAAGAGGTTGCGATAGAGTTCATCGGTCTGGCTAAGTGCCTGCCAGTCTCGTAGGGTGACCTGAGAAAACACGAGAGTAATGGGGTTATGGAGTTCGGGACCGGTTGTCTCGAGTAAGAGATCAAGCTGATGGGCAATGCGATCCGACCGCTTAAGGAGCGCGGACTGATCATTGGCAGCAGCTTGGTTTGCGTCGTTGGGGGCGTCGCTGTTGTGCTGATCGTTAGCTGGCGCTTGATCAGTCGCTATCTGATCACTAGTCGCCCCTTGGCTGCCCGCGGCTGACTCGGCAGAAAGCTGCTTGGTTTGTGCATCTTGAGTTTGAGGGTCACCTTGCATCTGATCTTGCGTTTGACCCTCGTTTTGTCCCGCTTGAGTGGCGACGTTGTGGGTATCTCCTGCGACTGCCACCTGCTGATCGAGCGGATACATGAGAGGCGGGAGGCTGACGTTGATGAGGATGCCACCATCAAGCCTGAGCGTCGTGTCGTGCAGATAGGTCTTGTACACCAGGGTTTGCTCACGCTTGCCCTTGAGTGAGTTCAGGGTCACTCGGGTCTCAACGGTGTAAATTCCCGGAGAGAGTTCTCGCGGGTTTCTGCTGTTGTACGCCGCATTTTGCGGAGCGAGTGAGGCGCGTATGGCGTGCTCGCCAGCTTCAGGATCATTCCAGCGATCTTGAGAGCGGGCAATCGTCGTGCCGTCGGTGTCGAGGAGTTTGACTTGCGAGGTGAGCCTCGTGGTATCTTCTGGAACTTCAACATTGATATCAACGAGTAACGTATTGTTAATCTGCTGGGTGGCAGCAAGGGTTACCTCTGCCAATGAATCGCCTTCGCTTGAGATTTGAGGAGCAAGGGCGCCCTGGTATGCCTCGTGATTTGCATTGAGGTGCGACCACGCGATCTTGTATGAGGCGGGGGCTGCCAGACTTGAGTGCGGTGCAAGAGACGCCGCGCCCAGCACGGTCATCAATGCGAGGCAGATGGCGGTAAACATCAGTATGGCTTGCCGAGATGCCGACAAGAATCGTTGATATGTCTGAGTAATAATAGAGCCAGTCATTACGTGATCTAGACGAGTAGCGTATAAATGAGTTGTCCTAGCGTAACAGGAGTGTTCCCGCTGGTGTATGCGCATTGATATTCTGTTGGTAAGCGGCAGATGATGGTGGGCGAGCTTAGCAAAAGAGGATGGTGAGATGTTGAACGAGTTTGACGAACAATTTGCTCTCTACGAAAAACTTGCTATTTCTCGAGCTCAGCGCTTGCATGAACTCAGCTCTGATCTGCGCGTGACAGGCTCTGCTGTGGGAAAGATTTTAGTGTGTGCATCGCATGAAACTATCCATGATGAGTCAATTGTTTATGCACTCGAGCGGGCATTTTCCTCGCTGGGACACGAGTCAGATCAGCTGACCTATCTCTTGTATCAGTCGATCGATGATCCTGTGACGCTTGCTATTGAGTATATTGATCCAGCGCTTGTGGTGGTTTTTGATGGCTTGCTGTTTTTTCACCTGACGACTGCCGAATCAGCAAACGAGACGCTCAGTGAGACCTCAAGTAAAGCTCTAACGAAGGAGCTAGCGATCGGGAGCTGTGGTTGGTTTCGAGCTCGTCGGGTGATCTATGTGGGTGACTTTATCGAAGCGGTCAAAGCTCAAAATGAGGTGCTCAAACGCGAAATTTGGCAGGCACTCAAGCAACACGCAGCTCATATTTAGTTTTCAAACTGGCTCTCAGAACTCTCTTTACCCATTCTCACCTGCGACGTTGGCGGCTTATTCACAGGCTTAAGTAATGTTTGTGAAATATCGTAGAAAATCTTATAAAAAGAGACTTAGATTATGTATAAAATCGAATACACGTGGTATATGAATATCACGTTGCAGCGCCTCGCCTTATAAAGGCGGATCGTTGTTTTGAAATGAAACCTAAACCTTGTCTTACCACACAGGTGAATAAGGAGATTGATGAACATGGCAAAAGTACTTGGAATTGACTTGGGCACCACCAACTCAGCAATGGCAGTGCTTGAGGGCGGTAAGCCTGAGATTTTGATCAACACCGATGGCGACAGGACTACCCCTTCGGTCATCGGTTTTCGTAAGGATGGCGAGCGTGTTGTCGGCAAGGCTGCCAAAAACCAGGCAGTAACCAATCCGCAGAACACGGTTTACTCCATCAAACGTTTTATTGGACGCAATTTTGAGGAGACTGCAAGCGAGCGTTCGCAGGTTCCTTACGAGGTTGTGAGCGCGACTGGTTCTCGCTGCGCTGTTAAGGTTGACGACCATGAGTACACCCCAGAGGAGATCAGCGCAATGCTGCTTCAGAAGCTCAAGGCAGATGCTGAAGCACGCTTGGGTGAGACGATCAACGATGCAGTTATTACCGTGCCTGCTTATTTTAATGACTCACAGCGTCAGGCGACCAAGGACGCCGGCAAGATCGCTGGCCTGAATGTCCTGCGTATCGTGAACGAGCCGACGGCTGCTGCTTTAGCTTATGGCCTTGATAAGTCGGGCGACACAGGCAACGTGCTCGTCTTTGACCTCGGCGGCGGTACCTTTGACGTTTCTATCCTCGAGATCAACGATGGCGTATTTGCCGTTATGTCGACCTCGGGTGATAACCACCTTGGTGGTGATGATTGGGATCAGCGCATCATCGACTGGCTCGCCGATAAATTCAAGGCTGATAATGGCATCGACCTTCGTCAGGATCCTATGGCGCTTCAGCGTCTTAAGGAAGGTGCCGAGGCTGCCAAGAAGGCGCTTTCGACCACCAATCAGACGCAGGTGAATCTGCCTTTTATTACCGCTGATGCGACTGGCCCTAAACACCTCGATTACACGCTTTCTCGTGCAGAGTTTGAAAAGATCACCCGTGATCTGCTCGATCGCTGCAAGACGCCAGTTAACACGGCAATCAAGGACGCTGGTCTTTCGATGAGCGAGATTTCTGACGTGATTTTGGTCGGTGGCTCAACCCGTATGCCAGCTGTGCAGGAGCTCGTCCGTCAGCTGACGGGCAAGGAACCCAACATGTCAGTGAACCCTGACGAGGTTGTCGCAATGGGTGCAGCTGTTCAGGGCGGTGTGCTTTCTGGCGATGTTGATGACATCGTTTTGCTTGATGTGACTCCGTTATCACTGGGTGTTGAGACCCTCGGTGGTGTGACTACCCGCATGATCGAGCGCAACACGACGCTGCCAACGAGTCGCACGCAGGTCTACTCAACGGCCGCTGACAATCAGACGTCTGTTGAGATCAACGTCCTGCAGGGTGAGCGCGAGATGGCTCGCGATAACAAGAGCCTTGGCCGCTTCCAGCTGACCGGTATCCCTGCAGCTCGTCGAGGTGTTCCTCAGATCGAAGTGACCTTTGATATCGATGCTAACGGCATCGTGAAAGTTTCAGCTAAGGATCTGGGTACCGGCAAGGAGCAACAGATCACGATTTCTGGCTCTTCGGCGTTGTCTGATGACGAGATTGATCGCATGGTGAAGGATGCGGAAGCTCACGCAGAGGAAGACAAGGCAAAGAAGGAAGAGATCGAGATCCGCAACCAGGCAGATTCACTCGCTTATTCTATCGAGCAGACCCTCGAGGAGCTCGGTGATAAGGTCGAGGCAAGCTTGGCTGATGAGGCAAAGGCGGTTGTCCAAGAGGCAAAGGATGCGCTTGAGGGCGAGGATGTCGAGGCCATCAAGCAGGCAACCGAGAAGCTCCAGGGTATTGGCTATAAGCTTTCTGAGGTCGTCTACAGCTCCGCTCAGGCAGAGAGCGAGGCAGCACAAGAGTCTACCAAGGACGATGAACCCATCGAGGTCGATTATGAGGTCGTCGATGAGGAGAAGAAGGACGACGAGAAGTAAGGTCTTGACCTTGGATTGAAAGCGCGCGTGGATGAAGTCATTGCGTAGCAAGATGTGAGATAGATACTTGGTTGGTGCAAGGCGGCAAAGCATACGAGACGTGTGTTTTAGTCGCCTTGCAAACCATATAAGGATGGAGATATGAAGACGTCGAACCAGACACAGACAGCCGCCGATCAGGAACACGTGCTTTCTGAAGAGGAGCAAATCAAAGAGGCAATGCGCCGCGGTGAAGAGGCAGCTCAAGCTGCAATCGAGGCAGAAGAAGCCCAGCGTGTTGCTCGTGAGGAAGAGCTTGCTGTCGAGGCTGAAGCTGTTGCCGAGGGTGGCGATGGCGCTGAGGATACCGATGGAGCTGATGGCACGGGCGACTCCGGTGACGAAGGCAGTTCAGAGCCTGACGTCGACCAAGCTGAGGTGTTAGCCGCAGAGCTTGCCAAGGCACAAGAGCGCGTCTTGCGTATTCAGGCTGATTGGGAAAACTTCCGTCGCCGCACTGAGGCTGATCGCGCCCAAGAGCGCGTGCGTGCAACGCAGCGTTTGGTTGAGGAGCTCTTGCCGGTGGTTGACGATATTGAGCGCGCGCTTGATCACGCCAAGCAGCAGGATGATCAGGTCAAAGAGAACGAGGTATTCGCTGGGTTTGTGAGTGGTGTTGACGCTATTGCAGCCAAACTCATCCAGGCGCTGGCAAGCGTGGGTGTTCAGTCCATTGATCCAGCAGGTGAGCCTTTTGATTTGAGCTGCCATCAGGCAGTCGCTCAGATTGAGGATCCATCAGTCTTTGATGAGACCGTGCGCGACGTTTACCAAAAGGGTTATCGCATGGGTGATTATGTGCTGCGTCCAGCTATGGTGACCGTGACTCAGGGTGGCCCAGCACGCGAAAAACCCGCAGGTGATCAGGAGTAAATAAAGCGAACGCCGCGCATATCAGAGAGATGAGGCGATGATGCATGGCAGATGCAAAGGGTTATTACCAAGCACTGGGAGTATCTGAGAGCGCCTCTACTCAAGAGATCAAAAAAGCGTATCGCGAATTAGCAAAGAAGCTTCACCCTGATCGAACAAAGGGAAACAAGCAAGACGAGGAGCGATTCAAAAAGGTCAATGAGGCCTACGAGGTGCTCTCTGATCCTGATAAACGAAAAGAATACGACGAGCTGTCTCGCTTTGGTGGCTTTTATAACCAAGGAGGCGGATCAGGTGGATTCTCTTATCAACATGTTGGAACAGATGGATTTGCCTGGGATATTGGAGATATTTTCTCGAACATTCGACATGGCTACGGTGTCGCTGGCGACTGGTCTGGCAACTCTTGGAGTGCGGATGCACAGCCGCGCCCAACAAAAGGCCGCGATCTTACGGTTGTGCTGAGCATCACGTTTGATGAGGCGTTTCAGGGAGTCAAAAAGACCGTAACGTATCGGATTCCATCAACGCGTGAAAAAAAGACGATGACAGTTGATGTGCCAGCTGGTGCTGTTGATGGTGGTCAGTTGCGACTGAAAAAGCTCGGCGAATTTGGCACGCTTGGTGGCTCACGCGGTGATTTGATCGTCGTGACAAAGATCAAGAAGCACAAGCTTTACGAGCGCGATGGCGCACACGTCGTGATGAAGCTCCCGCTTTCTCCGGCGGAGGCGGCACTCGGCGGAAGCTTTATGATCCCAGCTCCCTCAGGCAAAAATGTTCGAGTAAAGATTGAGCCAGGAACTCAGCATGGAGCACAGCTGAGACTCAAGGGTCTTGGTGCTCCGCGCGTCAAGCGTCCGAGTGCTTCGGGCGACTTGCGCGTTGTTGTTGAGATCGTGGTACCAAAAACACTTTCAGACGAAGAAAAATTCCTTTACAAACAGCTTGTTGACTTGCAGTCAATAGATGTAAGGAGCCGCTATTATGGCACAGCGAGATAAGGACAAGCCGCTCTACATGATCAGCGTTGCTGCTGAGCTCACCGGGCTTCATCCGCAGACCCTGCGCATCTATGAGGCAAAGGGTTTAGTGACTCCGCAACGCTCAAGCGGCAATACACGACTCTATTCGCAAAATGATATCGAGCGACTCGAACTCATCAGTAAGCTGACCGATGAAGGGATCAATCTTGCAGGTGTGGTGCGCATCCTCGATATGCGTGAGCGCATGCAGGGGCGCGAAGCAGAGATCGAAGCGCTGCGCGATCGTGTCGCTGAGCTTGAAGAGCAGATGCATGAGTACAAGGTGCGTGCAACGGTTGCAGCGCTCTTGCCGAGCCAGACAAGCTCCACCCCTCCAGAACATTTGCTCGATGCCGGGCAGCGCCATGGGAGTCACGCCAGTCTCGCGCTCACCGCATCGCCAACGCTTGAGCCTCAAATTCCGTTGAGCTCGCACAATGCTCTGCATGATGCTGAACATGAACTAACAACGCAACAAGAAATAGGCGAGGATGCACTGCCTGTCACCCCGAGTGAGCAGGCAGTAGGCACGGTTGATGCCATGCAGGCCTTGCTCGGAAGGAAATAACTATGAGATTTGAACGATTGGCGGTGACCGCGCAGGAGGCTTTGCAGCAGGCAGTTGCCATTGCTGAACAAGCAAAAAGCGCGACAGTGCTCCCGCTTCATCTCCTCAAGGCACTGGTCAGTGCCCCAGAGCACAACATTAATGCAATCATCGAGCGCATCGGCACTCATCCTCAAACCCTTCAGGAGCTCGTTGATGCGCGTTTGGCACAGTTACCTGTTGTCTCGGGTGATCGCGAGCTTCAGGTGGATCGTGCGCTTATTCAGACCATCAAGGATGCTGAGGAAATTGCCCGCGAAATGGACGACAGCTTTGTCACCTCAGAGCATCTCTTGATGGCGCTTTCTGCCAGCAAGGATGATGCGGGCAGTGCTCTCAATGGCGCGGGTATCACCCAGGCTCGTGTCAAGCAAGCATACGAGGATCTGCGTGGGAGTTCTCGCGTCACTTCGCCTGACTCCAAACAGCAGTTTGAGGCATTAGCAACTTACGGACGTAACCTCACCGATCTTGCTCGCCAAGGCAAGCTTGACCCGGTGATTGGTCGCAGTGATGAAATCCGTCGCACGATGCAGGTCTTGTCTCGTCGCACCAAAAACAACCCCGTTTTGATCGGCGAGCCTGGTACAGGAAAAACCGCTATCGTTGAAGGCCTTGCCCAGCGTATCGTCGAGGGCGATGCACCGCAATCGCTGCAAGAGCGTGACCTGATCGAGCTCGATATGTCGGCGCTCGTGGCAGGTGCTAAGTATCGCGGCGAGTTTGAGGATCGCTTAAAGGCGGTACTCAAGGAGGTGCAAGAGGCTGAGGGTCGCGTGGTGCTCTTTATCGATGAGCTACACACGATCGTGGGCGCAGGTGCCAGCGAGGGCTCGATGGATGCGAGTAACATCCTGAAGCCCGCCCTTGCCCGTGGTGAGCTGCACATGATCGGCGCGACAACCCTTGATGAGTATCGTCAGTATGTCGAGAAGGACGCGGCGCTCGCCCGCCGTTTTCAGCCCGTGTATGTTAGCGAGCCTACGGTGGAAGATACCATCGCTATCCTGCGCGGTTTGAAGGAAAAGTACGAAATTCACCACGGCGTACGCATTACCGATGGTGCGCTTGTAAGTGCGTCAAACCTCGCTCATCGTTATATTACCGACCGTTTTATGCCTGATAAGGCGATTGACTTGATCGACGAGGCAGCAAGTCGTCTGCGCATGGAGCTCGACTCGATGCCGGTTGAAATCGATGCGCTGGATCGTCAGCTCATTCAACTTAAGATCGAAGAGCAGGCGCTCATGAAAGAGACAGATGACGCCTCACAAGAGCGCCTTGAGATCTTGCGTAAAGAGATGGCCGGCGTCCAAGAAAAGCTCGATAGCGTCAAAGCTGCTTGGCAAAATGAAAAGTCAGCGGTCGAGGAGGTTCAGCGCCTAAAGGCTGAGCTCGATAACGCAAGGACTGAGATGGACAGGTCAACGCGTGAAGGTAATCTCTCGCGCGCATCTGAGCTTCGTTACGGCACTATCCCCGAGCTGGAGTCACAGTACACGAATGCCGAACAGGCGCTCGCCCAAAAACAGGAGGGCGGCATCCTCAAGGAGGAGGTAACGAGCGAGGAGATTGCAGCTGTTGTCGCAAGTTGGACGGGTATTCCGGTCAGCAAGATGATGCAGAGTGACCTTGATAAGTTGCGCCATCTTGAGGATATGCTCCACGAGCGCGTGGTTGGTCAGGATGAGGGAGTTCATGCGGTCGCAAGCGCAATTCGCCGCTCGCGCGCGGGACTTTCGGATGCGCATCGACCTTTGGGTAGTTTCTTGTTCTTAGGTCCAACTGGTGTCGGTAAGACCGAGCTTGCTAAGACCCTTGCGAGCATCATGTTTGATGACGAGGCCTCACTCGTTCGCATCGACATGAGTGAGTACATGGAGAAGTTTTCGGTTCAGCGCTTGATCGGTGCCCCTCCAGGCTATGTGGGTTATGAAGAAGGTGGTCAGCTGACTGAGGCGGTTCGCCGCAGACCATACAGTGTGGTGCTGCTTGACGAGATGGAAAAGGCTCACCCCGATGTCTTTAACATCCTCTTGCAGGTGCTCGATGACGGCCGTCTCACGGATGGTCAAGGTCGCGTGGTGTCGTTTATGAATACCGTCATTATCATGACGTCAAACGTTGGCGCCCATGCCATCGCTGATGCTGCGCAGCACAATGCTTCAGCAGAGGAGCGTCAGATTTTGATTGATGAGGCGCTCAAGCAGACCTTTAGACCGGAGTTCCTCAACCGTATCGATGATGTGGTGATCTTTGAGCCGCTCGGCTTGGCAGAGATCGAAAAGATCGTCGACATCCAACTTGAGCGTGTGCGCGAGCGTCTGGCAGATCGCAAGATCACGCTGGAGCTCACTGATGCCGCCAAGCAGATGCTTGCCCTCGGTGGCTTGGATCCTGTCTTTGGTGCTCGTCCGCTCAAGCGTTTTATTCAGACGCAGGTTGTTGATAAAATCGCGACGATGCTCATCGATGGTGATCTTTTTGATGGCGATACTGCTATTATTGACGCCAACCAAGAACAAGGCTTGTTTGCTACTAACAAGCGATAAGCTGACTGCACCCTTGCTTATCAGTGCGTGATCAGCGTTTGACCGAGTCAGTGAGGGCGCTGCTGATTACAGCCAGCGGCTTTGCTCATGTTAGTAAGGATGCTTTGGCCCTGTCATGTGGTCTCGCTTTTATCTCAATGACGTGAAAATCGTCATTCACTACATGGGAATATTTTTGGTCGGATTTGCCACTCTCATGTTAATCCCCATGGGAGTGGCGCTCCTTTTTGGCGAGACAAAACCGGCGGTCGACTTTTTCTTTGTATTTTGTTTTGGCTGTGCCTTAGGCTCGGCTATGCGATTTACTCATCTTTTTCCCCAGGGTTTCACCCGCGTTCAAGCACTTATGACCGTTGCCACCGTATGGGTGGTTCTTTCGTGTTATGGGGCATTGCCGCTCTGGATGAGTGGGCACTTTCCATCATTTTTAGACGCTTGGCTCGAGTCGATCTCTGGTATCACCGACACTGGCGTAACGGTTGCGGTTAACGTTAACCATATGGCAGTGTCGTACACGCTGTGGCGACATATCCTGCAGCTCGTGGGCGGTGTTGGTTTTGTCGTCATCGCCTTCGGTATCGGTTCTTTCTTTCGCGTGACCGGCTCAGGTTTGCTGGTGCAAGCAGAAGGTCGAGAAGAGCAGGTGCTTCCTGCGCTCGCGCGCACATCACGATTTATCATGGGCATCACCATTCAGATCGTGACGATGTCAACGATTTGCGTGTGGCTGTGCATTATGGCTGCAGGACTGCCTTGGCACACTGCGCTGGTGCATGCGTTTTCACTGGTTTGTGCTGGGTTTGCAACCGGTGGCTTTTCTCCCATGAGCTCATCAATTATCTACTACCACAGCTTTGTTTTAGAGATCGTGCTCTACTTTGTCATGCTAGCAGGCGTCGTAAACTTTGCGCTTTATGCTCATGTGTTTGCCCGCACACAGATGACCTCTGGTGTTGGCGATGGTCGCGAGTCTGTTGGCCTTGCGGTGCGTGATTTTATGGCCGATGCTGAGGCTCGTACTTTTGCATTCTGGGTCGCCCTGATCCTTGCAGTGTTTTCTGCCTCGCTGGCGTACGATCCTTATTTTTCTCAGCTGCCACTCGGCGTGTTGCGTCGCGGTATCTTTACCGTTGTTTCTGGTGCCACTAACACAGGATTTGGCCTGCTCTATAGCGGGCAGATCTCGAGTATGTTGCCGCAGGGTGCGGTGTTTGCCTTGATTCTGGCTATGGGTATGGGCGGCATGGCAAACTCAACCAGCGGTGGTATCAAAGCAATTCGTGTTGCCATCGTGTTTAAGTTCTTGCTTTCGCAGATAAAACAGGTGCTCATGCCAAGTCACGCAATTGAAGTGGCACACTATCAGCACCTCGGCAGGCGCATTATCACGACGTCGGTGGCTAGATCAGCGCTCGTCATTTTCTTGCTCTACACGATGACGTATCTGGCAGGTGGCGTCGTTGGTGTGCTCATGGGGTATGCCCCGCTCGACGCTATCTTTGAGAGTGTTTCGGTTGCGAGTAATGCGGGGTTTTCGGTTGGCATCACCTCAGCGACGATGCCCGCGGCATTAAAGGTCTGCTACATGATCGAAATGCTTGCAGGACGCCTTGAGTTTTTGACCCTATTTTGCGTCATAATTGGGAGCATTGCGAGCGTCAAGCAGTTTGTCATGAAACGTATGGTGAGGGCATGAGTCGGATTCGACACGTCATACAACACCTGATCAGCTTGTGTAACGAGCGAGTCAACCTGGCTCCGCTCGAGGCATATCTGCGCCTTATCTTGATCGTTGTTGGCTTTTTAATCTTTTTAGCTCTCGTGTCATTTTTGTCGTTTGTTATTGCGCGGTAGGATATGTGGCCCCGATTTACCCTCAATGACCTCAGGGTTGTTGGACATTTTATCGGCACGATTTTGATCGTGGTCGGGCTTACTATGCTGATCCCGCTGGTTGTTGCCCTTATCACCCAAGAAATTGACCCTGCCTTTGACTTTACCTTAAGTGCGGGCGTGACACTTTTTATCGGCGCTTTGCTTCGACTCGCAAAGATCAGACCAGGAGCGCTGAGCGGCCCACAAGCGGTGTTGCTCACCGGTTTGACCTGGGTTGCTATTTCGATCGTGGGTGCCTTGCCGCTCTGGCTGAGTGGCCACTTTACCCAGCCTATCGATGCATTCTTCGACTCGGTTTCTGGCTTTACTACAACGGGTGTTGCGGTTATTGCGGACGTTGATCATCTGCCGTATGCGCACAACATCTGGCGGTTGTTGACCCACGTGATCGGAGGTCAGGGCATCATCACCATTGCACTCAGCATTGGTGTATTCGCACAGTCATCGGGGGCAGGCTCGCTTTATCGTGCTGAGGGCAAGGGTGATTCTATCTTGCCCAACATCATCACAACCGTTCGCTTTGCTGCGGTGATTACTACCGTGTTTGTTGGCATTGGTACAGCGCTTTTGACAATTGGCTGTATGGTCAAGGGTATTTCGTTTGCTCGCTCGGTCTTTCATGCATTTTCACTCTCGGCAGCTGCCTTTGGAACGGGTGGATTCACCCCAATGTCGACGAGTATGAACTACTATCACAGCGTGTCGCTCGAGGCGGTGCTCATGGTGATGATGTGCGCCGGTGCGTTGAACTTCGCCCTCTATTGGAAGCTCTGGCAGGGCGATAAGCACGAGATCACCCGCAACATTGAGATGCGCACGTTGGCCATTTGGTCGATGCTTGTTTGTGCGGTCATG
>JAEZXW010000080.1 GCA_023419515.1 Actinomycetes bacterium
CGCTCATTCTGGTGATCATCGTGCTTGGCTGGATGCCAAAGATCGCCGAATGGATTGGCTTGTAAGTCCGCGCTCGTGGTGAGTGCATCGATTCAAAGAAAGGAGACAGGCGCATGAGTGACTCAAATGCAACACCGAGCACTGTGCAACAACCAGGACTGGGATCAGGAGTGACGCGCGAGCGATTTGCTTCGCGCTTGGGCTTTATGCTGATCTCTGCTGGTTGTGCCATTGGATTAGGAAACGTCTGGCGATTTCCTTATATCACTGGTGAATACGGTGGCGCTGCATTTGTCCTTTTGTACCTCGTCTTCTTAGTCATTCTCGGCGTGCCCGTCATGGTTATGGAGTTTGCTGTCGGCCGCGCAAGCCAGCGCTCTGCTGGTAAGGCGTTTGACGTGCTTGCGCCCGAGAAAAAGGGCTGGCGCTTCTACAAGTGGTGGGCATACGCCGGTAATGTTTTGCTCATGATGTTCTACACCGTGGTCTGCGGTTGGATGTTTTCCTACGTACTCAAGACCGCGCTTGGCACCTTTAACAATGCGAGTGTCGAAGAGATTGGCAGCGTCTTTGGTGCCATGCTCTCAAGCCCGACCGAGCTGATCGGCTGGGCATTGGTTACCATCGTCCTGGGCTTTTTGGTCTGCAGCCTCGGTCTTCAAAACGGCGTTGAGCGCATCACTAAGATCATGATGAGTGCGTTGTTTGTCGTGATGCTCGTACTTGTTGTTCGCAGTGTGACCCTTCCTGGCGCTGCCGAGGGCTTGGCGTTCTACCTCGTGCCAGACTTCAGCAAGATGTTCGTGGATGGCTGGGCTAGCTTTGGTGATGCTGTCTATGCAGCCATGGGTCAGTCGTTCTTCACGCTTTCAACCGGTATCGCGGCAATGACCATCTTTGGTAGCTACATCGGCAAGGAGCGTGCGCTCACGGGTGAGGCAGTTCGCATCTGCGGCTTGGATACCCTCGTGGCACTGCTCGCAGGTCTTATCATCTTCCCTGCGTGCTTTGCCTTTGGTGTGAGCCCTGATCAAGGCCCATCACTCGTCTTCGTGACGCTGCCGAGCGTCTTTAACCAGATGCCGCTTGGTCAGCTCTGGGGCACTCTGTTCTTCGTGTTCTTGAGCTTTGCGGCGCTTTCAACCGTTATTGCGGTGTTTGAGAACATCATCGCAATGACCTGCGATCGCTTTGGCATTACCCGTCGCCAGGCAGTCATTAGGAGCGCGATCCTGATCACGGTGCTCTCGTTGCCGTGTGCACTTGGCTTTAACGTGTGGTCAGGTATCGAGATCCCCGCTATCGGTGATATTCAGGGCATCGAGGACTTCATTGTCTCGAACAACCTGCTTCCGCTCGGTAGCTTGATTTACGTCTTGTTCTGCGTCCACCGCTTTGGCTGGGGTTGGGATAACTTCGTCAAGGAGGCCGATACGGGCGAGGGCTTGAAATTTCCCAAGTGGGCTCGCCCCTGGCTTGCCTATGGCGTACCTACCCTTATCCTCATCATTTTTGTGATGGGATATGCGCCTAAGGTTGCGCTTTGGTTTGGCTTGTCCTAAAGAGTTGACATAGTTGACTATGCGCCTGTAATGCGGCTTTAGGCTCGCGTGCGGGCGCATATGCATATAACAGAACGACTCAAGCATATGTCAAGGGGGATGATCATGTCGTTACTTGATCTGATGAAGACCCGTTACTCGTCGCGCCAGTACAGTGACGAGCCAGTTGCCCAGCACGAGATTGATTACATTCTTGAAGCAGCTCGTGTGGCACCAACCGCTCGCAATAATCAACCATTTCGCATTGCTGTCTGTACGCACGAGACGTATCTTGACGAGCTTTCAGAGGTCGCTCGCACCTTTGGCGCCCCGCTCGTGATGGTGGTTTGCGCGCATCAGGATGAGCAGTGGGTGCGTACGCGGGATGGCAAGCCCAGTGGCGACATTGATGCCACGATTGTGACCGATCACATGATGCTCGCCGCGACCGAACTTGGTCTGCAAAGCGTGTGGGTCTGTGCGTTTAACGCGTCTGCCGTGGCTGAGGTTTTGCGTTTGCCCGAGAGCCTCGTGCCGGTTAATCTTTTGGTGATTGGCCATGGTGTCGATACGCCTAAGTCGCCCGATCGCCACGACAGGATGAGAAGATCGCTTGAAGAGCTGGTATATCAGCGCCCTGAGTGAGGTGCTGGAATATCGGCAGAACAGCTGTCGACGCACTTAAGGGAGTAGTAGGTACTGTTTACAGTAGCTATTGCTCGAATTAGCCGCATCCTTCATTCAATGATCGGCTTAAAACCAAGCACTATCAACCTATGAAAAGGCACCGCCACATACATTGTGACGGTGCCTTTTGTTTGCGGAACTAATCGCGCATACATAGGTTGAACTGCGCTTTGCCGTGCTATCTATATGCGATATGGCTAATTGTTTGCCCAGCCAAGCTTGTCAAACAGGTGGAAGAGCAGCGAGATGATGACGGCAACAACGCTTGCCAGTACCATGCCAGAGAAGCTTACGCCTGCAAAGCTCACCGTCAGCCCCGAAAGACCGGTGACAAAGACGACGCTCGTCAGGATAAGGTTCTTGTTCTTGGAGTAATCCACGCCCTTATCGACTAAGAGGCGAATGCCTGAAGCACCGATCATGCCGTAGAGCAAGAAGGTAACACCGCCGATGACGTTGCCAGGGATGGTGCTGATTAGTGCCGAGAGCGGGCCGATAAACGCCATGAGAATCGAGATGATCGCGGCGCCTGCGATGACGTAGACCGAGTAGACGCGGGTGATTGCCATAACGCCGATGTTTTCGCCGTAAGTTGTGGTTGGCACACCGCCGACCAAACCAGAAAGCATAGTCGAGAAGTTGTCGGCAAAGATCGTGCGGTGCAAGCCTGGATTCTTGATCAGGTTGCGGCCGATGATGTTTGAGGTGACAACCTGGTGAGAGATGTGCTCAGCGGTCACGACAAGAATCGCAGGGAGCATCGTGATCATCGCAGCGACGTCAAAGGCAGGTGCCTGGAAGTGCGGCAAGGTGAAGAGCTGGGCTGCGAGTACTGGAGCAAAGTCAACCTGGCCGAGGAAGGCAGCGGTGATATAGCCCACGATGATAGCGATCAAGATCGGGATGGTTGAGAAGAACTTCTTAAAGAGGATCGAGCCAAAGATTGCCGTGCAAAGCGTTACGCCAAAGATGGTGAGATCTTGCCAGCTTGCAACAATGGCGCCGTTACTCATGATGTGTGCGCCGATCTCGCCGGCTAAGCCGGTCTGTCCAGTGACTGTGGTGCCAGCAAGCTCAAAACCAATGAGTGACACGACTGAACCCATCGCAGCTGGTGGCAGGCAGATATCAATCCAGCGGGTGCCAAACTTAAAGATGATTGCGGCGAGCAAGCAGCCGATGACACCGACGGCGATAAATGCGCCTTGGGCGTACGAAAAGCCCAGTGCTGCTCCACCGTGAGTGCCAATGATCAACGCGCCGGGGCCGAGGAAGGCAAAGCTCGAACCGAGATAAGCGGGAGCCTTAAATCCACCGATCCAAAGAAAGAGCAGGGTACCGATACCGTTCATCAGCAGTACGATGCCAGGATTGATACCAAAGAGCAGCGGCACCAAAACACTTGCGCCAAACATGGCAAACGTGTGCTGAATGCTCAAAGGAAGCAGCAGTCGGCGGGGTGGTTTTTGATCAGGGGCAATAATAGGAAGATTGTTTTGCTCCGGCTTGATTTCGGTTTGAACCGAGCTGAGTACTTCTTCATGTGCAGCCGTTTCAATTGCGACGGCGCTCTCGCGTGCAGTAGTATCCATATACCGCCTCTCGTGTGGTCTGCAGACCATGTTGTCTGCCGGGCTCACTGACCCGATGGAACGTATGTGGTTTATTGCTCAATCGTCGTGGTGCTTAAAAATTCAAGCACCAAATCAATCTGAGCGCAAAACTTGCGTAACGATAGCACAAGTTGTGAGTGACACCGGGACACAATTCGCAAGCGCAAGCGTATATACATATTTTTGGTTGTCCTTTTGCTAGGATGGGTTGATTATGATCGGAATGAACTGATCATGAGATCCAAGTGGATCAGGGAGGATGTATGCAGAGCTGGCTTTCTGCTGATGAGAGAAAACAGGTTGCTCTTGGTGTGCTGCGTGAGTTTGATCGTTTTTGCACTGAGCGTGAGATTCCCTACTTTTTAGGGGCAGGAACCCTGCTCGGTGCTGTGCGTCACCAAGGATTTATCCCGTGGGATGACGACATCGATGTTTATTTGCTGCGTCCTGATCATGATCGATTTATCCGAGAGTATCAGGCGTGGGAGGCAAGCCAGGATTCTCCTGCGTTTAAGTGTCTCGACTGGCGAAGTCATGCAGATTACGGCTATGCCTTCGCGCGCTTGGTTGATGCACGCACCGCAGGTGATCCGCGCGATAATACTGTGGTCAAGGATCTCGGGGTGTTTGTCGATGTGCTTGTTTTGGATAACGCACCTCGGGATACGGACGTGCGCGCCAAGCATCGGGAGCAGCTCAGCCGCTTGGTGCTGACAACGGCTCGCTTGTTTGCGTGGAGGACGCCGCGTTTGGACGAGGTGCGATCTGCCCGCGGTTTGGCAAAGTGGCTGGCTGCTTTGGTGCTCTTGCGCTGTCCGCGTGAGGCATGGTTTAAAAAGCTCGAAAAGCTCGCGCGGTGTACCGATGACACAAGCCCTCAGGTGTGGGATTGTGTTGCGCTGCCCACTGGCGTTGAGGCGATCAATAAGAGTACGTACGAGCGCTCGTGGTGTACGGATTTGATGCGCATGTCGTTTGAGGGTGAGCAGTTTTTGTGCCCGCGCAATTATCACGAGATGCTCTCGCGCCTTTACGGTTCAAATTACATGACGCCGCTCAAGACCCACGATGCCCTCATTGGTCACGATGTGCAAATGTATTGGAAAAGCGGTTTTCAACCTCAGTCAACAGCAGCCGATTATCCGTTGATCTCAGTGGTGATTCCGGTCTATCGCGTGGGTAAGAAGTGCATCGATCGAGCAGTGTCTTCGGTCTTTGGTTCGACCTATCCCAATCTCGAGGTTGTGCTCGTTGACGATGGATCAACGCCTGATGACGCTGCGGCTTGTGATGACTGGGTGCGCTATACCCGCGAGCGCAATGAGCGTATCGCAGCGGGTGAGCTTGTGATGGCTGACGGGTGCGAGCGTACCTGGTTTGCCGCGCGATCGGTGCAGGTGGTGCACCAAGAAAACGGAGGCTTGTCAGCGGCGCGCAATGCAGGAGCTTTGGCTGCAACAGGTGCGTACGTGGCTTATCTCGACAGCGATGATTGTGTTGACCCGCGGATGTATGAGGATCTGTATCAGCATTTGATCTGTCACGACGCCGAGCTTGCCTGCTGCAAGGCAGGTCAGCGCATGCCCGAGATCGCTCATCCAAGTTCATGGTTTTTGCACTCGGTTGCTCCGACTAACGCCGATGATCGTGATAGACCGCTGCCAGAAGGCCTCATCCTTGAGGGTCATCAGGCACTGCTTCATGCAATTACCCAAGGGTATGTCTATGCGCCTGCCAAGCTCATGACGAGACGATTAGCGCTCGCCGTACCGTTTGTTGAGGGCGTGGCGTATGAGGATGCCTTTGCGATCAGCGATTTGGTGATGGAAGCGGGGCGCGCGGTCTTTGATACGAGGGCGCTTTATTGCTATATCACGCGCGAGGGCTCAATCACGATGTCTGGCTACAATGCCCAAAAGTCCCTCGACCAGGAGCGTGCGTGGTTGAGCGGTCGTGATTCGTATGTGACTGATGAGCTTTGCTCTGTTGATCAGGCGATGTACAACAAGCTTAAAACGGCATATGAGTTCAGGGTTTTTCACGCACATTTGGCCGATTACCACCGAGCTTTATTGGCAAGTGAGGGCGGTGTTGATCAGTGCGAAGCACATCGTGCGCTTGTGGTGGCACGTGAGCGATTTACCCGTGAACTTCCTGCGATGAGAAAAAACCCGTACTTCTCGGCACAACGCAAAGCGACTCTTGCATTAGCGACTGTTTCTCAGTGGGCGTTTGAGCTTATTGAGAAAAAAATGGGTTCATAGCGGTAAGGCAGCGGTAAGGTACTGCGTTTTGATTGGCTGACCACGACGGATTTATGGCGTATCTGCGGCATCATGGCTCTCACAAAAGATGATGTCAACGAGAAAGGCAGCCATGGATCAGTATCGTCGATCGCATCACACGCAAGAGCTACTTGCTGGGCAAGCACGTGTGCAGGCGCATCAGCAATTACGACCATCTTCAAAGCAATCATGCCGGCGAGAGTCAAGTGTTGTGAGGATTGCAGGATCGCTCTTGGTGTTTGTGGTGCTCCTTGGTGGCTCTCATGCATTTTGGCAGCTGCGCTATGCAGATATGTTGTCGCAGGTAGAGCGTCTGCAAGCCGTGAATGATGAGGGCGCAAGCAAGGGACGCTTTTGGGTGGGAGCTGGTCTATCAGCTGACAGCACAACAAACGGTGCACAACATAAGACTGCGGATCAGTCAGCAGCAGGTGACGGCGACACTGCGTCGAGCGCAGGCGATTTGCGGCTCCCTGAGTTTTTGCCAGATGGCACTCCCATTATTCATGAAAAGGAGATCAAGGCGCTGCGTCATGCTGAGGAGCTGGTTGATGTGCATGCTTCCGGTGGTGTTCAAGCAAGCGTGGTGGAAAACGATAGCACGGCTGCTAGCCACGAGCAGTTTGGGCAAGAACTGCAAACCATTGTCATGCAACTCTTGAATAGCGCTCAGGGTGTGCGCACTCCGAGCCTCAATGTGTCGGGCGCTTCTCGGTTTTCTGAAGCACAGGCACAAAGTATTCGTGCAGAGCTCGTCAATACAGCTGATCTCATCGCTCAGTCTGCTGTGGCGCAGGGATTAACGGCAACAGAGCTTTCGGTGCATGCGGCGCGTCTTCGTCATGCGCAGGCAGAATATTTTGAGGCTCGTGAGATTCAGGCGGAGCGTGCCTCGTTGCAGCATCTGGCAGCCGATCGCTTGCAGGCAAACGAGATCGATGGTGTGCTGAGCGCCTTGCGCCTTGCGGGTGACCAGTGGGGAGTGGCGAGGTTAGAAGCTGGTGGAGCGTCGAGCGCTCGCATCGAGCTTGATCCTCAGCAGTATGGTGTAGTCTGCACGCCCGTTTTGGTGGGCGATATGCCGACCACCTTACCGCAGCTTCAAGTGTTTGCTCGTGAAGGCTATTACGAGGTCGTGATGCAAGGCGCGGTGCCTGTCGAAGGCATGTCTTTGAGTGAGGAGGGGAGTATGTCGCTTGCGTGTGAGGTCTGCTGGATAGCGATTAAACGAGGGTAAGAGCGGCTGATCGTGCTAGGCTCAGGCGTTGTCAGTTTTTTGATTACCCCAAGGAGATCTGCATGACAGCAGTCTTGCTCAACGGTGCGCTGGTATTTGTTGGCGCTTTAATCGGTGCGTTTTTCAAGGCACGCGTGATCCGATTCAAGGACACGTGCTTTGCAGCGGTTGCCCTTGCCATCATGGCGATGGCGATCTTTATGACCTACAACGGTATGACCGAGATGACCAAGAGTGCTATGGGCGACTTTGCGCTATTGATCTTGTCGGCAACCCTCGTTGTGGGTGGTGTGGTTGGCGAGATTTTCGCCCTCGATGATCGGGTGGGCAGTTTTGGCCACTGGCTCGAGAGCAAAATCGCTCACCTCATCCCCAATTCAATCAAGGATGATGGACAAAGTGCTAAAGGATCTCAGGATAAGCCAAACCAGTCGTCATTTGTTCAGGGCTTTACTGTGTCGACCGTGCTATTTTGTGCAGGAGCACTTTCGATCCTTGGTCCTTTGCAGGCAGGTATTGGCGATAACTCCACTTTACTCATGAAAAGCGTCCTCGATGGAGCAAGCGCGCTTATCCTTGGCGCAACACTTGGGCTCGGTGTTGCGTTTTCATCGGTTTCTATCATCGTATTTGAGGGGCTTATCGCGCTCTTTGCGGTGTTCATTAATCCGTATCTCACCGATCTCATGATCGCTTCGATTAGTGCACTTGGTGGCGTTCTGATTTTGGCGCTTGCGGGCAACGTCTTGGGGTACCTTAAGGTTAAAGTGATCAATCTGCTCCCTGGCATCGTGATCATTGCTGTGGTGAGCGCGTTCTTTTAAGGACAAGCAAGGGCAAAGTAATGGTGGATAAGCACGAGTTTCAAGCCGATACAAGCGAGCCTTCCAATCAGGCGGGTGACCAGGTGGGTACAGTCGAGATTCCTCATGAGCCACGTCCTGGCATGCGCTTTGTTGGCTATAGCATTAAAGAGAATAATTTCATTGAGCTTAATCCCGACCTCAGCTGCCCCGCTGACCCAGATCACCCTAAAAGCTCGATTGGCATGGTGCTTGAGTTGCACCAAAACGACGAGCTCCCGCGGATGCCTCGCTTCAATTTAGGTGCTGCGTTGGTGCCGCCTATCTGGGGTTTTGCTCATGGCATGAAGTTCATGATGATGTATCTGCTTGTCTGGTTTTTTATTTACAACCTTGTGAGTTTGAGCATCAAAGGTCACATGGGTTGGGCGTCAAGTATCGGTGTCATTGCGGTTTCGGCACTGTTTCAGATCTATTATGGAGCGACCGTAAACACCCCAGCTTATCTGCGGGTTGCCTCTCAGGTGTCACCCCAAACGTTTTTGTCTGGCGAAAAAAAATGGAGCATTATTGGGCTCGTTTGTTTTACCCTGCTGGTGATGTTGATGGGAACTGGTTGGTTTTTCACGAGCGGCGCTGCACTGTAGGCGCCTAAACCGCCTTGCCACTCATCAGGAGTTTTTCTGCACTCGGACAAATGTCGTAAAGCGGACAGGCCGAACACCTCGGCTTTTTCGCATCGCACCATTCGCGCCCAAACAGTACAAACTGGTGGTTCATCGCCTTCCAGTGTTCTTGCGGCACGAGCTTCAAAATATCTTGCTCGGCTTCGAGTGGCGTCTTTTTGTTCGTAATCTTAAGCCGTGTGCAGATCCTAAAGACGTGAGTGTCGACCGCGACTCCCTCAACGATGTCAAAGATGTCGTTGAGCACGATGTTTGCTGTCTTGCGCCCCACACCAGGTAGGCGCGTGAGCTCCTCCATCGTGTGCGGAACCTCGCCGCCAAAATCACTAACGATCATCTTGGCTGCCTCAACCACCCGTGCTGCCTTAGTCTTCCAAAACCCGATGCTTCTGATGATTTTGCCAACCTCGCCAGGGTCAGCCTCAGCCATCGCATATGGCGTCGGCCAGCGTCTAAATAGCTCAGGGGTGACCTTGTTAACCGCCGCATCGGTAGTTTGTGCTGAGAGCAACACGCTGATGACTAGGGTAAATGCATTGGTGTTATCAAGCTGACACTCAGGATCAGGATAGAGAAGCTCCATGCGTTGGCACGCGGTGATTGCTCGATTGGTTTTGACGATATTCTTTTCGCGCGGCATCCCGATGAGTCCCTGATCTTTGTGCGTAGTTAATTTCGTGTCTGTCTGAGGGGATATTATACTGTTTGAGGTTTCTATCTAAAGGAAAATACATGCTCATTGATCTTATTAGTAAAGAGCTAGCTCGATCAGAGGAGTTTGGCGCCGTTGAGAGTAAGCTGCTTTCTGGCAAAGACGGCGCTCTTGCGGTGGCTCAGTCTGCGCGTCCGCTCATGATCGCCGCGCTCTTTAATCGGTATCCTCGGCCGTTTTTGGTGTTGGTGCCAGGAGAAGAAGCTGCAGATCGTGTCTACCATGCACTTGCCGCTTACTTAGGCCTTGAAAAGGTATATCGCTACCCAACACGCACCGATATGCCGTGGTCAAAAGATGGTCTTGATGCTCAAGGTTCCAAGGCGGTTGCTGAGCGCTGCCAATGCGTGCATCAGCTTGCCCGTGGTAACGCCTGTGTGGTGGTCGCAAGTTCACGTGCATTGTTGCAGTGCGTTCCAGCAGACCATGCGTATTTTGAGCCGTTAACTTTTGAGTTGGGTGAGGAGCACGAGCCGACCCAGGTAGCTCATGAGTTGATTGCCCGCGGTTATGAGCAGATCGATGGCGCGAGCGTCCCAGGTTCGTTCTATGTGCACGGCGATAGTATCGACATTTTCGCAGCTCAAGAGAGCTGTCCTTATCGACTCGAGTTCTTTGGCGATGAGATTGATCGCATCAGAAAGGTGCTGCCGCTTACCGGTCAAACCATCGGCGATGTCGATACCATCATCGTCTACCCGTGCCGAGAGCTTGCACTCACGCCTGATAGAGCAAAGCGGGCAACTCGTCTGCTCTATCAGGCATCGCAGGATGATCGCGACCTTGCCCATGATGTTGAGCGCTTGCAGAACTATCAGCTCTTTGCTGGTGTAGATCAATATCTACCGCTTTTGCACGAGCAGATAACTAACCTAATTGCACATGCCTCAGAGCACACGCTCGTGGTTTTGAGTGAGCCGCGGGCGCTTTATGATGATGCCGTCCGTCTTTACGAGGATCTGCAACACAAGGCAGAAGTTCATGCATTTCACGCTCCCCTGGCGCAGGCGAATGCTGGCAGCTCAGGGGAGCTTGCGAAGGCGATCAAGCGTGCCGCCCAAAACCCACTCGAGGGGCTCTATGTAGCGCCGCAAGCCCTCAATTTTGGCTCGCAACAGCGTTTGACCCTCGTGTCGATCATGCGAGTTGGCACACAGGTCGATGCTGAGCTTGCAATCTCGCGCCCAGCGATTGAAGGCGGTGAGGGCAAGCTCTTTACGCAGCTTAGGACTCTGCTTAACACCGGATTTAAGCCAGTCTTTGCTGTGCCAGATCGAAGTGCTCGCGAATCGCTTGAGCTTCGCTTGACCGATGAGCATATCCCGTTCATGCGCTTGATTCGCGATGAGCCGCGCGAGGAGCATATCGATCGGCTGCCTAAAAATCTCGTCACCCTCGTTGATGACCCCATCGCAAGTGGCGTGATTGTTCCGTCAGCACAGCTTGGCATCTTGAGCATTGCGGACATGGCTCACCGATCTGCCAAGCGCGCCAAGAAAAAGATCATCGATCCCACCCAGATTACCTTTCCGTTTAAGCCGGGCGATTACGTCGTCCACGCCCAGTACGGCATCGCGCATTTTACCGACATTGTGCGTATGAAGGTCGATGAAGACACTGAACGCGATTACTTTTTGCTCGAATACGCTGCTCAGGACAAGCTTTACGTTCCGCTTGAGCTCGTTGATCGGCTCACACGCTATGTCGGACCCGATGGTTCAAATCCGCGTCTGACTCGCTTAAACAGTGCGGACTGGACGCGGGCAACCAATAAGGCGAAAAAAGCGGTCAAGCACCTTGCTTTTGATCTCGTTGATCTCTACACCCGCCGCGCAAGCGTCATGGGGTATCGCTATCCAGAAGACACGAGCTGGCAGCGCGAGATGGAAGCAGATTTTCCTTACCAAGAGACCCCAGATCAGCTCAGTGCCATTGCTGACATTAAGGCAGACATGCAGTCCAGTCGACCGATGGATCGCCTGCTTTGTGGAGATGTTGGCTTTGGCAAGACCGAGGTGGCACTGCGTGCGGCGTTTAAGGCAATCCAAGCTGATAAGCAGGTCATGTTTTTGTGCCCGACCACCATCTTGGCGCAGCAGCATTTTACCAATGCCTTTGAGCGCTTTGCCCCCTATGATGTGCGCGTTGAAGTGCTCTCGCGCTTTCGCACCCCTGCCCAGCAAAAACAGGCGCTGGCTGACTTTGCCGAGGGCAAGGTGCACATGCTTGTTGGCACTCATCGACTGCTTTCAAATGACGTGAATCCTGCGAACCTCGGCCTGGTTATCATTGATGAAGAGCATCGCTTTGGTGTTCAGGCAAAAGAACAGCTCAAAAACATGCGTGAGCAGGTCGACGTGCTCACGCTTTCGGCGACACCCATTCCGCGTACCATGCAGATGGCACTATCAGGCGTTCGTGACATGAGTCTCATTAAGACCCCGCCTGCCGAGCGTATGCCCGTTGAAGTAAAGGTGGGCGAGTGGGACGAAGATGTGGTGAGTGCTGCTATCCGCTTTGAGCTTGCCCGCGATGGCCAAGTTTATTACGTGAGTAACCGCGTGCGTACGATGGATGATGCGGCTGAGCGCGTGCAAAAGGCAGCCCCCGAGGCGCGCATCGGCATTGCTCATGGACAGCTTTCAGAAAAAGAGCTCGAAGCGGTGATGGAGCGCTTTGCCGCCGGTGAGCTCGACGTACTGATCGCGACCACTATCATCGAATCAGGCATCGATAATCCGCACACCAATACTCTCATCATCGAGGATTCACAGCGACTTGGTCTGGCTCAGCTCTACCAGCTCAAGGGCAGGGTTGGCCGCAGTAAAAATCAGGCGTATGCCTACTTCATGTTTCCCGCTGAGGAGCGCCTAACACCCGAGGCATTTGAGCGGCTGACTGCAATCAACGAGTTTCAGGAACTTGGTGATGGTATGAAGGTTGCCATGCGTGACCTTGAGATTCGTGGTGCCGGAAGCCTGATGGGAGCTGAGCAGCATGGAAATCTCTCGGCGGTCGGCTTTGATCTTTTTACTCAGATGCTTGGCGAGGCGGTTGCCCAGGCTCGCGGTGAGGCAGGAGATCTGGCGCTCGATGAGGTCACGATCAATGTTTCGGTCGATTATTTCATTAGCGAGGAATACATCCCAGAGGCAGATAAGCGTGTGTTGCTCTACCGCAAGATCGCGGGCGCGGTCGCCCTTTCACAGATTGACGAACTTGAGCACGAGCTCTTACAGACAGTTGGCGCCCTGCCCGACGCCGCTCAAAACCTGCTTGATCGAGCGCGCTTGCGTATTCGTGCGAGTAGGCTTGGTGTGACCTCGGTTGCGCTAGTGAGTGGCAAGTTAATCTTTCAGGGGATTGAAATCCCCGATAGTCTCAAGTCGTCACTGCGTGCTAAACATGCGATCTATTACCCCAAGTCAAAAAAGCTGAGTTTGCCGCTTAAGGAGCCAAAGGACGAGGTGCTCGCTGTCGCCATTGGTTTTTTGAGCCTGCTCGGATCAGGAGATGATGATGAGTAATCAGTCAACCTTTGGGCAGTCAGACCTCGAACAGTCGAGTCTCGCTCAGCCTAATCATCGCGAGGAGTACGGTGAGCAGCTGCCCTACACACCAACATCTGCAACACCGGTACCCCAGTTTGACGCCTTTGTGCAAACCATAGCGCGTCTGCGTGATGTCGGCGGCTGTCCTTGGGATCAAGCACAGACCAATCAAAGTATCGCCAAGCATATCATTGAAGAGGCGTATGAGGCGGTCGATGCCATTGAGCGCGAAGATTATGAGCACGCACAAGAGGAGCTCGGTGACCTCCTTGAGCAGGTGGTACTCCAGTCCCAGATTGCTGCTGATCACGGATACTTTTCGATCCACGACGTCGTGCAAGGCATTGATGATAAGATCATCCGTCGCCACCCGCACGTCTTTGGAGACCTTACTGCTGCAAGCCCCGAGGAGGTTGCCCGCGTTTGGGAGGATGTCAAGCGCGAGGAGCGCGCTCAAAAGGCAGCGCGCGCTCAGGCTCAGGGTAAAGACTTTGTGGGGTTACTTGATGACGTGCCGCGCTCGCTGCCAGCGCTTTCACGAGCGCAAAAAATCTCACATAAGATGGTCAACGCTGGTTTTGAGTGGCAAGCGCTCGAGGATGTTTTTGATCAGCTCGAGCAAGAGATCGATGAGTACAAGCAGGCGGTCTGCGCCCGTGATAAAGCGGTTAGCGCTCACGGTCAGACGGTCAGCACCGACGATAAAGTGGCTCGTATTCAAGGTGGGACGGATGATCCCAGTGAAGCAGCGGTACTTGAGTTTGGAGATCTGCTCTTTACGCTCGTCAATATTGGACGCAAACAGGGAATTGATGCTGAGGCGGCGCTGCGCAAGGCAACGGCAAAGATTCAGGCACGCTGGGAGTACATGGAAAAGATAGCCCATCAAAATGGTAATAATCTAAAAGATTGTTCGATGGACGAGCTTGAAAAGCTGTGGGCATGCGCAAAAGACAACGAGGTCAAGCTGTAGATGCCTGGAATATTGATCGAAATTAGCTCTTTGTTTTGACCGTGATGAGAAAGTCTCTCATCAAATTTACAGCATGACATTTATATGATTAAATCACTGGTTGCGAGACTTGTACGATGAATGAGGAGAGGAACATCGTGAACGCAAGGCATCATGATGCAGTTTTAACGAAGCAATCCCTGTGGGGAGGTGTCTTTCTTGCGGCTTGTTTGATCATGCTCAGCCTCGCGCTCCTGCCTTTTAGGAGTTTTGCAGTGACTGGTCAAGAGATGACGCCAGGCGGTACGGCCGCAAACGACTTCACGATTTCGAGCGTCAAGCTCATCGATCCTGACGATGAGAATACGCCACCAACGGCGGTAGCTTATTACGTGCCCGACATTGCAAGTCAGTCATTCCAGATTGAGTATCGCTTTGATACGCAGCGCCATGACCAGGTCGGCGGACAAACCCTTGAGCTTAAGATCCCTGATGGCTTTAAGGTTGCTACGGTTAGCTCACCACGTCCTTTTATCGTGAATGGAGCTCCTCAAGGTAGTTACACCCTCGATGGTGAGGCTGGCGTAGTTCGCATTCAATTTAATAACACGGTCGACAACCTGACCAACGGTGTCTTTAGGGCTGATGTCACCACCGACAACGCTTTTCTGGCAACCAAGGATGGTCAGACCATCACCGTTGGTGCTCAGGTGATCAAGGTTATGAAGCAGGAGATCCCAACGGGCAATGGCCTGCTTTCTAAGGAAGGCGCAACCACGGGTACGGGTGCAGAGAACTTGCAGCCCAATCAGATCCAGTGGACCATCGGCATTAACCCACTCAAGCTTTCAAACCTTAAAGACGAGGTTGTTATTGAGGATAAGATCCCTGGTTACCGCACCGCCGCTCGCGTTGTCTATGACGGCATCGCCCAGCAGCCAAATCCAACGACGCTCGCTGTCTACGATCCAGAAAAGATGGAAGTTATTCCAGGTGCTGCAGCAACGCTAAACCCTGGTAAGAACGGCTTTTCGCTCACCCTTGACCCATCTGTAGTCAATGGTCGTCAGCTTGCCATCATGTATGTCGTTGAGTATGCAACGACTGACGCAGCGTCACTGCTTAAGATCCCTAACAATGTTGTGCTTGAGCCAAGTGCCGATTTTCCTGACGGTCAAAGTCTTTCAGTCGTGACCGACAGAAGCTCAGGTTCTGGTGACTCGGCTGGTTACGGCACCTTTGCTGAGAACCATTATTTCTTCAACTCCATGGAAAAGCTTGCTCAGGGTAAAGAGAGCGCTGATCGTAAGATTGTTCAGGAGGAGCCCACTGAGGCGCTCGCAGATGTTGAGATCTCTTCATCTGCATTTAGTGAAGCAGCGCTGCAGAAGATTGGCTATCGTCTCGTTAAGATGGAGGCGGGAAATGCCGATACCGGCACCGTTCAGCCAACCGATCACGAGTACAACTCATTCTATGAGACCAATAAGCACAAAGAGGTTAATTACTACTACGTCAGAGTTCAGCAGCCAGGCGCATTTGAGGAGACTCACCTCTATTACGCCTCTGACAATGACATGACGGCAGACAATCCAGAGGCCGATAAGACCTACACGGATGATTCTCAAAAGGGCACACCAGACCAGACCTACACGCACCAAAAGCGTGACGTTGCTGGTTACCATCTCGTCTCAGTCACCAGTGAATCTGAGCCTCAGGCAAGTTTTAACGTCAACGGCGAGCAGGCAACTGGTAACTTTGTTGAAGGCAAGACGGTTTCTGTCGTCTATAAGTACGTGAAGGATGCTCCTAAGACAGGTACCTTCCAAGCAGTGCACCTTTACTATGACAGCGAAGATGATCTGGCAAAGGACAATCCAGCTGATACCGTTGTTGAGCAAAAGCAAGAGGGCACAGCGGCTGAGGAGTATTCGCACGTTAAGAAGGAAAAGGGCGACTACAAGTTTGTGAGCGTCGCTTCCGAGTCTGATCCAAAGGCAAATACGAGTGAGGACGGTGGCACGACTACCGGTAACTTTGTTCCAGAGAAAGAGCTCACCGTTACCTATAGGTATGTGAAGCCCGCTCCAGCTCCTGTTGAGCCTCCTGTTGAGCTCAAGAAGGGCACGTTCCAAGCAACACACCTGTATTACGACAGCGAGCAGGATATGATCGATGGTGTGGTCGCCCAGACTGTCACCGATCCTCAGCAGGAGGGCACCGAGGATCAACAGTATTCAAGCCAGCGCAACGAGATTGAGGGTTATAAGTTTGTGAGCGTCGTTTCTGAGTCAATACCTCAGGCAACCGTTGATCCTCAGGGCAATCAGGCAGCTGGTAGCTTTGTTGCTGAAAAACATCTCACTGCAATTTATAAGTATGTGAAGTCCGATGAACCAACAACGCCACCGGTACCCGTTGATCCTCCAACGCCTGTTGTGCCTCAGAAGGGTAGCCTCACGGTCACTCACCTGTATTATGACAGCAAAGAGGACATGAATAACAACACGCCTGCTAAGACGGTTGTTGAAGAGAAGCAAGAGGGTACCGAGGACGACGAATACACCCATGAGAAGCAGGAGGGTGACGGCTATGAATTTGTGAGCGTGACCTCCGAGTCTGATCCAAAGGCAAACACGAGCCCTCAGGGTAAGAAGAGCACGGGTAACTTTGTTCCAGAGAAAGAGCTCACCGTCGTTTATAAGTACGTTAAGCCTGCTCCAGAGCCTGTTGAGCCTTCAATCCCAGTTGAGGAGCCCAAGGGCAGCTTTGTGGTCAAGCATTTCTACTATGACAACGCCGATGACTTGATTAACAATAAGCCAATCGATGAGATGACGACAGTCGAGCGTCAGGAGGGCACTGAGGCTGAGGAGTACACGCACGCTCAGGTACCACAGCCTGGTTTTGAGCTTGCATCGGTTGAGACGATCTCTGAGATTCCGGCTCATGTCAACCAGGATGGTACCGAGGTATCCGGTAACTTTGTTGCCAATAAGGAGCTTGTTGTTGAGTACAAGTATCTGCGCGTTTCCACACCAAGCGAGGTTGTCCCTCCCTCAGAGGTAACACCTGAGAATCCAGGCATACCAGCGGTTGAGAGTGACAAGTCTCAAACCCAGCAGCAGGTCAAGCCTCAATCACTGCCAAAGACGGGCGACTTTGCCACTCTGGGATTAGTAGCTGCCATTGCAGTGCTCGGCAGCGCATCGATGCTTGTGTTTGGCGGCATGAGGTTTGCTCAAAAGCGTAAGTAGTCCCGGAATGCACTGCATGACTCGGATGTTGCCATTGCAGTCATCACCGTGTTCATCACTACTCATAACATGCACCTCTTGTGAGGGGGCGGCCTTAAAGTGGCTGTCCCCTTTGTTTTATCGGCGAACAGCATCGTATAATTGCTATGTAAAGGGCGTCGTCGCAGGTATGATGAGGAAAACTCACTCAGCTGCAACGCGGACGCTGAGATCTTATTTACTTTTCGAGAAAGGCATCTTTCATGGGTATGATCCTTGCGCTTTCGGCCCGAGAAATCCTTGATTCACGAGGCAATCCGACCGTTGAGGTCGAAGTGTTGCTCGACAGCGGCGTGGTTGGTCGTGCAGCTGTGCCAAGCGGCGCATCAACTGGTGCGTTTGAGGCGGTTGAGCTGCGTGATGGCGATAAGAGCCGCTATCTCGGCAAGGGTGTGACCAAGGCAGTGGAGCACGTGATAGAGGAGATCGCCGAGCACATCGTCGGCAAGCCCGCCGATTGGCAGCGCGAGATCGATCTCACCATGATTGAGCTCGATGGTACGGATAACAAGGGTAGACTCGGTGCTAACGCGATGCTTGGCGTCTCGCTTGCTGTCGCCCGTGCTGCAGCACTCGATGCTGGCATGCCGCTCTATCGCTATCTCGGTGGTGTGAATGCGCGCATCCTGCCAACCCCGATGATGAACGTCTTGAACGGTGGCGCTCACGCCGATAACACCGTTGATTTTCAGGAGTACATGATCATGCCAACGGGCGCTGAAACCTTTGCTGAGGCGCTGCGTGGCTGCGCTGAGATCTATCACCACCTCAAGCAGGTGCTGCACGATCGTGGTCTTTCAACTGCAATCGGTGATGAGGGCGGTTTTGCACCAAACCTCTCAACCAATGAAGAGCCCCTCGAACTTTTGGTCGAGGCATGTAAGCGCGCGGGGTATGAGCCAGGCGAGCAAATCAAGTTTGCACTCGATCCGGCATCAACTGAGTTTTATGATGAGGCAAAGCAGCGCTATATCCTTGCCGGTGAGGGCAGGGAGCTTACGAGTGATGAGATGGTCGATTATTGGGCAGCGCTGGTCGAGAAGTATCCGATCATCTCGATCGAAGATGCCATGGCTGAGGAAGACTGGGAAGGCTGGCGCAAGCTCACCGAGCGTATCGGTAAGAGCGTTCAGCTTGTTGGTGACGACCTGTTTGTGACCAACACCGCTCGCCTGCAGAAGGGTATCGATACCAAGGCGGCAAACGCGATCCTCGTCAAGGTTAACCAGATCGGCACGCTCACTGAGTCGCTCGAGGCAATTGAGCTTGCTAAGCAAAACGGTTATGCGACAATCATTTCACATCGCTCGGGTGAGACTGAGGATACCTTTATCGCTGATTTGTCACTTGCGGTTAATGCTGGCCAAATCAAGACGGGTGCCCCTTGTCGCAGCGATCGTGTTGCCAAGTACAACCAGCTTCTTCGCCTCGAAGAGCAGGTCGATTGTGGCTTTTATGCAGGCCTCAATGGCTTTTATAACATCGACTAATGAGCGATCGATTAGCAGATCTTCGAGGAATGCAACACCGAGCAATAGGTAGTGTCGCACGTTATGACGCAGGATTTTGATCAACAGGCAAACACAGAGCGCATGTCAGTCGATGCCAGCGATGTCTCTCAAGTAGGCAGCTCATCGGTCGGCGCGCGTTTTGTGCAAAACAAGAATCTCAAGCGCGCTGTTCCATCAAAGCAGCGCGCTGCTCGTCGCGTGCCTAGTGTAGGTAAGCAGGCATCCGAGCGCCATAAGCTCGATCAATCGGTATCAACTGCGGGTCACAATCTTGCTCACAGGGTGAAGGACAAGATACAGCGCGGTGTAACGCAGGCTACCCAGCGTGCAGGGGATGCTTCGCGTCATGCACCTGCGGCGATTGATACGGCAGCGCATGTTGGCTCCACGGTCGGCGGTGCGGCAGCTGGCCTCTTTAAGCGATTTGTGGGTCTCATGCGTGGTACATCGAGCCGCGTCGGCGTGCCGGTTTATCAGATTGCCTTGGCGGTTGTGGTCGTCATCTTTTTGGCAGGCGTCTTTTTGTACGGGCCATCTCGTGATTACTATCAGGCAATCCGTGAACACCAGCGTTTAACTGCAGTCCAGCTGGCGGTGCATGAAGAAAATGAAAAGCTTGGCAATCAGGTTTCGCGCCTACAGACCGAAGAGGGCATTGAGGACGAGGCACGAAAGCAGCATGGGCTAGTCAAGCC
>JAEZXW010000091.1 GCA_023419515.1 Actinomycetes bacterium
CTCTACAACCGTGCTTCAGCCGTTCCCAATGGTCAGCCATGGCACCCCGAGAAGTACACCTGTAAGTGGAACGGTGAGAAGTGGGAGTACTTCGACAACTGCGACTTTGTTGCAGCTAAGAACGGCACCCCTGTTCCGCCAAATGACAAGGCATTCATGATGCTCTGGGAGCAGAACGCTCGTCTTGAGAGTTATGCCCTCGATGACATGCCAATCCCTGAGCACTTTGAGCCATTCGAGACCCCAGTTGAGACCAACCTCCTCAACGGCCGTCTCAATAACCCTATGGCAGCATTCGTTGATCGCGTCTCACCAAACCGCGGTGATGCATCTGAGTATCCAATCGTTGCGACGACCTACTCAGTCACCGAGCATTGGCAGAGCGGTAGCCAGACCCGTTCAATTCCGGCACTGGTCGAGGCAATGCCTGCTCAGTTCATTGAGATGTCGGTCGAGCTTGCCGAGGAGAAGGGCATCAAGAACGGCGATAAGGTTCGCGTCTTTAACAGCCGCGGTTCTGTCGTGATTGACGTGGTTATCACCAAGCGCATCAAGCCTTTGATCGTCCACGGTAAGACCCAGCACCTCATCGGTATGAGCCACCACTTTGGTTACTCTGATCTCTTTGGTACGGGTGACATCGTCAATGACTTGACGCCAAACGTCGCTGATGCAAATTCACAGACGCCTGAGTACAAGGCGTTCTTGGTCAACGTCGAGAAGGCATAAGGAAGGAGGAAGACAACATGGCTAACATCGGAGATAAAGCAATTTATTACGATTCATCACGCTGCACAACCTGTAAGGGTTGTCAGGTAGCGTGCAAGTGTTGGAACAACCTTCCTTCACCTACCGGTCAAAACGCCAACCAGTTCACGGGTACCTATCAAAACCCACCAGAACTAAACGGTGACACCCGTCTGCTCATGTCCTTCAAGGAGCATGAGGGCGGTAGTAAGGGCGTTATGTGGGCTTTTGGTCGCCGTTCGTGTCAGCATTGCTCAAAGGCAGGCTGCGTCATGGTTTGCCCAACGGGCGCGCTCTACAAGCATGAGACTGGCTTTACTGCCGTTGATGATTCCAAGTGCATCGGCTGTCAGCGCTGCGCAGCAGGCTGCCCTTACGGCGTTCCTCATTACTACGGCGAGAAGGGCTTGGTCAACAAGTGCACTGCTTGCATCGATCGTATCGAAAACGGCCTAGCTCCTGCGTGCGTTAGCACCTGCCAGCCTCAGGCGCTGCGCTTTGGTGATCGTGAGGAGATGCTCAAGATCGCTCATGAGCGCGTTGAATGGCTGCACGAGCATGGTTACAAGGATGCCTGCGTTTACGGTGACACTGAGCTCGATGGTTTGCATGTCATCCAGGTGCTCAAGTACGGTATCGAGGCTCACGGTCAGGTTAAGGATCCAAAGGTTCCGCTGGCTGCTGAGATCACGAACGTGGCCAAGCCGGTTACCGGTGCAATGACTGGTCTGACAGTTGCTGGTCTGGTTGCTATGTTTGCTCTAGGCGCTGGTTATAAGCGCGATCAGCTCGCATATAACGAGGAGACCGAGGATACCCTCAAGGTCGAGACGGGCGAGGTTGTCAAACACGGCGATCCTCAGGACACGCAGTCGGTCAAGGAGCACATCCTTGAAAACCTTCCTCTCGGAAAAGGAGGTAAGAAGGATGAGTAACGAAGTAATTCAGGTAAGCCCAGAGGCTCAAGTCAAAAACGAGGCGTTTCTCAAGGAGCAGGCCGAAAAAGGCACTCTGCGTTACATCTATCGCCATTCACTGCTTGCCCGCGTGACCCACGGTATCTGCGCTTCTACGTGCATCTTGCTTGCCATCAGCGGTCTGTTTGTGTTCATCCCTGCACTTGCTCAGTGGGCAGGTCAGGATGTGACCTACTGGATGCGCATGGCTCATCGCGGCATCGGTATTATCTTCGTGGTTGTGCCGCTCATTAGCTTGGCAATCGCTCCTAAGGGTGCGGTTCACATTGTAAAGAACCTCTTTGCGAAGTGGACGAGCGACGACAAGAAGTGGATGGTACTCTTTTTGCCCTATCTCTTCTTGGCAAAATACATCCATATGCCCGACCAGGACGAGGTTAAGTCAGGTCAGCGCTTTGCAGACGGTATGCTTTGGTTTGCGGGCATCCTGATGGCAGTCACAGGTGTGGCGCTTATGGTTGGCTCGTATGCACACGTTGCAATGCCAGGTGACGTTCGTGCATTCCTTTTGCTCTTGCATGACATCGGCTTCTTCTTGATCTGCATCTTTGGTCTTGCACATATCTTCCTTGGTGGCGGTATCTTCCAGCCATACCGTGGTATGCACCGCGTGATGTGGGGTGACGGTATGATCTCAGAGTCAGATGCGCTCTATCACTGGGGTCACTGGGCTCGCAAGGTCTTTAACAGCAAGGACAAAAAGTCAATCGTCGAGAAGTAAGATTCGCGCTGATAAGGTTTATCCTTATTGACGGAGATATGGTCGAGAAGGTCGCTGCGCTCATCACAGTGCGGCGACCTTCTTGTCACGATAAGGAAATTACTATGAACATGCTTTTTGCTGAGCGTGCTGCTCAGGCATATGAGCAGACGCTTGATGAGCTCGATCGTGCGCGCCTAGCGTTTTTCATGGGGTTGTGGAAGGTCATGAAGGCAGGCGAGGCTTCTGCCAAAGAGCAGCTTGAGTACTATGGACTGCCGGCTCAAGAGGCAGTGCGTGAGCTTTGGTTTGCCGATAAACCCGTGCTGCTTGAGCACCCGGTTACCTTGGATCGCAAGGTGTTTCTTGAGAAGTTTGTGGCGCTTCGCGATTATGTGATCGAGGCAAATCACTTAGCGCCCGATCATGCTAAGGCGCTCAAAGCACTGAATGTTGAGGGTAAGTTCACCGAAGAACTCGTTGAGCTTGCTGGCCGCAATCCCCAGGAGTTTGTGAGCGAGCTTGTTGCCAAGCTGCTTAAGGATCAGCTTGAGCCAGTTGCCTACATGGCAGGGCTTTTGGCGATGCAGGCGCTGCGCGTGCAGCTTGAGCCGATTGCTGCTGAGCTCGAAAAGATGCTGCCCAACGGTGAGCTCGTGAACCATCACCCCACGGCTTGCCCGGTCTGCGGTAGCTTGCCATCACTCTCGCGTATCGGTGGCGTTGAAAGCCCGACTGAAGGTCGCGGTAAGTCACTGCACTGTGAGCAATGTGGTACAACCTGGGATTTTGAGCGCATTCGTTGTGCGCGCTGCGGTGAGACTGACCCAGAAAAGCTACACACTTTCAATATCGAGGGTGATGACGCGCACCGCATTGCAACCTGTGATGCCTGTGGTGGATACATCAGAACGGTGTACCTCGAAGATTCACTTGCGCCGTTTTCGTTTGAGGTTGAAGAGGTTGTCACTGCAAAGCTCGACGCCATCGCGCGAGATCAGGTAGCTCAGGCTCAGACGACCAAAGCAGGTAAGGAGGCCTAAGCGGCAGAGTGAGCAAGAGTCTCGCTACCTAGCGAGCTGCGTTTAACACAACGTTACTTGTGCAAGCGTCTAGCCACCAAGTTGGCTCATCTTGCGCTTGGTGCCACGACGATGATTGTGGCTCAGTGGTTTATGAATGAGGGCGGTTTCAAAGATCTCGAGGATCTTGGAGTCGCCCTCGTTGCTGCGCAGAGCCTCTTTGAGGTCGTATTCGGTGTCGCTAAACAAGCATGGCCTCAGCTTGCCATCAGCAGTGATGCGCAGCCGGTTGCATGACCCACAAAAATGATTGCTGATAGCGGAAATCACGCCAATGCTGCCTTGTGCACTTGGCAGCTGATAATAGCGGGCAGGTCCAAATCCTAAGGGTGCATCCGCCTTGTTAAGCGGGTTGAGAGCGCCAAGACCTGCAGCCTGGGCATCACGATCAATGGTCTCAAGAATCTCAGCGGCAGGGATGATGCTCGATTCACTCCAGTGCCCTGCTCTGGTTTCACCATCACTGCTCGTGCGCTCTTCATCTTCTCCTACCGGCATGTATTCGATAAAGCGCACGTGGAGCGGCCGATCAAGCGTGAGCTTCGCAAACGAAAGTAAATCTTGGTTAAAGTGACGAGCAACGACGGTATTGAGCTTAATGGGTGAAAACCCTGCATCAAAAGCAGCTTCAATACCAGCAAGTGCATCGTTTAAGTCTCCGTTGCGCGTGATGATGCGATAGAGATCAGGATCAAGCGAGTCGAGCGAGATGTTCACGCGGGTCAGCCCCGCACGCTTGAGGTCGTGAGCAGTTTTACCAAGCAAAGTGGCGTTGGTCGTGAGTGCAATATCTTCGATGCCAGGTACCGCGGCAATCTGTTCAATCAGTTCGATCAAGCCCTTGCGTACTAAAGGCTCGCCACCCGTAAGCCTGATGTGTGAGATACCAAGCGGCGCCAACAGTTCAACGATTTTGGCGATCTCTTCTAGCCGCAAAATCTCATGATGGGAGATGAGCTTCACGCCTTCTGCGGGCATGCAGTAGGTGCAGCGCAGGTTGCAGCGATCGGTCAAAGAGATTCGTAGGTAGTTAATGGTTCGCTGGTGACAATCTTGCATGATCGTATCGGCTTATCTGTCTCGTCGTTTTGTCTTATTTATCTCACGAGTACATGAGGGATACGCGTTCGCTTGGCATCTCAATAAAAAGTTCGTCACCTGCACAAATGTGCTTGTGCGCCTTAAGCGTATGATGATCAAGGCGCCAATACAACAACGCGTCTGGCTTGCCAAGCAATTCAAGCACAATGAGGGTTTCAAAACGGGCAGGAAGCACGCGCTTAACTCGTACGCGGTAGGTATTTTTCCCTGCTGAGGCACGCTGTTCAAGTTGAAACGCGCGGATGCCGAGGTGGGTTGGTGGGTGTTTAGGATCGATTGGCTCTTCGGTCACAAAACGCTCGTCCCAGTCGGCAAGATTAAGCGTGTGTTCATCATGAGCAATGACAGGGATGATGTTTTTCATGCCAGACAGCTTGGCGCCTGCAAGCGATGTTGGATGCGAGGTGAGCGCCTGAGCCTGCCCATACTCGACTACGCGTCCATTCTGATAGACGGCAATCTCGTCGCACAGGCGCAATGCCTCATCAATGTCATGGCTGACGTAGAGCACCGTGCCCGTGAACTCATCAAAAACCTCGAGCAACTCTTGTTCAAGCTCAGCTTTGAGATGTGAGTCAAGTGCCGAAAATGGTTCGTCGAGCATGAGAATCTGAGGACGTGCGGCAAGCATACGTGCGAGTGCAACGCGCTGCTGCTGGCCACCCGAAAGCGCCGCAGGAAAGGCGTGCTCAAGCCCTTCGAGCGAAAATCTTACCACCTCATCCCTGATGATTTGGTTAATGGCTTGTGCGCTGTGCATCTTGCGATCGATACCAGCGCCGATATTTTTGGCAACCGTGAGGTGCGGAAAGAGCATGTAGTTTTGGAAGAGCGGGGCACACTTGCGCTCTTGGGCACTGAGGTTTACCTGAGGGCGCTTGCCTCTCGCTCGATCAAAATAGGTTACTCCATCGACCACGATCTTGCCTTCATCGGGAGTTTCAATCCCTGCGATACAGCGCATGGTAAGGCTTTTGCCACAACCCGATGCCCCGAGCAAGCCAAGTACGGTGTTTCCTGTTTTTACCTGTACATCCAGGGTAAACCCTGGGAGCTCTTTGGTGATGTCGATCTCAATACTCATGATTTGCTACCTTTTTGGAAGCGAGTTGCACGGCTGTTATAGAGGTTGATAAAGAGGATGATCGCAAAGCTGATCACGATCACCGTCGCCGTCCAAAACCAGGCGACTTCGTTGTTGCCGTTCATCCACTCAAAATAGATGGCGAGCGGAATTGTTCGCGTGATGCCGAGGTAATTGCCGGCCAAAAAGAGGGTAGCTCCAAATTCTCCGAGTGCTCGAGCAAACGCGAGGATGAGCCCGGTTGTGATCGAGTGCCACGAGAGAGGGATGAGCAGACGCACAAAGATTTTGGTGCGTGACCAGCCGAGGGTTTTGGCTGCGTCGATCATAAGAGGGTCGATGCTTTCAAAGGCACCCAGTGCGCTGCGATACATGAACGGCAGCGCCACGACAACGGCGGCGAGTACCGTTGCCTGCCAGCTAAAGATGAGCGGAAAGCCAATCTCGATAAAAAAGCGGCCAAAGCCCGTGTTACGTCCGCAGAGCGCGAGCAGGATAAAGCCGCAGACAGTAGGCGGGAGTACGAGCGGAATCGTGATGATGCTGTCGATGATGCTTCGCCAGCTTCTCGGCAAAAGCATGACGCCATAAGCAAAGCCAAGTCCGAGCACAAAGATGATGGCAAGCGCTGTCCCCGTGGTTTTGAGGGTGACCCAGAGCGGGCTGTAATCGATGTCGCGCAAAAATTCCCAAGTGTTTGCAAGGGCAGAGCGATCGGCTGCCTTCATGACGGTTTGCGCTTCAACAAGGTTGGCTCGGTGCATGCAAATTGGTTTGAGACCCACTTTGGTGGGGTCACTCTGATCACTTGTCGTGATGGTGAGGTAGTGCTCGGCGCCAATTGTTTGGTTGACGTTGATGATAAGTCCCGGTTTGGTGGGATCAGCTGTTTGCTGTGGATCAATCGTGATCTGCTCATCGGTACTGATCACCCAGGGCACGTCTGCCTTGAGCGTTGCGAGACCTTGAGCGTGTTGAGAATCAAGGGCAGACAACAGGTCGATAAGTTCTGTGGCATACGCTTGGTTAAGGCTAAGCCCGAGAGCGTCCACTGCAGCCTGATCAACAAAGACCACGTTCACGTGGTTAAAGGCAACGAGTTGTATATTGAAGGTTGTGTCAGCGTTTGTGGTGAGGTAGGCATACCCGCGATATGTACCATCAATTGTGCGATTGCTGCCCTTAGAAGCTCGATAAAAATCAGTCAAACCCAAATAGCCTTGAGCAAATCGAGCTTGAGTTGCGGTTTCATCAAACTCAAGCACACCATGCTCGTCCTCGTGGCTTGCGCTGAGCGCGGGGTTCACAACCAGTTCAAGGGCACGAGCTGGAGCAGGATGCACCGCGAGTACAGCCGCTACCAGAAGACTCGCCAGTGCTCCAAAAATTGCGATGAGCGCAGCAATTATTGCTGCGCTCGGATTTAAGACTACATTGAAATGAATGTGTTGAGTCTGAGCTATCATGCCAGTTCAAAGCCCCATTTTTGCCAGATCTCCTGAGCGATTGGGCTCGTCTGGCACCACTCGAGGAAGGCCTGAGCCTCAGCTTGATGGGTGCTCTGAGCGCAGACACCACCGGGATAGACGATTGGCTTGTGGGTACCAGCAGGCACCTCGCCAACTACCTTGGTGCCACCAAAGCGCAAGACATCTGAAGAGTAGACAAAGGCAACATCGACATCGCCTGATTCGGCATGCTTGCAGACGTTACCGACTGAGGTATCGAGGACGATCTGATACTGATCGCTCCAGCTACCGCTTTTGCCCGTGATGTCTTTGCCTGTTTTGCCAGCATCGTCACCACTCGGCTGATAGACCCCAACGGTCGACAGTGCCTGAGCTGCATAGTTACCAGCAGGTACCGATTCGTCGCCGACGCAGATGCTGTACGATCCCTTTGCAATGTCATCGAGTGTGATGTTGGTAAGCTCAGAGTTTTTATTGGCGACCATCACCAAGTCATTTGTGAATAGATCAGTCAGGCCGGCCTCAACGATATGACCCTTGTCAACAGCGGTTTTCATGGCACCCTTTGATGCACTAATCAGCACGTCGGCGTACGAGCCGGCATTCAAAAGCTCATTGAGCTCACCAGATGCCTTGTATTGGGTGTCGGCAAAGCTGATGTTTTCGTGGCCATCGGTGATATAAGCAGTTTGGGCTTCCTCCATTGCTTTGCTCAGTGAGTTTGCGGCAAAGATTTGAAGCTCAACTTTTTCGGTTGCAGTGTTAGTTGTCTCAGTGGGCTTGTCTTGCGTTGTGTTGGTGCAGCCCGCCAACAGGATGCTCAGTGCAATCAAACTGCCTGATAGTAAGGTGAGTAATCCAATTGAACGAGAGTTCTGTATCATGCGTTGATTCACTCTCTCCTTTAATGACAATATATTTTTTATAAAGAATAATTTAGGGAGCAGATATTTGCAAGTAGCTCATGCGACGGTGACCATGTAGGATAAGAGGCAAAAGAGCATATCAGCGGTTGTAATTGATGGCACTTGCTTTAGGAGGCGCCCCATCATCAGCACGTACCGCCAGCACGCACAGCAAAAGGAACGGCTATGAACCCAGACGCCCTGCGCACAATTACCAAGGTTTACATCTTTCTTCCCGGCGAGTCTGAGCATTCGCTGGGGCTTGGTCGCGGGGTGATTCGCCTGTGCAAACTGGTGCAGGTGCACGGAACTTTAAGCGCCGCCTCAAAAGAGATGGGCATGGCGAATTCCAAGGCATGGCGTATCGTTAAAAATGCCGAGGACACACTGGGGTTTTCGCTTTTTATTCGAAAAGGGTCGCGCGGGAGTAAGCTCACCCCTCAGGCGCTCGAACTCATCGCTTTATTTGATGAGGTCGAGGCCAAGACCAATGCTTTTGCGACCGAGCTTGTGCATAAGCTTGCGCATCAGGCACAAGCACGCGGGGTTTGGGAGACCGATGGAACGAACGGATAAGATGGATGAGGTCGGCGGAGGTGTCGTCGGTAGTGCGATCTTCTCGCGATCTGCCCTGCGCTCGAAGGAGCGATCGCCCGCGAACCCTCCGATCTCAGCGTAGGGGTGCGTAGAGCCGATAGAGCTCTTGAGCCTGCACAAGTTCTGCAGGTGTGTTGACGTTCACAAAGGGGTGAATGGAGCCTTCCTCAAAGCAGGGATGTCCTATCAAAGCCGAAACTTCTTCGGCGCTCACATATGTGACATCACAATTATCAAGCACTGACTGCATTCTCGCGTTTTTCTGCTCGAGCAAGGATTTCACGAGCGGCAGGCAGGTTGATTTGCGATAGACAGCTAAAAAAGGCTCCGAACCATGCGGTCCTCTCACAACAACGGCATCACTTCCGCTTTGCTGTAACAGCGCCGCTTGTGCAGTAAGCAGGCGAGGTGAGGCGGCGATCATATCGCAGGCAACCAAGCCAACGTGTTCGTGCGTGGCGTGCGACAGCGCGCTTAACAACCCAGGCAAGGCACCTTGGCACTCAAGCACATCGGTTGTGATGCGCACGTGCGGGTGAGCTGACTCAAGAAATCCCAGTATTTCAGGGTTGTGTGCCGTCACGATGAGCTCATCAGCAATGCTGCCCACCAATGAGATGACGTGCTCGATGAGGGGCTTTCCCAAAAACGGTACGAGCGGTTTTTGCATTCCCATGCGCTTTGATTCGCCGCCCGCTTGGATTACCACGCTTAAAGGCCGCGCCACAAAGCGCTCTTGCACAAAGAAAGCCAATCCATCAACATCCTCAAATCCAAAGCGCGGGATTTTTACCTCATCACAGAGAGCAGCAAGTTCAGGGATGTCGGTGACTACGGCCAAGGGCAGCGCTAGTCCATCTTCGCGAGGCGTCTGAGTTTGTAGAGCCCTCATGAGTGCCTGCGCTGCCATCACATCACGTTCATTTGCCGCACGAAACAACTCAATACAGGGCAGGCCCGATTGCTTGTAGCCCTCAACCACAATGAGGTCATAACCAGCAAGCAACTGCAAGGCGTCTGCCATGGCAAGCTCGTCATCTTGATCTTTCATGAGCGCAAATTGCTCGCTCGAAAAGACGATGGTTGCCCGAGCACCTGCCTGACGATGGCGGTAGGAGTCTTTACCGGGATGATCAATCTCAAAATGAGGGTGGCCATGGTGCTTGACGCTTGCGACGCGATATTGCATTGCAAGTGTGGCAATGAGGCGCTCGGCGAGCGTGGTTTTACCAGAATTTTTGCGCCCTACGAGCGCAACTGCAGGAAAACTTGCAGCAACAAACGGCAAAAACACTGGGGAAGATGGCGCGCCAGTCATAAGACCCCCTCGAGGTTGAATGTATTGTGATAGATAGTAGCTCATCAGATCAGGGCGGGTGGCTCAGTGTTAGAGTGATAGCCAAAAACGCATTTATTTGAGTCGATGGTGATGGTATGTCACAGATTACGTCAATCAATGTGTCGCGCAAAAAGCGCATGCGCAAGGAACCCGTTGGCGATGCGCCGCAGGTGCTCGTTGTCGATCATGGTATCGAGAGTGACGCGCACGCTGGCAATTGGCATCGTCAGGTTTCTTTTTTGGCGCAAGAGTCGATTGATAAGGCAGTCGAGATGGGGCTCGATGTAGGTCCGGGTGATTTTGCCGAGAATTTCACGACGCAAGGCGTTGATTTGTTGAATCTCCCGATCGGCACCGTGCTTCGCCTAGGCAACACCGCTGAAGTTGAGATTAGTCAGATCGGTAAGGTGTGTCACACGCGCTGCGCGATCTACTATCTTTCGGGCGACTGCATCTTTCCACGTGAGGGAATCTTTGGTGTCGTGCGTGTTCCTGGCGAGGTGCGCGCTGGCGATCATATCGAGGTGATCAAGCTCGGTGATGGCACTTGCTCTGCCACTCCGCAAGAAGCCCTCGATGAGATCGAGGCAGCCCGCCTGCAGGGCACATTGTAATCACGAGCGAGCAGATGATTTTCCATGCATGAGGTCTATCTCGATAACGCAGCAACAACGCGGGTGCGCCCTGAGGTTATCGAGGTGATGACACAGGCGCTTCGCGAGACGTATGGCAATGCATCCTCGATCCATGCTCCAGGCAAGCGAGCCAAGGAGCTGCTCGAGGCGAGCCGGGCTCAGATTGCCGAGGTGCTCGACGTTGATCCGTCTGAGGTGTACTTTACCTCGGGCGGCACGGAGTCGAACAACCTTGCGATTGCGGGTTGCTGTCGAGCTCGTGGTAAAGACGCTGGTCAGATCATCACGTCTACTCTTGAGCACCCGGCGGTGACGCGCTCGGTGCGTGGGCTCAAGCGTGAGGGCTGGCAGGTCTCGTACGTCGACGCGATTGCGGGCGACTTTGACCTCGATCAGCTTGCCGGATTTTTGGCAGAGCCGACCTCACTCATCACCGTGATGAGTGTTCAAAATGAGCTCGGCTATCGCATGCCAATCACTGAGATTGTTCGCTTGAAAAAAGGGCTGCAACCTCAGGCACTTGTGCATACCGATGCTGTACAGGCGTTTGGTAAGTTTACCGTTCATCCTCATGAGCTTGGTGTTGATCTCATGACCATGTCGGCTCACAAGATTGGTGGGCCAAAAGGAATCGGCGCGCTTTTTGTCGCTCGTGACACCCATATGTTTACGACGGCGTTTGGTGGCGGACAAGAGCGGGGTTTGCGATCTGGTACCGAGGCGGTTTTTTTGGCGGCTGGATTTGCTGAGGCGGTTGCGTTGGCTGCCAAGTACCAGCAGCAAGAAGAAGCGCGCATACGTAAACTGTTTGAGTATGCCCGCAGTCAGATCTCAGCAGCGATACCGCAGGTTATTATCAATTCACGCGATGATGGCAGCCCTTGGATTTTGAACATCAGCATCCCTGGTGCTTTTAACCAGCGGGTTCTTGATTACTTAAGCGATCACGGTGTCTATGTTTCAAAAGCATCGGCGTGTACCGAAAACGCCAAGACCGTCGCCCCTGGCACCTGGCGCCCCAAGCATCCGTTGAGTTTGCAGGCGGCAGGCATCCCGCTTTCTCAGGGTAAGCAGACGCTGCGCATTAGTTTTGCGTACGACTCGACGATCGATGACGTTGATGTGTTGGTGCGTGAGTTGACGGCTGCGGTTGAGGTGATTTCGCGCAAAAAACGCTGAGTGCAGCACGACCCCGGGATCGCTCATCGTGCGCAGTTGTACCCTGTAGCCCACCGCACTCTCAGGCGCCAATCATCAGCACAACTGCTCGCAGATCATGTATCAATTGAAAAAATTTTGGCGGAGACGTATGTGAATCGAACACACCTCAGACGTTCTGCGCGCCTGACAACGGTTTTGAAGACCGCGAGACCCACCAGGATCTATCCGTCTCCGTAGGAATAAGCTGTATGTATCATAGCGCTTAATCAGCTGTAAGCGCTTAAAAATTCTATGTTTCATCGTTTGTGCGCAGGCGCCTTGTATCGCCGTCACGTACGGTTAAATGTTGAGCATCAAAATACTCAAGGAGCGGAATTGCGTACTTGCGGCTGGTCTGCATGGCATCTTTGAGATGAGAAGCTGGAGCACTGCCGTGGGCAATGAGATGCGCCTCTGCAAGCTTCCACATGGTATCTACCTGAGATTTACCCATGGCAAGTTGAGGAGAAAGCCTGATTACTTCATCAGATTTCTCAAGTGCAGTCAGTGCTCGTCCGCCCTGATCGGCAGGAATTCCAAGTTCTTTGTAGAGGTCAAACAGCCCAATCGGCATGGTGTTTTCTTGCGCATAGCGCGCGAACGCATCTCTGAGTGCCTGAACTGCTTGCTCATCTTGAGCCTGAGTAGCTTGCGCCTGCGTTGCGTGACACACCAAGCCGTTGATTTCAAGCAGGTTTTGTTTGTCCACACCAAGTGCCACGAGCGCCTCAAGCATGGCAGCGGTGAGCGTTTGGGGTAGGTCGTTCAAAAGCTCTGACTTGCTGATTCCAAGCTTGGTTGGGTTGGTGCGGTGAAAGTTCAATACGATCGATTCGATTTTTGAGAGGAGTTGCTGTGCCATGCGCTGGGTGAGATAGATGAATGCGCCTTGGCCAGATTTTTCTGAGCTTAATTTAAGGATGTGCTTGCTCTTATCGGCAACAAGCTCATCGAGGATTGCATCGAGTGTTTCGTGCTTAATATCGGTAATGGCGCCGAGCTGATCGAGGGTGAGCGGGTGGGTGCTAACTAACAGTGCGTTGAGGCATGCGGCCATGTCATCCTGTGATTCCAAAGCTGCCAACAGCTCTTTTTCAGGATCTTGTAGCTGCGATCTACGACGCACAGTGGCGCTTAAGACCACGCCACCACCAATGAGGCGCACGGGGTTGATACTACGGATGATAAAGCGATCGTGCCTCGTGAGTGCGAGCGGCTCATCAAGCCTGATCTGGGCGTAGGAGTGCTCATAGGGATTGAGGCATTGACTGTCGTTCATCAAGAGCACGCGACCTGTTACCTCTTTGGTGCCATGTGCGATGCGCACGCTCGTGCCTGAGACAAACTGCTGTTTGCCAGTCGACGTCTCGGCTGCTTGCTGTTCAAAATGATTCGATGAAAGATACGTGACTCGCGCATCAAAGCGATCGGTAACCGCAAGGGTGCCTGGTGTGGCGAGAATGCTGCCTGACTCAACCTCTTCGACTTTAAGTGGCACAAGATTGAGCGCCGTGCGATTGCCGGCATAACTTTGGATTTGAGCGGTGTCGTGTACCTGAATGCTGCGTACACGGACAATCTTATTGCCGGGGATGAGCTCGAGTTCATCTTCGAGTGCAATGCTACCCTGCCAAAGCGTACCTGTGATGACGGTGCCTGCGCCTTTGATGGTAAAGACGCGGTCGATGGGCAGGCGTACAAACCCTGTCTTGTTGCTTGCTCCAATCTCGTTGATCTCGGCAATGATCGTATTCTTGAGTTCGTCGAGCCCGTCGCCCGTTTGAGCAGAAACATTCACGACAGGCGCTTGTCCAAAGACTGAATGCGCAAGATCGCTCCTGATCTCTTCGACCAAAAGCTCGAGCCACTCCTCGTCAACAAGGTCAGTTTTGGTGATGACGATGATGCCGTGCGTAATGCCTAAAAGTTCAAGGATGGCAAGGTGCTCACGGGTCTGCGGCATGATGCCATCGTCGGCGGCGATGCAGACGAGTGCGAGGTCAACTCCCGTGGCACCCGAGATCATCTGGCGCACAAAGCGCTCATGACCAGGGACGTCGATAACACCAACGGCGCTTCCGTCACCCAGATCGAGTCGGGCAAATCCCAGCTCAATGGTGATGCCGCGTTCTTTTTCTTGTTTGAGACGATCGGGATCAACGCCAGTCAGCGCCTTGATCAGCGTTGATTTTCCGTGGTCGATGTGACCAGCTGTTCCGATGATCACAGGACGCGTGCGCTGCTCGGTGCTCATAGGTACTCCTTGAGTCTGGTAGATGCAAGTTGTCAGGCGGTACCATCAGCGCTCAGTGTCGTGAGCGCTTCGCGTACTTCAGCGCAGATAACCGCAATTTCGTCGAGTGAGATGGTCTTGGCATCAAAGATGAGATGTTCGTTGGTAATGCGGGCGATGATGGGTTGGTTCGCCTTTTGGATGAGGTGACGCTGTAGTTCCATCACGGTGGGAGCGTTGTCTGAGGTAAGCGTAAGTGCGACTCCATATGAATCAATCTCATAGCCCGGGAGTGAACCGCCTCCTGCGCAAGCGCGGGTGCTCACGAGTTCGAGCGTGTGCCCATTCGTTGATGCAAGCTCTTTTGCCAGCGCTGCTAGCAGCTCCTTGGCGCGATATTTGACCTCATGTGATCCTTCGGTCAATCGTGCAAGGGTTGGGATTTGCTGCTGTGCTTCGAGTGGATCAAGGTAGAGGTGAAGCGTCGCCTCAAGGGCTGCCAGCGTGAGCTTGTCGAGGCGAAGCACGCGGGCGAGCGGGCTTTTTTTGAGCTGATCGATGAGCTCCTTTTTGCCGACGATAATACCAGCCTGTGGCCCTCCTAAGAGTTTATCACCCGAAAACGAGACGAGATCAACGCCCTCGGCGATCACCTCCGCGACGGTGGGCTCGTTGACGGCGGTGCTGTCAACGAGGTTTTCCTCGGCAGCTTCGGTATCTGTTGTATCAGCCGTCGTGATAGAACCACCATATCGCGGCAGGTCAAGCAGCATGCCTGAACCCAAATCCTCATACACCAAAACTGGCTTAGCTTCACCAGCTTGCGCGCGTCGCTTGTTTTCTTGATCGGCGATTGCCGTGAGTCGGTTGCGGTTGACCTGCTCGGTAAAGCCAATCATCCGGTAGTTGGAGGTGTGCACCTTGGCGATGATTGCGGTGTTGGCGCTCAAAGCACGCTCGTAATCAGACTCATGAGTCTTGTTGGTGGTGCCAACCTCAACCATCACGGTGTGAGATAAACGCATGATGTCAGGAATCCTAAACGATCCGCCAATCTCGACGAGCTCACCACGGGAGATGATCGTTTCACGACCTTCGCCAAAAGTCTGCAAGACCATCATGACAGCAGCGGCATTGTTGTTGATTGCGAGTGCGGCCTCAGCGCCTGTCAAGAGTTTGAGGAGCTCTTCACAGTGGCTGTGCCTGCTACCGCGTTGCATGGTCTCAACCGAAAACTCGAGGGTTGAGTAGCTTTGAGCAACACCCAACATTGCGTCAACTGCCTGCGGTGCGAGCAGGCTTCGCCCCAAATTGGTGTGGATGATGACGCCGCTTGCGTTGATGACGGGGCGCAGCGAAGCTTGGTGAGTGAGACAAAACTGCGCGAATGCTTCATCCGCAAGCTCATCAAGGCTCGGCACTGCTGTGGTGTGCGCCTTGCCGCATACATGTTGCTCGCTTAACCGCGTGCGCAGTTTATCGGTGATGGTTCGCACAATGCGCACCGCGATTTGGTGATCAAACTCGCTTAAGCCTTCGGGTGCTCTTTGCGTCTGCTGAGCTCGCATTTGGTCGACGCGAGTGATGAGCCCATGCAGGATGTCGTTGACTGGCGGAATGTGGCGCAGGGGATTGTCCTGTCTTGCATGTGCTGCTCTTTGTTTTGAGTCACGTTGAGTGGTGCGCGCAGAAGATGCCATCGAGTTATCTTTCTGGTCGGTTGCAGGCGTTCTCATACGAAGGGATCGTTTCATTAATCAGCGAGCAGTCATCCGAGCAATAAGCCAGATGAAAGCGCGTGGTTTACAGGTTTCTTGGCTTGTTATGGTAGCGCATCATGGGGCTTTCATGAGCTGCCCAAAAGCCCTTACACAAGCCCTAACAGATCCTGCAAATTCACGTATACTGCTAGGCAGTACATCATCGCTCCTCGTTTACATGAGCGCAGCAATTTTTCTGCCTTTTGACTGCGTCGTGTTCTGCATAACGGTTGTGGGCGGTGCTCATCACATTTCTGCATCATCGGCAGGTTGCCTTTGTGGTAAAGCTGCTGAGGTTTTCTGCGTATGCATGTTTTGCACAAGCTTGGCAGAGATCAATGCTCAGTGTGTTCATGCATAAGAGTCACAAGACAACAGATTGATCTTTGCGTAGGTCTCTATGTACGTCGTTTGCAGATTGCTGCGTACGGCATTCCGTTGTGCAGAGTGAGCCTCGCAAAGATTGCAGGAGAGAAAGTAAGAACATGGAATCAATTCGCAAAGAATATGTGATGCTTGGTATCTGCGGTATTATTGCCGCGCTGGTGGTTGTTACGCTGGCGTTCTTTGGTAATCCAGGCAATATGGCGATCTGCGTTGCTTGTTTTGTGAGAGACACAGCAGGTGCGCTCAAGCTGCATTCAGCCGAGACTGTCCAGTATTTTAGGCCAGAGATCGCCGGCATGATCATTGGCGCTTTTGTGATGGCGCTTGCCAGCAAGGAGTTTAAGGTTCAAGCAGGAGCATCACCGTTTACCCGCTTTGCCTTGGGCTTCATCATGATGATTGGGTGCTTGATCTTCTTGGGCTGTCCCCTGCGTCTCGTTTTGCGCATGGCCGCGGGTGACCTCAATGCATGGATTGCGCTTCCAGGTTTTGCGGCAGGAATTTTGACGGGTGCCTTCTTCTTGAAGAAGGGTTTTTCGCTCGGTAAGGCACAAGAGGTCAAGAGCTCCGAGGGCTACGTTCTACCAATCATTATGGCCGTTCTGCTTGTAATTGCTGTTGCCACTACACTCTTTGCTGCCTCGGTAAAAGGTCCGGGTAGTCTCCATGCACCCGTACTGCTTTCGATCATTGGTGGTCTGATGTTTGGTGCCCTGTCTCAACGCGCTCGCCTGTGCTTTGCGGGCAGCCTGCGCAATGCCATGCTCGTGCGCGACTTTAAGGGTTTGATCGTCATCGGCTTTATCTTTGTTGCGATGTTGGGTTATGCCTTGGTGACGGATAACTTCAAGCTCAGTATGGCCGAGCAGCCCATTGCTCACTCAGAGGCACTCTGGAACATCCTCGGTATGTATGTCGCTGGTTTTGCGGCAACCCTTGTGGGCGGCTGCCCGCTTCGTCAGCTGATTTTGGCTGGATCTGGCTCGGGAGATGGTGCGGTGACCTTTATTGGATTGTTGGTCGGTGCTGCTTTTGCGCATAATTTTGGTATCGCTTCAAGCCCCACGGGAGCAACGCTACCTGGTCAGATCATGACGGTGGCCTGCATCGTAGTGCTGTTTGTGATTGCAGCTGTCAACTTGAAGCGCACTGCGTAGCTTAACGCGTAACACATGAGTAGATAAACATCGGGGAGGGCATATGGTTGTTGTAACGTTTCATACCACGCAAGAAGCGTTCGCGTTTGAAGCCGCGGCAGCCAGTGCTTTTCTCCCCGGTAAGCTCGGTGTAACGCCTCGGTCACTCTCGGCAGACTGCGGGTTTTCATGGCAGGCGCCCGATGAATGTAAGGCAGATCTCGAAATCCTGATTGCCGATGCGCGACTCACGTGTGCCGGCGTGCACATGATCTGAAATAACAAGGATGAGCTCATGATCTATTTGGATAATGCGGCAACGACTCTCCAAAAACCTGCCGAGGTTGGCGAGGCGGTGCTCGAGGCGCTGGGCACCTGTGGGGGAGCAGGTCGCGGGGTTCATTCGGCATCGTTGGCTGCGGGTAGAGCTATCTTTGGTGCCCGTGATCAGATTGCTCGTTTGTTCAGTGCGCCCCAGGCTTCATGCGTTGCTTTTACGGCGAATGCGACCATTGCGCTCAATACGGCGATTTTTGGGCTTGCGCGTCCAGGCATGCGCATCGTGACGACGGCTGCATCGCATAATTCAGTCTTAAGGCCGCTTCACGCACTTGCCGATAGGATGCCAAACATAACGGTTGAAGTTGCTCGTATTTTGCCCGATGGAAGCATTGATTGGGGCGATTTTGAGCGACTTTGCACAAGCGCTTCACTCGACTTGCTCGTGATCACGCATGCCTCAAATCTCACAGGAGACATCTACGACATCCCGCGCATGGTGAGGCTTGCCCGTCAGCAGGGTGCTCAGATCATCCTTGACAGCGCCCAGACAGCAGGTGCCTGCCCAATAGACTTTACTGCGCTTGGTGTCGATGTGCTCTGTTTTACGGGACACAAGGCACTCTTTGGACCTCAGGGGACGGGCGGGCTTGTCGTCAAGCCAGATGTGGAAATCACGCCTTTCATGGAGGGAGGATCTGGCACGCATAGTTTTGAGCTGCGTCATCCCCGGATGCTGCCTGAATCGCTTGAAGCAGGAACACTTAACGCTCACGGGCTTGCGGGGCTTAAAACGGGAGCTGCCTTTGTCGAGAAGATCGGAGTAGCCACCATCCACCAAACAACCAAGGAGCTCGCGCTTGCCTTTGCGCGTGAGATTGTGGGCACGCCACAGGTGCGGGTGCTCGGGGCTATCGCAGATGCAGTGGGAGAGACCTCGCCCCACGGCGAGTCTCAAAGTGCGTATCAGGAATCGCAGACTTTGGTCAAGGAGCCAGTAGATATGTCACGAGACTTTACCGGCATCTGTGCAGTGGACATCACCTCGGGACTCTCATCTGAGGTTGCCAACATGCTTGCCAGTGAGTTTGATATTTGTACGAGAGCAGGGGCTCATTGTGCTCCGTTGATGCACCGAGCCCTCGGTACGCATGAGCGTGGCGCCATTCGCTTTAGTTTCTCGGTGTTTAACACGCTTGATGAGGTGCATGCTGCTGCATCAGCTTTGAAGACATGTCTCGAGCGGGTAAGCGGATAGTGGATATGCGAGCAAGCGGCAAGAGCGCCTCAGTAGCAAAAGCATGGTGCGCCAATTCGCTTTGCCAAGCAGGAAGGAACCATCATGACTCAAAAAACAAGCAGCAAGATCAAAACTGTAGTGCTCGTTGCCAAGGATTATCTCGGAGATGGTGATCGCGGTTTAAGCACCCGTCTGCTGGCCATGGCACTCTATGCGTTTTCTCAGGCAGAGGAGCTGCCCACGCATATCCTGATGATGAATTCGGGTGTTAAGCTGGCAGCTGATCGCAATGGCGAAGCTGCTTCACATCTACTGGAGCTTGCGGGCAGCAACGTTGAGATCTTGACGTGTGGCACTTGTCTTGAGTTTTATGGCGTCAAGGACGATCAGTTCGTGGGTCGCGTTTCAAATATGTATGAACTAGTTGGCATCATGACTCAAGCACAAAACGTCATTACGCTCTAAATCACACCTCATTGGCTTTAAGCAACGATATGGCCCAACTTGTCCTCGTGTTTGATTCAACACATCACGCTATTGCAATCGAACAAGCGCTTGCCAATGCTGGGTTTTTGCGCGCAGTGATTCCGATACCGCCGAGCATTCAGGCAGGCTGCGGTATGGCGGTGCGTGTCGAGCGGGATGATTGTGGAGTATCGCAAGAGGCGGCCATGGCGACGTTGGCTCGCTTTGCAAAAGAGGCTGGAGCCAAGGCTCAGGTCTTTGTGGAGCGCGCGGCACGCACAGCTGGGCAGACGGCGGCGCCAAAGCTGCAGGGTGATGAAGCGCCTGTCTCACTCAGGCGCCCTCCCATTGCCTATGAATTTATCGGCTGGATCGGTGACTAACGGCTGCTTAGGGTCGCTCGTTACTGCGGCGTGGCGTGCAGAGCCTATGGG
>JAEZXW010000001.1 GCA_023419515.1 Actinomycetes bacterium
CATATGCAAATTGAGCTAATCAACGACGGGCCTTTTACGATCTGGCTCGATACTGACGAGCTCTAGGACTGGGTTGCCCTCAATGCCGACAGCCTCCCCACCGGATGGCATCTTGAGCGGCTTGTGAATCGCTTTATGCGCCCTGATTTTGATATTTCGCTACCTCAGCGGCATCAATCTCATCAGGCGAAGCGCCACTATCGAGCACCTCTTTGGCGTGAGCCTGCTCTTCTTCGCTCAAGCGTCCAAAATGCTTGACGATCCAGTACTTGTTCTCCTTGATCACAGCGAGGCGATTGGGGATTTTACTCCCATCACAATACGCCTCGAAGACAAGCAAGGATCCGACCTGCTCATACTTATCAAAGCGCTCGGGCAAATCCCAGAAATTTGCGAGTGGACTAATCGGCGCCAAGACGAGACGATCAAGCTTTGACTGAGATTCATTGTTAATGTACTGCGAGCCAATTGCTGCTGCCTGGGCTCGATCTTCGGGACTCGTTGCATCAATGTAGGCGCGACCAGGGCCTGCCAAGTCCAGCGTGATGGGCTCCATCTTTTTTGGAACGGCAGCTTGCTCGGCTTGACCCTCGCCTGCCTGCTCTGCCCCCTCACCATCAGTGGTTGCAGCCTGACTTGCATCTCCTTGCGTCTGCGCGAGCTGGCTTCCAAACGGAATAGGCTCAGTCTCAGGACGCTCAACCTGCTTACCACAACCAGCGCTCAATGCCAGTACAATCACAAGGCTCACCGCGCACAATCGGCTCACGTTATGTTGAGATGAAATCTGCTTGGCTAAAATCTGCTGCATCACGATAACCATCTATTCAAACCAAGAGTGAAAGCTCTGCACACAAGAAAGGCTGTCTGCCAGCCTGCACGCAACAAGAAAGCCCGCCCCCGCCTTAAGGATGAACCCACCTTAACAGGTGGGTGCCCACACCGACAAATCAGGCTTCCACAACATAAGGAGGATACCCTTGCCTGCCGAAATCTCGGGCTCCCTAAGAAAAATGCATCGGTCCATCGCGTTAAAAAGCAAGGGCGAGCTTGTCTTTATACTAGCGCACCACACTGGCGCGCGCCCCCATAATCAGTGTGTAATTTTTAATCTTGCAAGAATTCTTACGACGCACCTTGTAAAGTAGCTGACTTGCCTATATAAGACTAATTAGAGACACATGACATTTGGGTCAACACAACAGCTCACCACATGAAAAGGAGGTACCCACCGTGGCGCTCGATAACACCCAAACTGCCGCGCTTTCACCCAATGAGTTGCAGCAGCAAACCAAAGCACTTGAGCGCCGTTTTAGGCTGGGTATCTTTTGTGTCTTGCTTGCAGCAGGGCTCTGGGGTCTCACGGGCTCAATGGGAGAAATTCTTTTTACTATGGGAGCAACTCCTGCGTGGAGTGTCAATGTGCGTCTGTTTGTTGGCGGCATCGCTATGATCGGCATTGCAGCCATCAAAGAAAAGGGCAAAATCTTTGCCCCGTTTACCAACAAGCGCGACATCTTAGGGCTTATCGTCTTTGGCGTCGTCGGTATCATGCTTTGCCAGTTTTCGTACTACGAGACGATCTCACTCTCAAATGCTGCCACTGCCTGTGTACTCCAATACCTCTCCCCGCTCTTTATCATTATCTGGGAGTGCTTTACGCAGCGCCGCAAGCCCTTTATGGTCGAAGTGATCGCCGTGGCTCTCGCGCTCGTTGGTGTCTATCTCATTGCAACTCAAGGAAACCCCACGAGTTTGAGCCTAAGCCTTGAAGCACTGATCTGGGGGGTTGCCTCATCGATTGGTATCGCGGTCTACACTATTGCTCCGCGCCGTTTACTCAAGAAATACTCAGCCTTTCTTGTTTTGGGCTGGGGAATGTTCATCGGCTCCATCATCATGATGCCGTTTTCGGGTGCACCCTTTGTCAGCCCTGCCTTGACTCCTGAGCTCATCCTCATGATCACCGGCATTATCTTACTTGGCACCATCTTTTGTTTTTGGCTCTATATGGTTGGACTTTCTATCATAGGATCGATCAAAACGGGACTTTTGGCCTCGGTTGAGCCCATCGTTGCCGCGGTCATCGGCGTACTTTTTCTCGGCACGTTCTTAACACCAGCTGCTGTGCTCGGCTTTGTGCTCGTTATCTCAACAGTCTTTGTAACCTCGCTGCCACTCAACCGCCTCATTGCTCCCGATCGCATCAGGGCAAAAGAGATTCTTGCTCGCGTAACGGTCATGCCACTGCCATCCAAGCGATCAGGGCGCAAGCTGGCACAACGAAAATCACATCAGCACAAAAGCAATGAGCGTCACGATAATGAAGGTTGGAACTAGTAAGCCCACCGACCATGCCATGTAACCAAAAAATGATGGCATCTTGATACCGTTTTCCTCGGCGATTGCTTTGACCATAAAATTTGGTGCATTACCGATATAGGTGAGCGCCCCCATGAACACCGCGCCCGCAGAAACCGCAAGCAAAACCGCCGGAGCCACAGGCCCCAAGGTCGTTATGAGCGCCGTGCTTTGATGCGCTGCATCGCTCAACGAAGCAGCTGTCGTCAAAAAGACCACGTAAGTCGGGGAATTGTCGAGAAATGCCGAAAGCATTCCAGTTGCCCAGAAATATTGAGCGGGATGTACGAGACCAAGGGCGCTGCCATGGGTTTTAAGCAGAGCAAGCGCTGGAATCATCGTGATAAAGATGCCAATAAACAGGATGGCAACCTCTTTGATCGGCCCAAAGGTAAAACCGTTGAGTTGACGGATCGAGGTACGCGTCGTCTTGAATGAAATCCATGCGGCGAACAAGATCAGTACAATCTGTACCAGGTAATTGACGCCGATCTTGATCTCCTCAAAACCAAAAAGGTGAATTGCCGGATCACTCGGCAACACGCCGTTTAAGATCACCGCGGCAATCACCATCGCCAGTGGCCAAAGATTATTCAAGCCAACTACCTTGATCTTTTGGGCAATCTTTTTGTTTGCGATCATATCTTGCGGACTTCTGCCCTCAGCAAGCTCCTTTTTGTAATACCTGCGATCAATTGCAATGAAGGCTGGTAGCAAAACGGCAAGGTTAATCAGCAACAGCGGGAACAAATGGAGCGTCCAGAAAAATGGAACACCTCGCAGGTAGCCTAAGAAAAGCGGGGGATCACCGAGAGGCGTTAAGCAGCCGCCGATGTTTGCCACCAAGAAGATGAAAAAGATGACGATGTGCGCGCGATATTTTCGCCAGGCATTAGCACGGATCATCGGGCGAATGAGCAGCATGGCTGCGCCCGTTGTCCCGATAAAGCTTGAGAGCAGGGTGCCTATCACTAACAAGATGACGTTAAGCTTGGTGGTGCCGACTAGGGTGCCCTGCAGGGCAATACCACCTGCCACGACAAACAGACCAAACAACAACACAATGAATGGGATGTAGTCGAGCACGAGCGACTCAAGCAGCGCCTGAATTAGCTCCACCGGCCCAAAGATAATACCAAACGGAACGGCAAATAACACCGACCACACGAGCGCCACCGAGAGCTGATGATGCTCCCACCACGCGGCATTGATCAACGGAAACAGCGCAATAGAAAGGAGCATCCCCGCAAACGGAATGATGCTCCAAAAAGGTAGTACCTGCGCTACTGCATGTGACATGCAATCACTTTCTTTCAAGCAGTGCCTTACCGCGGCACCTCACGACCTGGCTTTGCAGCCTAAAGCAATCTCAGGCCAACCTCTTTCAACTGCTGTGTTGCAACAACATCAGGCGCCTGTGTCATCGGATCAGAACCTGATGAAGTCTTAGGAAATGCAATCACGTCACGAATCGACTCTTTTTGAGCCAAGAGCATAACGATACGGTCAAGACCAAGGGCAATGCCGCCATGTGGTGGGGCGCCAAATGAAAGAGCATCGAGCAAAAAGCCAAACTGCTCCTCAATCTGAGTGTCATCCAGGCCAACGCGCTTAAGCACGCGGCGCTGCAGCTCAGGATCGTGGATGCGGATCGTACCGCCGCCTGCCTCATAGCCATCCATGACAAAGTCGTAGGTGTAGCTGCCAATTGAAAGTGGATCATCTTCAATCTTATCGAGATCCTCAAGCGCTGGCAGGGTGAATGGATGGTGCTCGGCCGCGTAGCGATTCTCCTCAGGAATGTACCTAAACATCGGGAAGTTTACGACCCACAAAAAGTCGTGGCCCTCGCGACGCAGATTCATGACGTCTGCTAAGTGCAGGCGCAAGTCACCAAGGATCTGCTGGGCAAG
>JAEZXW010000069.1 GCA_023419515.1 Actinomycetes bacterium
GTTAAGTATGAGGTCGAGGAGGGTTGTGTTGACTCTGATTTCGATGCCCGCCTCGCGTGCAGCGCGATGTAATGAAGAAAAGAGAACGCCCACGATGGTCTGACCTTCTTCAACACGCGGCACGAGCGACCGTCCAATCTTCTTGCCGCCGGGTAGATCACTGCGATAGTCAATACCAGGCTTCCAATAATCCCATTCCATGCCAGTCAGGCGAGTAACCGCCTCAACTGCTGGGTTGACGTGGTCAACAAAGGCTTCCGCAATTTCGGGGATGTAGGTGTCACCACCGCCAGCTTGGATGTAGGTGAGCGCCTCTTCGCGTGAATCGTCGTCTCCGTTTTGCTTCATGAGAGCGTTGCAAGGAGCCCAGACGGCTGATGACGAAAAGACGGTGGAGCCTCCCGCTGAGTTGGTTTTCTCGATCACAAGCGGGGTGAGACCGAGCTCTTTCAGTCGAAGCGCGGTGTAGACGCCAGTACCTGCTCCAACGATGATGACATCGACTTCTTCATCCCAGCTTGTTTGAGATGAGCTGTTTTGGCTGGTGCAACCTGAAAGCAAGGCACCTGCTAAGATCCCGGCTCCAGCGAGGGCACTGGTTTGTACAAAGGCTCGGCGATCGACCGAGGTGGTTTTGGTTTTGTTCATATGAGCCTCCAATTCATGCCATGCGCTTGGTTCGTTTGGCGCGCACACCTATATGAGATTGGAGGCAGCGAGCGGCGCTGTAAATCTGACGCAGGGTTGATTTGGGCTCAACCAAAGGATGAGTTGACAGCATCGACACTGGTCACTAGGGGTGTTGAGAGCCTAAATCGAATGCTCGGGCTCTGCTCGCTTAAAATCACCCAATCGGGGTGATCAGGCGTGTCCGCCTCATCGATAAGATCAACTTTTGTTTGTATTGGTGCTTTGTAGTCGCGCAAAACCATATCAGCCGCAGATTACAAGTGAGACACAGGGGGTTGACCTATGGATACGTCTCAGCGTTTTTGTTTGGATCGCCGAGCATTTTTGGGAACAGCAGCACTCGGCACAATTGCTGCAACAGCGCTCATTTCTGGATGCAATAACTCAGAGCAGGTAGCTGATGGCGTCGGGTCAACCGAGTCAAAGCCTGTCCAAACCAAAAAGCCTAGTGAGACCCTCGATTGCGACGTACTCGTGCTTGGCGCGGGAGGCGCTGGTCTGTGGGCAGCCATTGAGGCGTGTCGTGCGGGTAAGCGCGGGATTGGCGCTGAGTAGGGCGCGGACGTTGGCGTCTCAAATGGCTCGATGGCTGGCGGTCCGATGATCGTTGAGTCACAGATGCAAAGGGATGCGGGTATCAACTTTACCGTTGAAGAGGCATTCTTGCACGTCATGGAGTATGCGCACTGGTCAACGAACGCGGCGGCGATTAAGCGTGTCATCGAGCTTTCTGGTGAGACGATTGATCAGTTCAAGAGCGAATTTTCTGTCGCAACTGGCTTGCGTCCAGATAACTACGGCGCAGGTCACGCTTCAATCCGCGCAAATTTCCAAAGCGATCCAAAGGACAGCAAGACCCAAGCTCGTGGCGTTGACCGCATGGCTCCGTTGCAGCAGTGGATTGAAGCGCACGGCGGCAGTTTTCTCTTTAATCATGCAGCAGATGCGCTGCTCGTTGATAATCAGGGTAAGGTTACGGGAGCTCAGCTCATCGCACAAGAGGGTGCCGAAAAGCCTGAGTCAGTTACTCACGTCAATGCAGCTGCAACTGTGGTTGCGACCGGTGGTTTTTTGGGTTCACCCGAGATGATGCTTGAAAAGCTCGGCACCCATGTCAATCCGCTCGGCAATGTGCTTTCTGATGGCGCCGGCATCACTATGGTTGAGCAGGCTGGCGGTGTGTTGTCGACGCAGTGGGGTATTGCAGGCAACGAGTTTTCGGGCTCAAACCAAAAGACCCAGCAGATCTGGCAGCGCACCAATGCAGCGTATGCTATCGGCATCTACGGCACCCTGCTCGTAAACAATCAAGGTCGTCGCTTTAGCAATGAGGGTAAGTTTGCCAATCTGCCGCTTGCTTTGGGCGGGGCTATCTCACTCGTTGGAGGCAAGTATTACGCCATCGTTGACCAGGCATATGTTGACGCTCTGAATACTGGCAAAGATGCATGGACGGTTGCCGGAAGCGATGAGCAAGGATGGCCAACCGGTAAGATGACGTTGGCAAACAAGCCGCTCGAAAAAGTTCAAGAAAACATCGACAAGGCAGTTGAAGAAGGCTGGGTGTATAAGGCTGATTCAATCGCTGAGCTTGTCAAGGCAACAGGACTCGTTGACCTCGAGACGACGCTTGCTCGCTATAACGAGCAGTGTCATGCCAAGCGTGACGATGACTTCTATAAGCCTTCGTGCTTTATGATCCCCGTTGAGCAGGGTCCGTTTTATGCGATGGAGTATGAGCCGAGTGCTTGGGTCACTATTGGCGGCGTGCGCACCAACGACAGAATGCAGGCAATCAACAAGGCGGGCGAGCCAATCGGTGGTCTGTATGTTGCTGGTGCTGATAACGGCACGTTGATGTCTGCGCCGTATTGCGATTACGAGGGATATTCACTCATGTGTGCCTATGCGGGTGGTCGCTTGGCAGGTATGAGCGCTGCTGCGGATGCATAAGTCCCTCGAGGATTATCCCCGAGGTTCCTTCTGCTCCTACTGCATCACGAGGCGTGAGTGAGTCGAGTTGATCCCGCGCTCGATGAGCTTGCCGATTGCTTGCGCTGCCTCGTGACTCAAAACTGTTACCGAGGTGCCCGCTGGGCTTACGTCGATAAACGCGGGCGCCTCAACCTCAGCCAGCGCTACGACTCGGTCGTTTGCACGTCCATCAACTGCAACCTCATCAGCAGTCAACCCGCCGCGCTCACCAAGTACTTCGTCAAGCTCAGTCATCATGCTGTTGATCTCGTCGGCACGTAACATCTTGATCAGCAGCTCATCCCCATCGGTCAGTACATGGATTCGACCGCTCTTATCAGTCTTTTGTAAGATCACCACAGTTTTATCGGCCGCAAACTTCACCGCGCGATAATAAAACGGTTGGTTTTCGACAAGCTTCATACTTAACCTTTCATATTGCGTATCCCGATAACCTCAAAGATCGTTGCCATCTTGCCACGATCTCGTCGCTATCTGCTCTTTTGCTCGCTTTTGCGCAGCTATAATCAGCGGTTTTTCTTAATTTATCGCGAGTGCGCACCGTTCATAAGTCAAAAAAGGACTTATACGGATTGCGAGAAAAAAGTTTTTCCCTTGCCTTGCAATTACTACTAGTATGCAACGACATATTTTTTAGGGCAAAGCAAGCCGGCACTGTCTCGTGGACATAAGTAAGGCGCGCGAGGCATTTGACCTTGCTTTGTGAGGATTGAAAGAAAGAGGAGGGATGACATGGCTCAGGAAGCTACTGCCACACGATCTATCTGGTCTGGAAAGTGGGCATTCATTCTTGCTGCGGCTGCAAGCGCAGTCGGTCTGGGCAACTTGTGGCGATTTCCGTATCTCGCCGCAAAATACGGCGGAGGAACGTTTCTCTTTACGTATGCAATACTCGCGTTTACTTTTGGTATCTCGCTCATGATTCTCGAAATTGCGATTGGCCGCAAAACGGGTCAGTCCGCAATTACCGCATTTAAGCAGCTCAAGAGTAAGTACGCGTTTATTGGCATCCTAGTCTCTGTGATTCCTTTCATCATTACGCCTTACTACTGCATTATCGGTGGCTGGGTTCTTAAGTACTTGGTTGCATATGCGACTCAGGCACCAATCGATATGGCAAACGCAAGCTACTTCACTGGTTTTATCACCACGCACGTCGAGAGCTTCTTGTTCATGTCCATCTTTATGGCGATGGTGTTCGTCATCGTTGCGCTCGGTGTTGAAGGTGGCATCGAAAAGGCAAACCTCGTCATGATGCCTGCGCTGATCGTGATTGCCATCCTCTTGGCTGGTTTTACACTCGCGCAGCCAGGCGCTATCGAGGGTGCAAAGTACTACCTTGTACCAGATCTTTCAAAGATCTCACCGGAGATGGTCATCGGCGCTCTTGGTCAGATGTTCTACAGCATGTCGCTCGCAATGGGTATCATCATCACCTACGGTTCGTACATGCGTAAAAACGACGACATTATCCACAGTTCATTCCGCATCGCTGGTTTTGAC
>JAEZXW010000082.1 GCA_023419515.1 Actinomycetes bacterium
TCTGCTTGAGATCGAGGATGTAGATGCCGTTACGCTCGCCAAAAATATAGGGCTTCATCTTTGGATTCCAGCGCTTAGTCTGGTGACCAAAGTGACAACCAGCCTCGAGCAGCGTCTGTACGCTTACTTGCTTTGCCATGGATAACTTCCTTTCTTGGTTAAACCTCCGCAAGAGGTCATCCCGATGAGATCCACATCACCATCGCAGGTCATGCACCTTGGATCCTTGGTCGCTCTTGCGTGTGAAATAAATAGCCTGCCTATGGTATCAAAGCGCAGGTAAAAGACAAGCTTTTGTCGGAGGAGATCATGCGCTTTTCACTATTACCTCACGAGAGTACTCACGGGGTTTGCACGATGCCAATGATCAGTGATGCAGAGTTTGAGGTGCGAGGTGCGCTTTGTGCCCTAAGCTCGAGGGTGTGACTGCAAGATCGCTCGCTTGGTTTTATCGATCGACAGATGCGTATAGATCTGCGTGGTCGAAAGATTTTTGTGTCCCAACAACTCTTGTACACTGCGCAAATCCGCTCCGCCATCGAGGATATCGGTTGCAAAGGTGTGGCGCATGGTGTGCGGTGTACACCCCGCATCAAGCCCCGCCCGTTGCACGAGCAGCGTGAATCGCTTGCGCAACATGTCAGCGCTCATGGGGCGACCCGTGATCGAGATGAAAAGTGCGGTTAGTTCTTTCCCAGCTATTCGCTTCTCAGCAGTACGCTTCTCAGGTGCCTTGCTGATAAGCTCCATACGAGCGGTTTCAAGATACGCCTTGGTTAGTTCAACTGCCTTATCGTGAAGCGGTACGATACGCTCCTTTTGGCCCTTACCAAACAGGCGCACTTCTTTTTTACCAAAGTGAACATCTACCACAGTAAGCCCAGCGAGCTCGGCGATTCGACAGCCGCTTGCATACAAAAGCTCAAGCATCAACGCATCCCGCATTCCCTCAGGATCAGCGATGTCTGCCTGCTCAAACAGTCGCAGCACTTCTGATTGAGCAAGCGCCCTTGGGAGCACGCGCGCGAGCTTAGGACTTTCAATGAGATCAATACTGGACGCCGCCTCAACCCCTTGGCGCGAAATCCAGGTCAAAAACGTCCTGATTGATGAGAGCTTGCGGTTGATAGTCCTAGCGCTCAAACCCTTATCGGTGAGATCTGCCAGATATGCTCGCCATTCAAAGTGATCGAGCTCCCAAATGTCGCTGCCCTCTTGTTGTGCCCAGTCAGTCGCATCCTTAAGATCACCGCGATACGCCCTAATCGTGTGCTTAGATTTATTCTGTTCGTAATAGAGCGCTTCACAGAAGGCGTCAATGTAATCTAAGGCGTCCATAATCTCAGTTGCCTTCAGTATCGCTCGAGTCAAATAGCCAGCACTGCTCAGCTACCCACGCCTTCATCGCTTCAACTGCACGCAGGTGATATGCCTCGTAGCGCTCCTTTTTCTTGAGCTTTTTTTCAAGCGGCGGCATGAGGCCAAAGTTCACATGCATCGGCTGATAGTCGCTCGTCTCAGAGCTGGTTGCATAGGCAAAAAGCGCTCCCTGTACCGTCTCGCGCGGATAGACAAGCGCTGGTTTTTCACAAAAATCAGCAATGGTGTTCAGTGCCACAAATAGTCCTGAGGCGAACGCCTCAACGTAGCCCTCAGTGCCGGTAATCTGACCAGCAAACCGTACGTTCACCGGCAACGCCACCTCAACATCTTGGAAGCGCAGTGCAAAACTTGAGTCGAGCAGACGCGGACTTTGCAAAAAGGTATTACGATGCATAACGCCTCGCCTGACAAAGACTGCCTCCTCAAGACCAGGGATCATGCGAAAAATTCGATCCTGCTCTGGGAAGGTCAGGTTAGTCTGAAAACCGACGAGGTTATATGCCTGCTTGTGCTCATCTTCTGCACGAAGCTGCACTGCCGCCCAAGGACGCTTGCCCGTCTGAGGATCAACCAAACCAACTGGCTTAAGTGCACCAAAACGCAGGGAGTCCATGCCTGTTTTGGCGATCTCTTCAACGGGCTGACACGCTTGAAAAAGATCCATACGCTCAAAGTCTCGAGCGATAACGCGATCAGCGTTAACAAGCTCAGTGATCAGGCGCTCATACTGCTCTTTATCCATGAGAGCATTGAGGTAATCGCCTTCGCCCACCTCGCCATAACGAGACTGCACCACGAGTTTGGAGTGATCGAGCGAAGCTGCCTCAACAATTGGAGCCGCCGCATCATAAAATGCAAGATAGTTATCGCCAGTGAGTTCTTGAATCGAATGCGCAAGGCTCTCAGAGCAAAGTGGGCCTGCTGCAATAACAACTGCCTGATAGCAACCGTCTTGATTTGCAAGCTCCTGAACTGATTTGATCTCTCGGCAGATGCGCGTGATGAGTGGATTTGCCTCAAGCGCCGCCTCAACCAGACCAGAAAAAACGTGGCGATCGACTGCCAAAGCGCCGCCTGCTGCCACCTGCGCCTCACGCGCAAAACTCAAAAGCTCACAACCTAAAAGATCCAGCTCATATTTAAGGGTGCCCGCCGCGCTATGTGCCTGCATTGACTTAAAAGAGTTTGAACAAACAAGTTCAGCTGGTTTATCGGTGTGATGAGCGCCTGTCTGCTTGTGAGGGCGCATCTCAAACAGATCTACCCGCACGCCAAAACGAGCAAGCGTGAGCGCACACTGTGATCCTGCCAGGCCAGCACCGACTACAGCAACACGATATTGCGAGAGGTTTCGCACCAGTTCTTGATTCACGTTGATTCCTTTATGACTGATCGATTTGCTTTATCTTAATGAATCCTGTCTGGCATGATGCAAGAGTCGCTCCGTTGCACAAAAACTGCCGTCACGCTGGCGCTGCGCCAAGCCTTCGATCTCATAGGCGCTCAACATACGCAAGACATCCAAAGGATCACACGCAAGTTGATCACTTAAGGCGTTTACCTTGACAGGCCCTGCCAAAAGCGCGCAGATCACTGGTTCATAGGGATCAACGATTTTCAGAACCTTGTCGTGTGAACCTGCAACCCGCTGCTCGTCATCAGAGCCTTGCTGTGCTTGACCCCGCAGCTGGGCCTTGGTTTGAGAACAAGGCTGAGATTGAAAGTCACCGTAAATGCGATAGAGCGCAGTCTGCAAGTCATCAGCTGACCAAACACCCGCTGCCACCCCATCCGCGATGAGTCGATTACAGCCAGCAACGCGGGGATTAAAAATCGATCCAGGAACGGCAAGCACCTCCCGCTCAAGCTCCAAAGCATACTCCGCGGTGATATAGGTGCCAGATGTATGCCCTGCCTCAGCTACCACGAGCGCCTCAGCAAGTGCAGCGATTATCCTATTGCGCCTAGGAAATGTCCACGCCAACGGCTTTGCTCCCCAGGGGTTTTCTGAAAGGATGAGGCCGCCGCACTCAAGACTCTGCTCAAACAAGGCTTGGTGCCTGCGTGGATAGACGATGTCTGCCCCGCACCCAAGCACTGTGATCACCGGTTTGCCATATCGCACGCCACGCTCGAGCACCACGCCATCACAGCCAATCGCTCCGCCCGAAACCAACACGAGATCATGATCAAGAGCTGCTTCAACCGCCATCTGCGCTGCTGAAATTCCATAGGGACTCGCCTTTCGAGCGCCTACCAAAGCGAGTGCAGGCCGCGCCAAAAGCTCAAGGTTGCCAATGGCATAGAGACGCATCACCGCCTCAAAAGGATTGATCCGCACGAGATCGTTGAGGGCTTGTGGGTAATCCGGATGCTTTTGCGTTAGTTCAAATCGTTCATAGGTCGGATAATTCATCGTCACCTCCTCATTATGAATATCCGGTGCGCTCACCAATCAGAGCGAAAACTCAGCGCCTCATGGATGTGCAGCTCTTTGATATTTTCGCTTTCTTCAAGATCGGCAATTGAGCGAGCCACCGCCACCACGTGAAACAAACCTCGCATGCTCAGATGCAGCTGCTTGGCACCCTGCGCCAATAGTGCCTGGGCTTGAGAGCTGCAACGCACCTCAGCAAGGCGCTGAAGCCATGCGTTGTCCGCGAGATTGCTGGCATTTTGGGTGCGTAAGCCCACGTCGGATACCCTAGAGTGAGTACTCACGAGCGAACTTGAGCGTGCCCTCAGCCCATCGGCATTGGGTGCAAAATGCTTTTTACGCCAGGCAGCAAATGCTCTGCCTCGGGCAACCATCTGCTGCATCTCACACGATGAAAGCCCAGGACGCTGGGTGACCACGTCATCGTATTGCGGACGCTCGATCGTCAGATGCAAGCTGATGCGATCCTGCAACGGACCGCCGAGCTTGGTTTGATAAGCATCGAGCTGCGCCTGACTACATCTGCAAGGCTTTGCTGGATCACCAAGATAACCGCAGGCACAGGGGTTAGTTGCACAGATGAGCTGAAACTTGGCAGGAAAGTGATAGGTACCATCGCTGCGCGCAATGTGCACCACACCTTCTTCTGCCACCTGACGAAGCGCCTGCAAGGCATTATGCGCAAACTCAGAAAGCTCATCCAAGAAAAGGACACCGTGATGTGCTAGGGAAATCTCCCCTGGCTTTAAGGGTCTGCCACCACCGATCAGGCCAGCAATCGAGGCGCTATGATGTGGCGACCTAAATGGCCTGACTCCTTGCGCAAGCTTCTCGGGTTCAACACCACAAATGGAATAAATAAGCGCAACTTGACGCATCTCTTCATGGGTGAGCGGCTCTTGGATCGTGTGGAATCGCTGAGCAAGCGCTGTCTTACCACACCCGGGAGAGCCCTTAAGCAAGACACCATGATCTCCTGCTGCTGCGATCACGAGAGCTCTTTTTGCCAGTTCTTGACCAACAATCTGACAATAATCAAGCGCCTCAACACTTGGGTCATGAGATTTTTGAGTCAAAATCGATACACGCTCTTTGTTTGACCGACTGACTAACGAGCGAAAGGTGGCTTGATCCTGAAAGACCTGTGTCGGGTCTTGTTTAAAAAGCCGCACGTCATTGATGTGAATGAGGTTTTGAGCTTCATCTGCGGTCAAATAGGTGGCAAGCTCCTCGATAGGAGCAACAAGCTTTTTGCCGGCAGCCATGGCATGTTCAGCGTAAGCCAGCATACCGGGGACTTCCTGTATCTCACCAGTAAGCGAAAGCTCACCCACAAAGATTTTGTCGAACGCCCACACTGAATCAATCTGGCCTGTCGCAATCAAAAAGGCGACAAGTATTGCAAGATCAAGGCTTGAACCATTCTTCTTAATCGACGCAGGGGCTAAATTGACTACCGTTGAGTGACGTGTGACCTCAAATCCGCTCGACTTGATCGCAGACTTCACCCGAAACGTCGCCTCTTGAATGGCGGCATCGCCCATGCCAATGAGTCGCATACCTGGCATGCCCTGATCAGCCGACACCTCAACCACAATGGGTTGCACATCAATGCCTCGCAAAATCGCACCCTGCACCTGGGCGTATTTCAGATGAGGCTGTTTTGATTTATTGCTTGAGCCAGCTTGAGTAATTGAGTCTATCTGACTGCTTGAGCTAACCTGACTGACGGAGCTTACCTCAATAGCAGGAATCGCAGGGATCGGACGTTCGTCACTCAGCTCAAGCGAGTTTGCCACCCTCCCCGTTTCGTGCGCACCGCTCACTCTACGCCCCATCCAACATGTCTTCGATCGGCGTCCGCGCAATCATCACGCGGGCATCAGGCAAAATCGTCACGCCCACCACATCAAAATTACCAAAACACTCCTCGTCAAAACACGCGAGATAACAGGTAATGAGCTGTTGATATTTGAGAAGCTTTTTCTTGTCAACGGCAAGCTCTGGAAAGATATCTGCCTTTCCCCGCCGAGTCTTAATCTCCACGAACGTAAGAGCGCCATCTTTTTTCACGATGAGATCAATCTCACCGAGCGAACACGTCCAGTTTTTCTTGACGATTTTGTATCCTTGCTTCACATAAAACTGCGCCACAACCTTCTCGCCAAAGATCCCCACCTGTTTGGGTGTCCGACAAAAAGTCTCAACGATCTCGAAATGTCGCTGGTTGTCACCAATAGCTGCCTCGTAAATGTCTGTCTGCATGATCTTTCCACCTTTACTCGTCTCAAGATGGAAACCACAATGGCAGACAAACCTTACCGCACACTTACTGCTGACTTACCGCGCACTTGCTGCAAACTTATCGCGCGAGGACAATGTTTTTGCAAAACGAGCGACGATGAAGTGGTGTTAAGCCATATCGTTGAATCGCTTCGATATGCTCGGCAGAGCCATAACCCTTGCACGACGCAAAATGATATTCGGGATATTCCTGGTCATAGGCGCACATCTGCAAATCTCGGTGCACCTTGGCAACAATGGAGGCTGCAGCAATAGATGCGACCATTGCATCACCCGAAACAATGCAAATCTCCTGATTAAAGGCATGAATTGTATTGCCATCGATGAGCACTGTGTCAGGCTGAACACCTGCGCTTGCCACCGCGCGGCGCATAGCAACACGCAGTGACGCCCCCATGCCAGCGGCATCAATCTCGACAGGCTCAATATTGGCAAGCCCGATCGAAGTGGCATAACGAGCAATCAGGGCTGCCAGCTTTTCTCTTGAATTTGCGGGCACCTTTTTAGAATCATTCAGACCAAGGATGAGCATATCGAGTGGAAGCTCAATCGCTGCAACCGTCAAAGGGCCTGCCAAAGGACCGCGACCCACCTCATCAACCCCAATGACGCAGCCGACTCCACCGTAAACCATCTGCGCTTGATACAAGCCGGCAACGCGCTCAAGTTCACGGCAGAACGCCCCTTGCGCCTTGTGCGCACGAACAATGAGAGCCTGCACACCTTTCCTGAGATCGGATTGATGGTGCGCGATGAGATTTGAGAGCACGGCAAACACCTCGACCTGAGACGCAAGGCTTTGTGCCCACGATGACAGACTCGCCTCAGTGGCTAGTGAGCGCAGATCACAAGGAATAACATCGATGGCTGCCAAAGATAACAGCATCTCGTCAAACTGAGATTTGATCGCTTTGACCGACAATACTTTGGATGAGCGCTCTTGTGCCGATGCCAGCAGCACCTGAGACGAGCACCCCTGCCCAGATACCGACGGCATCTGAGCTGACTCCCCATCCTGAGTGGATGCCGAACACACCAAGTGCTCCTGAACTAAGCTCTCATGCTCCTGCTGGTTTTCTTGAATTGCTTGCATACAAAATCAGCCCGCTTTCAACTTTTGCATCATAACAAAAGCAAAGCGAGCTGATGATTAAGTCGTATGAACACGCAGGACGTGATTATTTCAGGCGCTTCTCGCGAAGAACGGCTGCCTTACCAATCTTGTCACGCAGGAAGTAAAGCTTCGCACGACGAGCCTTACCGTGGCGAACAACCTCGAGCTGCGCAATCTTTGGTGAATAAACTGGGAAGGTACGCTCAACGCCAACACCAAAGCTGATCTTACGAACGGTGAAGGTCTCGCGAGCACCAGAACCACTCATGCGGATAACATCGCCCTGGAAGACCTGTATACGCTCACGCTCGCCCTCTTTAATGCGGTAATGCACTTTAACGTGATCTCCCACCTTGAATGAAGGGATGTCTTCACGAATCTGCTGACGCTCAATAGCGCGAATGATATCCATAATGCTTCCTCTTGCCTTCTTTATATACACATAAAAACGCTGATAGACTTTATAGCGCAAGTGCGAAGTATAGCGGATAAAGATTAGTCTGTGCAAATGCACATAATCGCTTCACATTCAGGCGAATTACATGCCCGCAAGCCAGATATGACGTGCCGCGTAGAGTGCCGCAAACACCCCGACTCCCGTGATAATACACCATGAAAGTGACCGAGTTTTTCGCGCCACAATAATCGTGGGTACGGCAGCTGCAATCGGCAACACGAGATCGATGGGGTTATGCGTTGTCATCGCTTCCATACTTGGGATGAGGTCATTGGCAACGAGCGCAGAGAATGCTGCGATAGGCACAAAGTTCAGCGCCTGCTCGACCTTAGGATCAAGCTCTTGTGATCCCACTAAAAACAAGGGAGCCACGCGAAAGATAAGCATGGCAAGAGCACAGACTGCGAGCACAATCCAAAACGAAACCCAGGTCATGAGGACAAAGCCTCCTTTCCTGCCTCCGCCTTATGCTTCTGTACGAGCATGCCAGCTCCCACGCCGAGCGCAGCGCTGATCAAAATTGCGAGCTGGTCAAGGCCAAAGAGCTTGCAGATGATTACTCCGAGGATGACAACAAGCACGCAGATGCTATTGGCGTAATGAAAATCTTGCATGCAAAGCAAGCAGATAAAGATCGCACTCATCGCGAATGCCGCAATGGCGCTTGGAATCGATACAAGTGAAGCGCAGAGCGCACCAATAATGCACGAGCCAGCCCACGCCGCGTGACCCCACATATTTACG
>JAEZXW010000060.1 GCA_023419515.1 Actinomycetes bacterium
GCAGACCCTCGTAAACCTCGACAAGGCATATAGCTTCTTGAGCAACATTTCTGCTCGCGGCGGCAACGTCCTGTTCGTCGGCACTAAGAAGCAGGCTCAGGAGCCAATCAGCCAGGAGGCAAACCGCTGCAAGATGCCATACATCAACCAGCGTTGGCTTGGTGGTATGCTCACCAACTTCGTCACCATGCGCTCTCGTATTGACCGCATGGAGGAGATTGAGGCCATGTCTCAGGACGGCCGCATGGAGCTTCTGCCTAAGAAAGAGCAAATCAACCTCAACAAGGAGCTCGCAAAGCTCCAGAAGAACCTCGGTGGTGTGCGCGATATGCGCCGTCTGCCCCAGGCAATCTTCATTGTTGACACCAAGCGTGAGGAAATTGCAATCAATGAGGCTCGCCGCCTTGGTATTCCTGTTGTCGCAACGATCGACACCAACTCAGATCCAGATGTTGTCGATTACGGCATTCCTGCTAACGATGATGCAATCCGCTCGGTTCGCCTGATGTGTGAGCTCATGGCTGATGCAGTGTTGGCTGGTCGTGGTCAGGCTGAGATCAGCGCTGAGGAGATGGCAGCTCCAGAGGGTGCTTCAGCTGAGGTTAGTGCTGAGGTTGCAGAAGCTGTAGAGCCAGCAGCAGAGCCTGCTCGCGAGAAGGCTCCAACCATCGCTGAGCTGCTCGCTCAGGATGAGGCTGAGAAGAGCGCAGAGTAAGCTTTGCACCACCAGATCTATCCGTTGCCAGATTCAAATACGAAAATGAGGAGTTTATTCCATGGCACAGATTACCGCACAGATGGTTAAAGAGCTGCGCGAGATGACCGGCGCAGGCATGATGGAGTGCAAGAAGGCTTTGACCGAAGCTGATGGCGACGTCAATGCTGCTGTTGACGTTCTGCGCGAGCGCGGCATCGTGAAGGCTGCTGCCAAGGCAGGCCGTGCAACCACTGAGGGCACCGTTGCGGTCTTCGTTTGTAAGGACTGCGGCCACACCGGCGTGGTTGAGGTTGCTTGCGAGACCGACTTCGTCAGTGCTACCGAACCCTTCAAGGAGTTTGCTGACAGCGTCGCTAAGACCATCGCTCATAAGAGCGTCAAGGATCTTGAGACCCTCATGACCACCGAGCTTGAGGAGTCAGGCCAGACTGTCGAGGCAACCCTGACTGAGAAGATTCACACTATCGGTGAGAACATGACCATTCCTCGTATTGGTTATATGGAGTTCGCTGAGGGTGTTACCGGTCACTTCGAGCGCTACATTCACATGGGCGGCAAAGTTGGCGTTGCAGTTCAGTTTGTCTTTGACAAGGCTGAGACTGCTGAGAACGAGACCTTCAAGACTTATGCTCACGACGTTGCGCTTCAGGTTGCTGCGAGCGATCCTGTCTCTGTTCGTCGTGAAGAGGTTGATCAGGCAATCATTGATCACGAGATGAAGATTTACCGCGCTCAGGCTGCTGAGTCTGGTAAGCCAGCTGAGATTCAGGAGAAGATGGCTGAGGGCAAGCTCAACAAGTACTTCAAGGAGGCTTGCTTGCTCGAGCAGGTATTCATCAAGGATGCTGATCTTACCATCGAAAAGCTCACTGAGAACACCAACAAGGCAGTTGGCGACACCATCCAGATCGTCGACTTCATCCGCTTTAAGGTGGGCGAGACCGCTGCAGCTACCTCTGAGGAGGAGTAAGCAAAAGATCGCTTTTGAGGTGATGAGATAATCACTTCATCCATAGCAAGATTTTTTACCCCGATGCGATTTTGGGTGATTAACTCAACTTGCATCGGGGTATTTTTATTGGCATTGCATAAAGCGTTGCTGCCCAAACGCGGCATCGCAGCAATGTACTGCATTGCTGTGCATAACGTCGCATCAGTGCGACAAATAGCGTCAAGCCTCACGACGAGTGCCTCAAAATGAAACGCCATGCCTGATTGCTCATTGCCGTCGCGCCAACAAAACACTGTTTCATTTTGAGAACCGCTCTCATTTGTGCAGGTAAGCGCCTCACATGGACTCAACACACGAGCGGATTTGTAACGCCGTTCGTTTTTGCTACGCTCAAATAAAATTCTTAAACTCCCAGCATAGTAACACCAAAAAATTCAAAGATATAACGCTGTTATCTGCTCGATCTTCCGATCACGAAAATCGCCTCAAACTGTATTGATCATCAAAAAACGAATTCTATTATTGGATTGTTTTGTTGGTCGCGAGTACGGTAAAAGGTGGTCGAGTGAAGCTCACCGTGGCGCCTGTCGGTGCTCAGCTTGTTCTGGAGAGCCTTAACTGTGATTCTGCGCAGATGCGTCAGCTCGAAAACTTGGGCTTTGTCGTTGGTGTCAGCCTCGAAGTAGTTCAGCGAGAGCAGGGAAGCGTCATCGTTTCGGTGATGAATTCACGCGTCGCGCTCGGGAAAGAGCTTGCCAAGCTGATCAATGTCAATCCAGTCAGTGCGTCTGGTCTTTAGGGCTCAAGTTTTCACCTTCATCAAAAGTAGTGTGCGCGCCCACACAAGTGCACCGCTTTTTCCAATCGTATTTGCGCGTCACACCGTTTGAGGAGGCAGCAGTGGATCGTTCTGCTGAGGCACGCGCTCACAGCGAGACTTGTGAGTGTGGATGTCAGTCCCATGATCAGCGCGAGGTCATATCACTTCATGATGCACTCGTGGGGCATTCGTATCGAGTTGTTGCGTTAAAGGGCACAGGCCCCGTTCGCAAACGTCTCATGGACTTTGGCCTGACTAAGGGCTGCGAGTTCGTGGTCAAGAAGGTAGCTCCGCTGGGCGATCCGGTTCAGATTTCCCTGCGTGGTTTTGAGCTCTCTCTGCGCAAGGCAGATGCTGCCTGTGTTCACGTCCAAGACATTTGCGATTCGCACGATCCGCAGTAAGGAGGAGACCAATGAGCATTACTATTGCGCTTGCGGGTAACCCCAACAGCGGAAAAACCACGGCATTCAACGCGCTGACAGGCTCAAACCAGTATGTCGGCAACTGGCCAGGCGTGACGGTTGAAAAAAAGGCGGGCACCTATCGCAAGAATAAGAAGATCGAGATCATCGACCTTCCAGGTGTCTATTCGCTTTCTCCTTACACGATGGAGGAAGTTGTTACCCGCAACTACCTCGTGGCAAGCAAGCCCGATGTGTTGATCGATATCGTCGACGCCAACAACATTGAGCGTAACCTCTATCTCGCAACCCAGCTGGCTGAGCTTGGCATCCCGATGGTGCTCGCTTTAAACATGATGGACGTCGTTCGTCGCAATGGCGATGTCATCAACGTGCCTGAGCTTGAAGCTGCCCTCGGCTGTCGTATCGTCGAGATTTCGGCGTTGCATAAGGAAGGACTCGATAAGCTCATCGAGGTTGCCATTGAGGAAGCACAGCGCACTCACACCAAGATTGAGCCAACTATTCGCTTTGGCGAGAATCTCGAGGACGCACTGGCGGCTATCACCGCAGCAGTGGGCGAACTGAAGGAAAGCCCGCTCGCTCGCTGGTATGCCGTCAAGCTCGTTGAGGGCGATGACGCAGCTTGCGAAACGCTTGTCATTACCGAGGCTGAGCGTGTGCAGGTTAACGCTATCAAGGCGCAGCTTGAGAAGGACTTTGACGATGATGGCGAGGGTATCCTCACCGATGCGCGTTACACCTTCGTCAGTGATCTTGCCCATCGTACCGTGAAAAAGGGTCGCGAGGGCTTGACGCTTTCCGATAAGATCGACCGAATTGTTACCAACCGCTGGCTTGCGATTCCAATCTTTGCCCTTGTCATGTGGGGTATTTACTACGTCTCCATTAGCATCGTTGGTGGTGCAGTGACCGACTGGGTCAACGATGACCTAATCGCTGGGATCATCCAGGGTAACGTCGTTGAATACCTCGAGGGTGCTGAGGTTGCTCCGTGGATGGTGTCGCTTATCTCTGATGGTGTCATCGGCGGTGTTGGTGCGGTTGTCGGCTTTTTGCCCCAGATCGTTACCCTGTTCTTTTTCCTCGCGATCCTTGAGAACATCGGCTACATGGCTCGTATTGCCTTTATTCTCGATCGCGTCTTTAGAAAGTTTGGCCTTTCGGGTAAGTCGTTCATTCCAATTCTTATCGGAACAGGCTGTGCGGTACCGGGTGTTATGGCAACCCGCACCATCGAAAATGAGTCAGATCGTCGCATGACCATCGTGACGGCATCATTCATGCCCTGCGGAGCTAAGTACGAGATCCTCGCGCTCTTTACCGCATCACTCTTCTTTGGTGTTTGGTGGTTTGCGCCGGTCGCTTACTTTGGTGGTATCGCTGCGGTGATTATCACGGGCATCATTCTCAAGAAGACCTCATTTTTTGCGGGCGACCCTGCGCCGTTTTTGATGGAACTTCCTGAGTACCACATGCCCATGCCAAGCAACATCCTCTTGACCGTCTGGGATCGCAGCAAGGCGTTCCTCATCAAGGCGGGTACGGTTATCTTCTTGGTCGTTATCGTCTTGTGGTTCTTGCAAAACATCTCGATTCACGGCGAGTTTGCAGAATTTGCCGAGGATACCGACTCGATCCTCGCGTTCCTAGGCTCGATCTTTGCGCCGCTTTTCATCCCACTGGGCTTTGGCGCAGTCGATCCTGACTTGGCATGGATTCCAACGGTTGCATCTGTTGCTGGTATCGCTGCAAAGGAAGTTGTCGTCGGTACCATGGGCTTGCTCGCTGGTTATGCAGACTTTACCTCTGAGGATCCAAACGCTTTGACGCTTGCCGCCTCGCTCTTTACCCCAACGGCAGCCCTTGCGTTCATGCTCTTCAACCAGCTTAACGTCCCATGTCAGGCGGTTGTTGGTGCCGTGAAGTCTGAGATGGGCTCATGGCGCTGGACAATTTTTACCTTTATGTATCAAACGATCTTTGCTTACGTTATTGCATTCATCGTCTATCAGCTTGGATCTGTGCTCGTGGGAGATCTGGCATTTAACAGCATGACCGTTGTGGCGTTGGTGCTGCTGGGAATTATCGTGTTCTTGGTCGTTCGCAAGCCATCCAAGAAGGTTAACCGTTACATGCATCTTTCGACCGAAGATAGTGCCGTTGTAAAGGTTGGTGCGTAAACTCATGGATTTCAGCAACCCTGCGAACCTCATCATCGCTGCAATTCTCGTTATCGCCGTTGCGTATGCGGTCTATCGTATTATCGTGAAGGGTGGATGCGACTGCGGTCACAAGCACAAAAACTGCAGTTGCTCGATGTTCTCTCGTAAAAAGAAGGATTAGATTGCGCGCGATTGAGCTAGGAGCGATAGGGTCACGAGCGACAAGGACGACACGATAGAACCGCGCGGTAGGCCGTGTGCGAGAGGTGTATACTTGCCTCACGATTGAGATCGTGATCCCCTCATCATTGTGTTGCTCGTCCTCATCCTTAAAATCCATGGAGGCCGCCTTGGGTATTAATGTCAGTACCTGAGGTGGCCTTTTTTGTTAGTATACTAAAAAGCCGTATGCGAATCTATTAGTCATGCGAGAGAGATGGAAGTTTATGAGCTCATACCAATATCGTCGCGTCCTGTTGAAGCTGTCTGGTGAAGCCCTGATGGGAAGCCAGTCCTACGGCATTGACCCGCAGGTTTTAGATGCCTTGGCACAAGAGATTGCTGTTCCTGTGCAAGAGGGTGTCGAGGTCGCTGTTGTGGTTGGAGGCGGCAATATTTTTCGCGGTTTAGCCGCGAGTGCTCATGGCATGGATCGCTCTCAGGCAGACTATATCGGCATGTTGGCAACGGTGCAAAACGCTCTGGCTTTACAGGATTCCTTTGAGCGCAATGGTTTAGAAACCCGCGTGCAGTCTGCTATCAGCATGCGCCAGATGGCTGAGTCTTATATTCGCCGCCGCGCTGTTCGGCATCTTGAAAAAGGTCGTGTCGTGATTTTTGCAGCGGGCACAGGAAACCCTTATTTCACCACCGATACCACGGCTGCTCTGCGTGCGCTCGAGATTGACGCAGATGTCTTGATGAAGGCAACCAAGGTCGATGGTATCTATGACAGTGATCCGGTGACTAACCCTGAGGCAAAGCGCTTTTCTGAGATCACCTATCTCGACGTGATTAATAAGGGCTTAAAGGTTATGGACTCAACCGCTATTACGCTTGCCCGCGATAATGACATGCCGATCATCGTGTTTGATATCGAAAAAGAAGGCAATATTCGCAAGGCGCTGATGGGAGAATCTGTCGGCACTGTAGTGAGGTAGTCGCTCATCCGTTGCTGTTAACGTGAATATTTCGCACCACTTTTTACCGATCTTCTTGCATAAACCTTGATACACCCATCTTTTGAAAGGAAGCTCAATGAGTGAAGTTTTGGATCGTACCAAAGACCGTATGGATGCAGCAGCCCAGAGCCTGACGGTCAATTTTTCTAAGGTGCGCACTGGTCGTGCCAACGCAAGCGCACTTGATGGTATCGAGATCGACTATTACGGCGCGCCGACCCCAATCGCTCAGCTCGGTGGTATTAAGGTTGCTGAGGGTCACATGCTGGTCGTTGAGCCATGGGATAAAAGTGTACTTTCGGCCATTGAGCGTGCGATTCAGGCGAGTGATCTGGGTGTTACCCCACAAAATGACGGTGCGGTTATTCGTCTGCCGTTTCCTGCACCAACTGAGGAGCGTCGCCGTGAGCTCGTGAAGGAATGCCATGAGTTGGCAGAAGAGGCTCGTATTGCTGTTCGTAACGTCAGGCGCGATGCTAACAGCACCCTCGATAAGATGAAGAAGGATGGTGAGCTTTCTGAGGACGACCTGCACCGCGAGCAGGCTCAAGTACAAAAGCTCACTGATGCTGCGATTAAAAAGATTGACGAGCTTCTTAAGGCTAAAGAAGCAGAAGTCATGAAAGTTTAGGCATGCCCTGGTCTTTGCAAAAAATGGAGCGTTATTTTGCCGAAGCGCCGCACGATGCCTCGCTTGAGCTGGTTGATCGTGATCGGTTGCCTCAGCATGTCGCCGTCATTATGGATGGTAATGGGCGATGGGCAACCCAGCGCGGTAAAAAGCGCAGTGCTGGCCATGCGGCGGGTATTGAGGGGTTGCGTGAGCTTATCAAGGCGTGCGCGCGCCTCGGTATCCCATATTTGACCGTTTATGCGTTTTCGACCGAGAATTGGGCGCGCTCAAAAGAAGAGGTAGACACCCTCATGCAGCTTTTTGCTCAGACGCTGATCAAGGAGCTTGCGCTTTTACAAGAAGAATCGGTAACCCTCAAGTTTTTGGGTGACATGACTGGCCTGCCACAAAAGACGAGGGAGACCTTTGAGCATGGTATTCGTGAGACGGCCGATAACACCGGACTTACCCTCATGCTCGCGGTCAACTACGGCAGTCGCGCCGAGATTGTCCGAGCAGCCCGCGCCCTTGCTCAGCAGGTGAGTAATGAAGCGCTTTCTGTCGATGAGATTACCGAGGATCTTTTTGCCGCAGAGCTCTACACCGCGCCTGCGCCTGATCCCGATCTGTTGATTCGCACGAGTGGTGAAAATCGACTCTCGAACTTTTTGCTTTGGCAGTTGGCTTACGCTGAATTTGTTATCCTGCCCGTGCTCTGGCCAGATTTCACCCGCTTTGACCTGCTACGCAGCGTGATTGCCTATCAGGGTCGAAGTCGCCGCTTTGGGGGAAGTGACTCCCATGAGTGAGACGCCAGATCAGACGAGTCGCTTTGAGCGAGGGGGGCGCGTCGATCGCACGGATAACTCCGAGCGAACCGAGCGCACTACCACTGAGCGCGTGGACGGCTCTCAGCGCACTACCGAGCCGCTCTATGAGCGCTTTGACCGTGCGGTCAAGCTCGGCGAGATCAAGCTACCTCCATCACTGTTGAGCCGTGTGATTTCAGGCGCTGTGTTTATCGCTATCATCTTAGGTTCAATCTGGATCAGCCGTTATACTACCGCTATTATCATGGCGTTTGTCGCAGGTATTGCAGCGTTTGAGTTTTATCGGATGATGAAGCTTGACGGTAAAAACCCCAACATGATTATCGGCGTAGCGTGCGCTTCGCTCTATCCGCTTACTATCCTCTTTGGATCGGTCTACATCAATATCATCACGCTTTTGATGCTGGTTGCTCTTTGTCTTGATTACGTCATTGTGCTGCGCACGCGCATACAGGATATAGCGCTCACGATTTTTGGTGCGCTCTACACCGGACTAATGCTTTCATCAGTGGTGTTGATCAGGCAATCGTATGCAACCCCTGAGCAGGAGTTTGCTATCGTTCTGCTCACGATCACACTCTTTTTGAGTGTGTGGATCAACGATTCATTTGCCTATCTCATTGGCTCAACCTTCGGCAAGCATCGTCTCGTGCCTAAGATTTCACCGGCAAAAAGCTGGGAGGGATTTCTCGCTGGCGTTTGCGGCTCGGTGATTGTGTGGCTGTGCTGCATGTTTATTCCAGGGATCGATCTTAAGTGGCATATCGCGTTGATCGGCGGCGTCGCGTGCGGTGTCGTCGGTGTGATTGGTGATTTGGTTGAAAGTCGTATCAAGCGCAGCTGCGGTGTAAAAGACGCGGGTACGATGATTCCAGGACATGGCGGCATGCTTGACCGAATCGACTCACAGATCTTTGTGATGACGACCGCCTACTTTGTCCTTCGTTTTGGAGGAGTTTTATGACGCCCAGTGCTCAGGCACGCACGCAGCAACCGCAGCAATTTATGCAGGCACAACACTCAGGACAGCTGCAAGACTCGCGCTACTCGCAGCGCCCCTCGGCGGTCACACCTTGCGCAATCGCGCTCTTGGGGGCCAGCGGTTCGATCGGTTTGCAGACCCTCGAAGTTATCCGCGCAAACCCTGAGCGCTATACCTTGACGGCAATTGCAGTCCACCGATCGATTGAGCGTGCGCTCAAGATTGCTCAGGAGTTTGCGGTGAGCCGCGTGGTGATTGCCGATGAAGCGCAGCGCAATCACGCACTCATTGATGAGTTTCCCGCACAGTGCACCGTTGCCTTTGGACATAAGGCAGTTCAGGAGCTTGCAAGCCTTGATGAGGTCGATGTAGTTCTCAATGCGTTAGTTGGTAAGGCTGGCATGCGCGCGAGCATGCAGGCGCTCGTTGCCAATAAACGCCTGGCGCTTGCAAACAAGGAGTCACTGGTCGTAGCAGGTGATCTCATCATGCCGCAGGCGATTGCCGCTGATGGCATCCCGCGCCTGCTGCCTGTTGACTCTGAACACAGCGCAATTTTCCAGTGCTTGTATGGAGAAGATCGCCGTGATCTCGTGTCAATTTGGCTTACTGCTTCGGGCGGCCCGTTCTTTGGCTGGTCAAAAGGAGAGCTTGCGGGGGTGACCCGCGCTCAGGCGCTTGCGCATCCAACCTGGAGCATGGGGAGCAAGATCACGATCGACTCAGCCACCCTCATGAATAAGGGGCTTGAAGTGATCGAGACGATGCACCTGTTTAACTGTAGCGTTAATGAGATTACCGTTGCAGTTCATCGCCAGAGCGTGATTCACTCGATGGTTGAGTTTGCCGATGGGTCGGTGAAAGCGCATCTAGGAAACGCCGACATGCGCATCCCAATCATGTATGCCTTGAGCTATCCTGAACGGCTTGCTAATACGTGGAGTCGGCCAGACTTTTTTGCGATGAACAAGCTGACGTTTGATCGTCCTGATCTTGAGACCTTTAGAGCTTTGAGCCTTGCGCTTGAGGCAGCGCGTGTGCGTCAGACGATGCCGTGTGTGCTCAATGCGGCTAATGAGGTGGCAGTTGCTGCATTTTTAGCTGATCAAATCGGGTTTAATGCGATTGCTGAGCTGATTGAAGATGTAATGCAGGCACACGAGCTGCAGGCTGTTGAGTCGCTCGATCAGCTCGATGAGGTTGATGCGTGGGCGAGAAGCCTTGCTCAGCAGCGCATCATGAGCTGCTATCAGCGCTCGTAGGAGCCTCGGACAGTTGTAAGGTGCTATGTCTGAACCAATGGCGAGCACCGAGCCAAGCAAGGCAGATCACGAGATATAAGGAATAACTACACGAGATGAATGCCATTCTTTCAATTTTTTGGGGAGTTGTTGTCCTGTCGTTCGTAGTGGCGATCCACGAGGCTGGCCACTACTACGCCGCGCGCCTGTGCAAGGTGAGGGTGCTCGAGTTTTTCTTAGGGCTACCCTCGCACATGCAGGTTAGCCGTGTGAGCAAAAAGTACGGCACCCGTATTGGCGTGACGGCGCTCTTGTTTGGTGGTTTTGCGCGCATCGCTGGCATGGATCTTGGGGAGTTTAACCCCTGGCTCAAGCCCGTCTTTGGGCTCTTGATGAGGAGGGGGCGTATCACCGCTGATGAAGCATGCCGCGAGCTTCTCGGTGCCAAGGCATCTGAGGGTGATGGTAAAGCTGGAAGCGAAGATGCCGATCTCATCGCCCAGGCACTCAATACCCTTGTACTCTGGGGTAGCGCTCATGGTATCAACGAGCAAGGCGATATCCTCCCAGTCACCGAGCTTGAGCCTGTCGCCTATATTACGACCCCGCGTGATGCGGCTGGCAACAACCAGTTTGACGGTGCTCATAAAAGTCTGAGCATCAATGCGGGCGCACCATTTGAGCCACTCTTGTGCGGCGAGATCACACTTGATGAGCTCTTTTCAGCCGAGCGCGCCAAAACCTATGCCGGCAAAGGCCTCTTGCCACGACTCTTTATGCTGCTTGCGGGTATCATGGTGAACCTCGTCTTTGCTATGCTGGTGCTCTCAGCACTCTTTTTTATCAACGGTACGCAGGCGCCAACCACTCAGATTGCAAGTGTGGTTGAAGGTTCAGCTGCTCAAGCTGCGGGTATTATCCCCGATGATCAGGTCATCAGTATTGGTGGGCAGCCAACCAAAACCTGGGTAGATATCACCGGAACAATTGCAGCAAACCGCGGCAAAACAGACCCCGTTTCCATTGAGGTTGTCCGCAATGGCAGTGAGCTTGTGCTCGAGGCTCAGATGCCACCAGAAGGAGAGCCCCTCGGTATCGCACCAGTGTTTGAGCATCAAAAACTGGGAGCACTCGAGTCGATCGGTGCCTCGTGGAACTACGTGACGCTCACGGGTCAGGCGGTGCTCTCGCTCTTTAACCCCTCAACAGCAAAAGCCACCCTCGATGGCTCAGTTTCTATCCTTGGTATTGCGGTTGAGGCTAAAAATGCCGCACAGCTTGGAGTGACACCACTGCTGTCGCTTATGGCGCTTATCTCAATCTCGCTGGGACTCATGAATCTCTTGCCCGTGCCGCCACTCGATGGCGGACGGGTGGTTATCGAGCTTATCCAGTCAATCACGCGCCGTCCGGTCGCGCCCGTGATTCAAAACGTACTCTCGATCATCGGCATGACCCTGTTTGGCCTACTCTTTATCTATATGATCTTCAAAGATATCATCCGCTATCTCTTTTAGGCGCGCTGTCAGAGAAAAGTTTGAAGACAAACAGCGACGGCTGCACTTCGAGGTTTGTCAGGAGGTGTTGTATGGGAAATTCAACTAATCGGGTGATGATTGGATCGGTTGCGATTGGCGGGGGAGCTCCCGTGAGTGTGCAGTCGATGACGACCCACCCAACACAAGATACCCAAGGGGTCTTAAGCCAGATCAATGATCTCGTTGAGTCGGGCTGCGAACTCGTGCGCGTTGCTGTGCCGCATCGCCGCGTGCTGGATTCGTTTGCAGCAATTTGCGAGCAGTCGCCCATTCCGGTGATTGCTGATATTCACTTTGACCATGTACTTGCGATCGAGGCTGCCAAGCGAGGTGCTGCTAAGCTTAGGATTAACCCCGGTAACATCGGTAGTATGGCAAAGGTTGATGAAGTCATTCAGGTAGCTGGCGAGGCTAAGATCCCTATTCGTATTGGTGTGAATGCCGGCTCCCTGCAAAAAGAGATCGAAGCGCATCATGACTGGGATCTTGCGAGTAAGCTCGTGGCTTCTGCCTTGGGGTTTGTCGAGTATTTTGAGGCGCGTGATTTTACCGACATCGTGGTCTCAGCAAAGGCGCATAATGTGCCTACGACGATCGAGACCTATCAGGCGCTTTCTCGTGAGATACCACATGTACCACTGCACATTGGCGTGACCGAAACCGGTACGCTCACACAAGGGACGGTGAAGTCCGCCGTAGGACTTGGTATGCTCTTGGCACAAGGCATCGGCGATACCATGCGTGTTTCGCTCACGGCAGATCCATGCCATGAGTGCGAGGTGGGCTGGGAGATCCTGGCATCACTGGGTCTGCGTCGTCGCAGCGCTGAGATCGTGAGCTGTCCGACCTGTGCGCGCTGTGAGGTTGACCTCATTGAGCTTGCCAACACCGTGAACGCGTATCTCAAAAAGGAGATGCTGCCCATTTCGGTTGCGGTGATGGGCTGTGTGGTCAACGGTCCAGGCGAGGCAAAGGATGCCGATATCGGCGTTGCCTGTGGAAAAAACCGTGGTGTGATTTTTGCTCACGGCGAGGTCGTACGATCCGTGCCCGAAGCCCAGATTTTGCAGGCACTCTTTGAGGAGATTGATGCTCGATATCAAAGCTCGCTTGTGCAAAAATTGCAAGGATAATCAGGTAGCAAGCTAATAGACGAATAATCATTCAAGATGCGCGACAGTACAACGCGCATGTGAGGCGCTGCGGCGCACATAAAGGAGAGAGACGCGTGAGCGACATGCAAGCAAGCCAATCGATGGCAACCATCTATCGAACCCCCGTTATGATGAGCCAGCTTTATGCACCGACCCTCAAGGAGGATCCCGGTGAGGCTGAGCTTGCCTCGCATAAGCTCTTGCTGCGTGCTGGTATGATCCGCAGGCTTGCCGCAGGTATTTACACCTATTTGCCACTCGCATGGCGTTCAATCCAAAAGATAGAGACCATCATCCGCGAGGAGCTTGGCGCCATTGGCTCTCAAGAGCTCCTGATGCCAGCGATGCAGCCAGGTGAGCTTTGGCTTGAGTCTGGCCGCTGGGATGATTACGGTCCAGAGCTCATGCGCTTTACCGATCGTCATGAGCGCATGTTTTGTTTGGGCCCCACGCACGAAGAGGTCATCACCACGCTCGTGCGCAATGAGTTGCGTTCGTACAAGCAGCTGCCTGTGTCGCTCTATCAGATTCAGACCAAGTATCGCGACGAGATTCGTCCACGCTTTGGGCTTTTGCGTGGTCGCGAGTTCATCATGAAGGATGCCTATTCTTTCCACGCGACGCAGGAGTCGCTCGATGAGACCTATGTGGCGTTTGGCCATGCTTATGCGCAGTTTTGCGCCCGTGTTGGCCTTGATTTTCGTGAGGTTGAGGCAGACAGCGGCCAGATCGGTGGCTCAGAGACGGTTGAGTTTATGGCGCTTGCTGATTCAGGCGAGGCTGAGATCGTCTACTGTGGCGATTATGCTGCTGATGCTGAGGCAGCGCCCGCACGTGCTGAGGTAACAGAGCTTGCCTGCGATGAACTCACCAAGGTTGAGACCCCTGACGTCAATACGATTGAAAAGCTTGCAGCCTTTTTTGACGTGCCGGCGCATGCAACCGTCAAGGCGATGGCAGTTGTTGCTGATGAGAAGCCCTACGTGCTGTTTATCCCTGGCGATCATGAGCTTAATGAGATCAAGGTTGAGCGCTTGCTTGGCTCGTGCGAGCTTATGGATGAGGCGGCGCTTTCAAAGTTTGGCTTGGTCAAGGGCTTTATTGGTCCGGTTGGGCTTAAGCCTGAAGTGACGGTTGTTGTTGATGAGTCGCTGCGTGAGGTCACCAGCTGGATCTGCGGCGCCAACGAGGCAGACATGCACTACAAGGGCGCTAAGCCCGGACGAGATTTTAAGATCGATGAGTTTGCTGATCTGATTCTCGCTCAGGCAGGGGATAGGCATCCCGAGACGGGCGAGGTGTATGAATCTGCCCGAGGTATCGAGGTTGCTCAGATCTTTAAGCTCGGTACCAAATATTCCGAGGCGCTGAGCGCGACCTTCATGAATGAGCAGGGGCAGCCCGAGCCCTTTATCTGTGGTTGCTACGGTATTGGTGTTTCACGTGCGTTGGCTTCAGTCATTGAGCAGCATCACGATGAGCGCGGTATCGTTTGGCCGATCTCGGTTGCCCCGTTTGAACTCAGTGTTGTGCCGCTCAGTGTGGGGGATGATGTGGTGTATCCTCAGGCGCTCGAGCTTGCCAAGGCACTGGCTGCTCGTGGCATTGAGGTGGTGATTGATGATCGTGATGAGCGAGCGGGTGTTAAGTTTGCCGATAACGAATTGATGGGCTATCCGTATCAGGTGGTCTGTGGTAAGAAAGGCATCGCTCAGGGTGTAGTTGAACTTAAGGATCGTGCGACCGGTGAGAAACAAGAGGTGCAACTCGCTGATGCTATTGAGGTGATTGCTCAGACCATTCAACGCGCCCGTGCTCAGTATGCATTCAACCCTCAAGCTTTGCGTTAGGCTTTCAATTAGGAAGGAAACACCATGTCAAAATATGAGTTTTATTCACTACGAGATGATGAGCTAACGCAAATTCAAGAAATCATTAAGGCTCAACCTGAACTTGAGGTTAGCCTGCATCAAGAGCCACTGACACTTGAGACCCTTGAGCTTATGGGCGATGACTGTGAGGCAGTGATCGTCTGTGAGAACCACAAGATTGAAGATGGCCTTTTTACGAGATTGGCCGAGCGTGGCGTCAAGGTGCTTTCAACTCGCTCAGCTGGTTTTGATCTGTATATGGGTGAGGAGTTCAAGGCATCAGGCTTACGACTCACAAACGTTGCTCGCTACAGCCCTGAATCAATCGCCGAATATTGCATGACAGGTGCACTTTATTTTATGCGCAAACTCCCGACGGTGCTCACCCGCACGCGCGCCCATAACTTCTCATGGCAAGAGGAGCTTTTAACCAAACGCTTTGCTGAGTTTACAGTTGGCATTATTGGTGCAGGTCGTATCGGTGTTGCCTTTGCCCGACTCATGAAGGGGTTGGGCTGCACGATTATTGCGCATGATCCTTATTACGAAAATCCCGATCTTGTCGACGAGGGGCTTTTGACCTACACGAGCCTTGATGAGCTGTGTGCCAAAGCGGAGGTCATCAGTATCCATGCGCCTGCGAGCGATCGAGATTTTCACCTTATCTCAAAGCAGCAGTTTGATCTCATGCAGCCTGGCACGATCGTTATCAACGCAGCTCGCGGTATTCTGCTTGATACCGATGCTTTGCTCGAGGCGATCGAAGCGGGCACGGTCTATGGCGCGTGGCTTGATGTCTACGAGGGTGAGCATGCCTATGTGCCCCAGGATTGCTCTGAGCAAGTGGTTTTGGCTGATGAGCGCTTGCAAAAGCTCATCGATCATGAACAGGTCGTTTACTCGCCGCATATCGCGTTTTACACCACTGAGGCAGTGAAGGCACTGGTGAACGGGGGACTGACGGGCGCGCGCGAGATTCTCGAAACAGGCGAGAGTTCATTTGAGGTTAAGCTCCAGTAGTGGCCATCTTGAAGGACTTTTCATAGCGGGAGCCCTCGATAGTTGAGAGATCAGTGGGCATGAGCTTACAAACTACAGGTAAAGCATGAGAAGGCAAGAAAAACCATATCGGGTGAGGGTTCACCCGTTCATGTGGGCGGCGATTGCCATTGGAGCTGTGCTTGGTCTCACCGTTCGTTTGGTGCTTCAGGAGTCGTTTGGTGCAACGTTTGGCGTGCTTTTAAGCAACGTCCTCGGCGCCTTCTTGTTGGCAGCTTTTTTGCGGGTGGTCAAAGGACGCTCATCTATTTCGTCATACGTGGTTAACCTCGTCTCCACTGGGTTCTTTGGAACCCTGACAACATATTCCACGCTTGCCCTGCAAGCTCATACCATCTGGTGGATTTTGCCCGTGAGTATGGCTCTTGGTGTGGGCGCAGCGTTCTTGGGTTGGAAGCTGGTGGATCAATTCTTGGTAACGCCAGCGACCGTCTCACCTTACACGCCAATCAATGCGGCGCCCGAGCCACCTGGTAAACCAGACTCCTCAGCACCTGTGCCAACGCCTTTTGACGAGCTCAACCGAGGGGATAACTCATGACCAGCCAGTTAACCGCCGCCATGGTTATCCCGATGGCGATCGGTGCGATGCTTGGTGCTATTTGTCGCTATGAGTTTGAGAAGTGGTGCAGCCAAGCCCTCGAGATTAAGTCTCCGTGGGCAATCCTCGCGGTTAATATCCTCGGCTCACTCATCCTTGGATGTGCCGCAGGTTCAGTTGCTGGAGGGCTTCTCTCTCATCTCTTAGGTTCAAATCTAACCTTAATCTTTAGTTTCATCCAAGGTTTCACGGGAGCCTTCACGACCTTCTCGACTGCCTGTGTGCATGCTGTCAGTTTTGCCTACAATTCATCTGTTTTCCCAGTTCAAACCAAGAAAAAGCGCCGCAGTTATGGCTCTCACTGGAGGGTGGTACTCAAAGGTTCGTACGTGCATGATTTTCTGCAGTCTGCTAGTGGCCTCCAAAGGGCGGTGCTCTTTGCCATTTTAACTGCGATTTTGTGTTGGATTGCAGCGGGCGTTGGTTACGTTTTAGGAAATATTTTTTAGATCACATTGACCTGCAAAAACGCTTGATGAGAGTGCAGGGGTTGCCTGTAAAGTTAGAAGGAAAAAGACCCCGCTCCATATCAATATTATTGCTCCAGAGCAGGTGCTGCTCAAACCTAGTTTTATGACGGTCGATTTTGAAACTGCTAATAGACTAGGTGGTCAATCAGCCTGTCAGATTGCCATGGTAAAAGTGGTGAACGGCTCGGTGCATCGTTGTTAGTTTTAGTGTTGCAGAGGTTAACAAGTGAATCGTTGTTCAGCACTCCGTCTGGCGTCTCACGTCAATACCTGCAATTATTCTTAAAATAAAATAATCCCTCGTGGTAAAGGCAACAAAACGCGCTCACAGCTTCGTTAGAATAGGCGCCGCAAAGACATTTGGGGAGCAGAATTGCCGCATTGAGGTGATGCGGTTTTGCCTAAAGGAGGGAAGTTAGCCATGAAGCTATCTCGTCGTGAGTTTGTGCGACAGAGCGCGGTAGCTGCGGCTCTGGTGGCTGCTGGCATGTCGATCAGCGGCTGCGGTAAGCAAGGATCTCAAGCTTCGTCTGCACCTGCCCAAGACGACACAGAGATCACTTGGAAAAAGAGTGTGTGTCGTTATTGCGGTGTCGGCTGCGGCATGATGGTCGGTGTCAAGGAAGGCAAGGTTGTTGCCGTGGTTGGCGACAGCCTTAACGAGTCTTCACAAGGTTACAACTGCGTCAAGGGCTTTCATCTTGCTAAGGTACTCTATTCCAAGGAGCGTCTCACCAAACCGTTGATTCGCGACGATGCATCAACCAAGGGAAGCTTTGAGGGCTTGCGCGAGGCAAGCTGGGACGAGGCGCTTGACTTAGTGGCGGCAAAACTCAAGGAGACCTGGAAAAACGATAAGTCTCGCCTGGCATTTTGGGGCTCAGGTCAGATGACCATCTCCGAGGGCTACGTCATGTCCAAGTTTTGGAAGGCAGGCTTGCGCTCCAATAACATCGACCCCAATGCGCGTCTGTGCATGGCATCGGCGGTTGTTGCGCTGGTGGATCAGTTTCAAACTGATGAGCCGGCGGGTAGTTATGCCGACCTCGATCACGCCGATGTGTATGTGACCTGGGGTGCCAATATGGCCGAGGCTCACCCGGTGCTTTTTGCCCGCATGGCTCGCCATCGCCTTGAGCATCCTGAGGTTGAGCATTTTGATCTAGGTACGCAGTACACGCGCACCTCAAAGAAAGCGACTGACTACCTTGAGTTTAGACCTCAGACCGATATCGCGATCGCCAATGCAATTGCACGCTATCTGGTGACCGAGCAAAAGTATTCACAGGATTTTGTCGATAAACACGTGCAATTTAAGGCAGGCACCGAAAACCTCGGCCATGCCTATAAGGATGACTACGACGCGACCGACGGCAAGGATGCCGGCAAAACCTGGTCAATTAGCTTTGAGGAATATGCGGCCATGCTTGAGCCCTATTCCTTTGAATATGTCTCTGAGCTTTCTGGAGTGCCCGTTGAGAAGCTTGAGCGTTTAGCTCAGGCCTTTGCTGACCCCAATAAAAAGGTCGTGTCGCTCTGGACGATGGGTGTTAACCAGCACTCACGCGGCACGTGGATGAACAACTGCATCTACAATCTGCATTTGCTCACGGGTAAGTTTGGCACCCCGGGTAACGCGGCGTTTTCGCTCACCGGACAGCCGTCTGCGTGCGGCACAGCTCGCGAGGTTGGCTTATTTAGCCATCGTTTACCAGCGGATTTGGTCGTGGCAAACGAACATCACCGCCGCTTTACCGAAGCAGTGTGGGGCTTGACGGAAGGTTATCTCGACGAGATTCAAAAGCCTGGCTATCACACGGTCAAGATCTTTAGGGAGCTTTCAAAGGGCGGCATCGATTTCTTGTGGACGTCGACCGTGAACTTTGCTCAGTCTATGCCAAACTTGACGCGCTTTTTGGGTAAGGATCCAGCTTACCAGGGCGTTAACCAGGCATTTATTGTCGTAAATGACGTCTTTGCAACTGAGTCTGCCAAGTATGCCGATGTCGTGTTACCTGCGGCGTTTTGGGTTGAGCGCGAGGGTCAGTTTGGTAATGCTGAGCGTCGTACGGCTATCTTTGAAAAGGCAGTTGAGCCGCAAGGGGAGAGCAAGGCAGATATGCGTATCTACCTTGAGGTTGCCAGGCGCGTACTATCCGATGAGCCTGCTGCCCTGCGCGCGACTGTGGGTGCAAGCGCCGATCAGCCTGCCCCAGCCAACCTGTTCGACCAGCTCTTTGGCTTTGTTTGGGATAAAGATGCAGATGCTCCGCTCGCTGATGACAGGGAGCTTAGTCGTAAACTCTTTGAGGAGTATCGCATCTTCTCTAACCCTGAACTTAATGATGAGGCTTTTCAGATTCATGAGGACACGGCAAAAGTCTATGGTTCGGGCTTAAAGTTACACGCCAAGCGCATGGCTCCCTATGACGTTTATCTTGAACGTCATGGTTTGTCGTGGCCGGTGCAAGAAGTTGATGGTGAGTGGCTCCAGACGCGCTGGCGGTTTGGTGCAGGCTCGCAAAAAGACGGTTTTGACGAGCTTAACCTTCAAGAGTATGGACCTGCACCTGAGGGTGAATCGGTGTATCTTTACAAGACCAAGGATCACAAGGCATCGATCATCTTCAGGCCGTATGAGGCGCCAGCAGAAGAGCCTGATGATGAGTATCCGTTCTGGTTAGGAACAGGTCGCTTGCTTGAGCACTGGCATACCGGATCGATGACGCGCCAGGTCAGTCAGCTTAACGATGCATTACCTGAGGCATATTGCTACCTCAACATTAAAGATGCGAAGAAGTTGGAGTTGAAAAATGGTGATCGAATCGAACTTGTTTCGCGTCACGGAAGCTGTGAGATTTCAGCACGCATCGATGAGCGTGTAATACCACAAGAAGGAGCACTCTTCGTGCCGTTCTTTGACGAGAATCATCTGATTAACCTCGTGGTGCACGACTATTACTGCCCGCTTTCAAAGGAACCTGATTTTAAGAAGACCTGCGTTGCTATCAAGAAAGTAGGTGCATAAGCCATGAAAAAGCATCAATTTAAGTGGGTTATTAATGCGTGTGCGCTGAGCGCCTGCGTGTTTGTGGTGGCTGCGCTCAATGGATGCACGGGTGCTGCTGGTGGGGAGCACTATGGCCCTAACGTGATTGGCGAGCAGTCGCAAAGCGCTGTGTCAAATGATGACTGGGCAAAGAAGGAGGCCGAGCAAGCAAAGAATCTGGAGGTCTCAAAGCCGCCTTCAAATCAGCCTGCAAATCATGCAGGTCGTTGGGAGGCAGGGAACTACAGCTCGCTCTTGTGCATGAGGTGCCATAGTCGTGATACTGAAGAAGAATTGTTGAGGATTCCCGAGAGCCACCTGGTGAAGGACGAAAAGGGTAAGTTTGTGGTTGACCCAAGCCGCGAGCTTTGTATCAATTGTCACCCATTGGCTGAGCCTGCTGAGTCCAATTCATCAAGCAGTGATAAGTAGCAGGTGAGATGCGGAATGGTTATCTCGTCGTTGGTGCTGTTGCACAACGAGGTACTGAGTGAGGAAGAAGCGCAAAGCTTGGAGAGGTTTTTTGCTGAGCACCCAGAGTTTGAGGTGGTGGCAGAAGAGCCTGGCAAGAAGGTGCTATTGCTAGAATTGCCGAGTCTCAAGGAGAGTGAGGGGGCGTGCAAGGCGCTAGCGTCGCTCGAGTACGTCATGTCGCTCGACTTGATCTATACCAACTTTGAGGAGTGTTCGGATCTGGATTAGCAGAGGGCGCCACGCAACGCTTTGAAGCGTGCGCCCGTAGCGAAACCACTCGCAAAAAGAAGCCCTCGTCACAACAGTGACGAGGGCTTTGTACTGGCTTGAGCGCAAGAAACATCAGTATCGAGGATTGTTTGGCATCGTTAATAAAATCTGAACCTCGATATCAAATAATTCGGCAACACTATGCGGCTTTCAAATCGGAGGCTACTTTTGTCTCACATTTCGATCCAAATAGTAAGAAAACCTCGCGACTGTGAATCGTTGCTAGCTTCATCGTCAAACATCACAGTTAGCTCACGCAACATAAGCTGCTCGTGCTCCGAGCGTACTCGACGCTGACCTCAAGTACGCGCTCTGCCCCAACCGGCGCTCAGCATCGCACAACGTGAGAGGGGGTATTCATTGTCACTCATTCAGCCTACATGTATTCAAGCCACCCGTCGGCAAAACTTTTAACAATATTCCAAGTCTCCCAATTATTTAGAATAATTATTAATAATAATTGTAGCTATCTTTATAAACATTTCTAGATCGTTATATATTCGAGCATAACTTATTCAAACCTAGTAATATTTAACTGCAAAAACTAACCTAACAGGCGAAACCCTCTATCCTTGACACGCCGTTAACTACTCTTGTAACCTTATCTGATATTTATATATTTTATGTTAAGTGCATGGAGAGAGCATGCTGCATCGCAGGCAGGGAAGCATGTGAGCAGCATGTAAAAATGCACAATGGACGCATGCAAATAGCATGCACGGAAAGCAAAGGAGTAGCCTATGACTTCTCTCCGTAATCGTCCGCTCCCGCCACCTGTTGAGGCCTTGCATAAGGCAGCTCAGACTGGCGACATCGAGGGCATTAAGCAGGCCCTCGCTGATGGTGCGGACGTCAACGCGCAAGCGCGTGATTGGACCACCCCAATCACCACGGCAGCCCTTGCTGGTCAACTTGAGGCTGTTGCGTACCTTACGACTGTTCCTGGCGTCGATTTGGACAGCCAGAACCAAAAATCCCTCAACCCATTTCTCCATGGGTGCCTCACCAATAATCTTGAGCTCGTCAAGCTCATGGTCGAGGCGGGCTGTGATCTTGAGCGCCTAACCCGTATGGGTGGCAACGGTATCACCCCAGCAGCCGAGAAGGGTCATCTCGAGGTGGTCGAGTATCTCGCTACCCAAACTGAGATCAACCCCAATCACACAAACACGCTGGGCTGGACTGCACTTATCGAGGCCATCACCTTGAACGATGGCGGCGAGAAGCAGCAAAAGATTATCGAGCTCCTCTTGCAAGCTGGCGCTGATCCTCACATGCCTAACGAGTACGGTACAAGCCCGCTCGAGCTTGCCCGCGAACTTGGTTACACCGAGATCGCAGAGATCCTTGTAAAGTACGGTGCATAAACCTTGCAAGCGCAATGGATTGACCAAACCCTCGCACGCGTAGGCTCAGGGCATATCCATTCTGCTTACGCCTCGACCATCAATCTTATAGATGGTCAGGGCAATCTTTTCACGCTCGCAGATCCCCAGGTGGGCGCAGGTCCTCGTACGATTGTGCTCAACAAGCCGCTTTCTGCACTGAGCGCGCTTGATGATCAGATCGGCCAGGGCAATCAGAAAGCCCTCTGGCGCTGGGAAGGAGAGACCCTCTATCTTGCAGGTCTTAGTATCGATGTAAGTTCCGCGCAACCATTTAATCCATCTATCACCGATGCTCCTGTGCTGATGGCGCAGGTCAAAGCAGCTGCCGACTTGCTCGGCGAAGCCGTTCCAGCGCATATCCGCACGCATGTGCAGGCGCAGGTGGACTCGCAGGCACACGCACAGGTGCAGCTGCATCCACAAGTGCATCACAATAAGGTGATAGACGTGGCTGCTGTCGCAGACAGTCAGGCATATCAGGCGTTTGAGCAGTATTTACATGGGCAACTCAGTCCTGCAGATTTTGTCTCTCGTGTGGTCGGGCTTGGGAGTGGGCTTACACCAGTGGGCGATGATCTGGTGTGCGGTGTGCTGCTTTCAGCACTTACGCCCTCGTCATTTGCGCATCCACATCGTGATGAGCTTGTGCGTGCAGTTCATACTGTGCTTGCCCAAACCCATCCAGTTTCTGCAGCGTTTCTCAAAGATGCCATTGCAGGCAAGGCACGGCAATCCGTTTTAGCGCTCAGAAATTCTCTGAGCGCTCCGCTTGAGATTGCATCACCTTTACAAGCTGTCATTTCACTGGGTCACACGTCGGGTCAGGCCTTGGCGTGCGGCCTTATCCACCCACTATTAACTGGGAGAAAGAATGACCACACAAACACTCATTAAGACCAACACCTATCTCGATTCGGTGTCGCTTATGTCGATGACGACGCGCGCCAACGAGATCCCTGGTATCACTCAGGCCTTCTTGGCGATGGGCACCCCCATGAACAAGGAGGTTTTGGCAAACCTTGATCTTTTGACCCCCGAGGCTGAGGCTGCAACTCCTTCAGACCTCATGATTGTGGTGACTTCAGAAGGCCTTGAGCCAGAAGATGCGCTCGCTCAGGTTGAGGCTGTGCTCACGCAGACGCCAAAGACTGATGAGGATCACCAGGTTACCTATCCAAGCCTGGGTGCTGCACTTGAGGCTGAGGATGAGACAAACCTTGTCGTCATCTCAGTCAACGGTGCGTTTGCAGGCCGCGAGGCTCGCCGCGCACTCGAGGCAGGTAGGCACGTCCTCATGTTTTCTGATAACTGCCCGATTGAACAGGAGAAATCTCTCAAGGAGCTTGCTCACTCCAAAGGCTTGCTGATGATGGGCCCAGACTGCGGTACCGCGATTATCAATGGCTCGGGTCTGTGTTTTGCCAACGACGTGCGCCGCGGTCCTATCGGTATCGTGGCAGCATCAGGTACGGGCGCCCAGGAGGTTTCCGTGCGCGTGCATGAGTTTGGCTCAGGTATCTCGCAGCTCATCGGCGTTGGTGGCCGAGACTTGAGCGCTGAGATCGGCGGCATCATGATGATCGACGGTATCAAGGCGCTTGATGCTGATGATGAGACTAAGGTCATCGTGCTTGTTTCCAAGCCAGCTCATCCTTCCGTTGAGGAGAAGGTGCTCGCAACCGCTGCTGCTTGCTCAAAACCTGTGATTGCCTGCTTCCTCGGCTCATCTCGCAATGAGACGCAGGGCAACATCACCTTTACCTCGGGCACCAAGCCAACGGCACTCGCTGCGGTACTGGCAACGGGTATCCGTGAGGAGGATCTCGATCTGCATGCACTTAACTGGCCGCTCATCGAGGAGGTTCGTGCCCGTCTTGGTGCTGAACAGAAGTACATCCGCGGCTTGTTCTGTGGCGGTACCTTGTGCGAAGAAGCGCTGCTTGCCGCTAAGGAGAAGTTCGGCACGGTCTACTCCAACCTCTCCAAGACCCCCGAGACCAAGCTCGGCGCAGCTGATGCTTCACGCGAGCACACCTTCTGGGACCTGGGCGCAGACGAGTTTACCGATGGTCGTCCACACCCGATGATCGACCCTACGATCCGCAATTCATTTATCGTGCGTGAGGCAAAAGATCCAGAGGTCGGCGTCATCATCCTCGACTTTGTCTTGGGTTACGGCTCACATGAAGACCCTGTTGGCGTTGCGCTTCCTGCTATTAAGGAGGCTTTCCAGATCGCTGAGAGCGAGGGTCGCCGTCTCGAGATCGTGGCTTACGTCTTGGGGACGGATCGCGATACGCCTAACGTTGCCGAGCAGTATCGCACCCTCATCGATGCCGGATGCATTGATGCTTCTTCGTCCACTAACGCGGGGCTTTTGGCTCGTGAATTCGTAGTAAAGGGATAAATGATGAGCATTAATAACCTGTTTGCTTCAAAGCTGCGCCCGGTCAACGTTGGTCTGGATATGTTCGCTAACGATATGAACCGCCAGCAGCTCAATCCAACCATGGTTGATTGGCGTCCACCAGCTGGTGGTGATCCACGCCTGGTTGCAGCCCTTGATTTTCTTGCTGATCCAGACCGCCGCGCGCTCATCGATGCCGCCAATGAAAAGGCAGTCGAGCAGATCCTAGCTGCCAAGCCAATTCTTCGCGCTTACGGTCGTGCCATCGATGTTGTTCCCGGTATGACCCCCAAAACCATTCTGCATGCTGGCCCTCCTATTGAGTGGGAGAGGATGAGCGGTCCGATGAAGGGTGCCGTCACAGGTGCTCTGGTGTTTGAGGGCTTGGCAAAAAACATCGCTGAGGCAGAAGAGCTTGCTGCTTCAGGCGAGATAGAGTTTTCACCCTGCCACGAGCACGCCTGCGTGGGCTCGATGGCTGGCGTAACATCACCATCGATGTACATGCACGTCGTTGAGAATGAGACGGCGGGCAATTTTGCCTACACCAACCTCTCCGAGCAGCTCTCGAAGATCTTGCGTATGGGTGCAAACGATCAGTCGGTTATCGATCGCTTGATCTGGATGCGCGATGTCTTTGGCCCGATGCTGGCCGAGGCAATGAGTCTGAACGAGGAAGGCATCGACCTCCGTCTTATGATGGCTCAAGCGCTGCACATGGGTGATGAGTGCCACAACCGCAACGTTGCTGGTACAACCCTCTTGATCCAGGCATTGACTCCATACATTGTGGACACCTCATTTAGCACTCAGGATAAGAAGGACGTCTTTAACTTCGTCGCTTCGTCTGACTATTTCTCAGGCCCAACCTGGATGGTGACCTGCAAAGCAGCACTCGATGCCGCCGCTGGTATCGAGCATGCAAGCGTCTTGACTACCATGTGCCGCAACGGCGTTGAGTTTGGTATCCGTGTGGCATCAATGCCCGATACTTGGTTCACCGGCCCTGCTCAGCAGGTAAAAGGCCCGATGTTTGCTGGCTACAAGCCTGAAGATTCTGGCCTTGATATCGGAGACTCCGCCATCACCGAGACCTACGGCATCGGCGGTTTTGCCATGGCAGCTGCTCCTGCCATCGTTTCGCTGGTTGGCGGTACGGTCGCCGAAGCGATGAACTACTCAAAGAACATGAACGCTATCACCACGCGCAACAATCCCAATGTGACCATCCCAAGCCTCAACTTTATGGGTGTTCCAAGCGGTATTGATGTTCGCAAGGTGATCGAGACTGGCACGCTGCCGCTGATCAATACTGCCATCGCTCACAAGGAGCCTGGTATCGGCATGATCGGTGCGGGCATCGTCAATCCGCCACGCGAGGCGTTTGAAAAGGCGCTGTTGGCGCTGGCTGCTAGCTTTGGTTATAAGGAGTAATCGTGAGTAAGCTTCCCCTGCCATTTTGGCGCCGCGGTGATATCGCTGCGTTTTTTGCGCTGTTCACCAATAACCTGACTAACTTTTTGACGGTCATTGCGCTCTTGACCGTCGTGGTCGGCATTCCTGGCGACCTCGTGTTTAAGCGCATTATCCCGGCCTACGGTATCGCGGTGCTCTTTACCTCGACCGTCTATGTGCTCTTGGCGATACGCCTCGCGAAAAAGACGGGACGCACCGATGTTGTTGCGCTGCCTTCAGGTCCTGCCGCACCGGCAATCTTTACTATTACGTTCTTGGTTATCCTCCCGGTCTTTCGTGAGACGAACGATCCATACTTTGCTATGGGTATCGCGTTGGTCTGGGGCTTTATTGAGAACATGATTCTCTTGGTCGGAGCATTTGTGGGCGAGGCTTTGCGCCGCGCTGTCCCGCGCACCGTGTTGCTTTCGTGCCTCGGTGGCTTGGGTCTGTTGCTTTTGGCGATGAACCCCATGCTCCAGAGCTTTGCGTTCCCAACCGTTGCATTTGTGGTGCTCGCGCTCATCTTCATCAACTGGTTTGGCCGCTCGCCACTTTTGAAGTCGTTCCCAACGGGTCTGCTCTTGCTGCTTGTGGGTACTGGCTTGGGCTGGGCGTTTGGCCTGATGAGCCCTGAGGCAATCACGAACGCACTTGCTCAGGCAGGCTTTTCGCCTCCAGGTGTTCACGTCGGCGACATCCCATCACACTTTGTGGTAGCCCTGCCTTATCTGGCATCGGCAATTCCTTTGGCACTCGCTAATTTTGTCTTTGACATTGAGAACATTGAGAGTGCTCATACTTCGGGCGATCCATACCCAACCCGCTCGGTCGTTTTGGCCGACGCTGGCGCTGGCTTGATCGGTAACTTCCTCGGCAACCCATTCCCGGTAACGGTGTATGTTGGTCACACTGCCTATAAGGAGATGGGTGCTGGTATCGGTTACACGATGGCTAACGGTATTGCAATGTTCTTGGTGGCAATTGCTGGTCTGGGATCACTGCTTTTGGCGATTATCCCGATGGCAGCGATCGCACCGATCCTGATCTTTATTGGTATCGTGACGGCGAACCAGGCAGTGCGTGAGACGCCGCGCCTTGAGGTGCCTGTCATCTTTGTGGCGCTCTTCCCGTGGATTGCCAACTGGGGTCAGACGCTGGCTGGTAATGTGCTTAAGGCCGCTGGCACCAACGCGGGTGAGGTCGGCGCCCAGGCACTCAACGCTGCTGGAACCTACTGGGATGGCCTGGTGGTTTTGGGTAACGGTGCGCCGCTCGTTTCGCTCTTGTGGGGCTGCATCGCGATCTTCTGCATCACCAAGCGTCCAATCGCTGGTATGGTGACGGCGCTGACGGCTGCGGCACTGTCGTTCTTTGGCATCATCCACGCAGCAAAGCCTGTGTTGGGCGGCGAGACTGCCATGTCGCTGACCATTGGTTATCTGCTGATTGCTGCAATCTTTGTGGCAGCGTACTTCTACTATCGTACGCAGGGAGACAAGGCTGAAGGCGAAAAGTCTGAGGCTGAGGCTCCTGCTGAGGTGCCCGCCGAGCAGGTAGAGGTCGCCAAGGCATAATGGCTGAGTAGCCGCAAGCTACAGCTACGGTCCTAGGTCATAACCGCAGCTAAACGCTGTAACTGTCAAAAGATGATCTGCATGTAAGGGGTGTGAGCCAAGAAGGCTTGCACCCCTTCGTTTTGTGTGAGGGGATGGCACTCGTTATGCGCGGTTACCTTAAAGCGCGCTTACCACACGACTACTCTCATAAAGCGTTGCAACCTGATCGCACGCTTGTTTATCCTCCATAAATGCTCCTTGACTTTAGTTTCATAAAAGGTGATAGTAAGGAGGCTATCTCGTCTGTTTAGACAAAAATCCCTATTTCAGATCATTTTTCGTTCGAGGAGAATCACGTGAAATTCTTTCTTGATACCGCAAATCTTGATGAGATTCGCGAAGCTGCGTCATGGGGTGCGCTTGCTGGCGTCACCACCAACCCAAGCCTCTATGCCAAGATTGGAGGTAAGCTTGCAGATTTCAACGATCATATGATCAAGATCTGCGAGATCGTGCAGGGTCCCGTTTCTGCTGAGGTCACTGCTGAGGATCGTGCGGGAATGATTGAGCAGGGTAAAGAGCTCGCTTCGCTCAATGAGCACATCGTGGTCAAGATCCCGATGGGTGTTGAAGGTCTCGCAGCCTGTCACGCTCTTGCTGAAGAGGGCATTCATGTCAACATGACCCTTGTCTTTACGGTGCCACAAGCCGTTCTTGCTGCTCGCTCCGGCGCTCGTTATATCTCGCCGTTTGTTGGCCGCTTTGACGACATTTCACAAAACGGCCTGGGCGAGGTTGAGTCAATCGTTTCAGCACTGTCGTTTTATGACTTTGGTCACGAGGTCGAGGTTATTGCTGCAAGTGTTCGCAGTGGTTGGCATGTCACCAGCGCTGCGTTGATGGGCGCCGATATTGCAACCGTTCCGTTCGATGTGCTCAAGAAGTGCGTTGAGCATCCATTGACCACTCAGGGTCTTGAAAGGTTCAAGGCTGACTGGCAAAAGGTCACTCAGGCTTAAAGATCAACTGAGCTCAAATTACACTTCAACCATCCAACACTTTTCGTGCTGCGTTCTCGCGGCTCATGATTTGGAGACATAACAAAACTTATGGCTGATACATCGTCACAATCCTTGCAAGATGGTCTCGAAACACAAGCTTCACCAAGTGCAGCTGCCGAGCCCGAAGCTTCACCTAAGCCCGCGCGTAGGCGTGGTCGTCCTCGCAAGAGTGAGTCTGCCGATGCCGCTCAGGCAGTTGAGGCAAGCGCTGATGCAACCAACACGACAACCACACGTCGCAAAAAAGCACAGGATAAGACCGAGACCACTGAGCCAGCTCTTGCGCCAGCACCACGTAAGCGTGGTCGTCCGCGCAAAAATCCGCTCTCAGAAGCTGAGCAAGCGGCACTGATCGAGGAGCAAGCTCGACTGATTGCTCAGGTTATGCAAGAAGTGAAAACGGATGAGATTCAGGCTCAAGGCAAGGCTGAAGATGGTGCCTCCAAGACTGAGTCTCAGCTTGAGGGAGAGAATGAGGCTACATCAGCCAAAGCTGCACCCAAGACGAGGACAACCAAGCGCATCTCAAAGAAGAGTGAGACCGTAGATCACAAGGCAGAGGGCGTTCGTTCAGAGGATCGTGCCGAAAAGCCCGCTCGCGCAGATCGCAAACAAGATCGCAAAGCAGATCGTGAACAGCGTGCGGATAAAAATTCACGCAAGAATAATCGCCGCCAGCGCAGGCAGTCGCATTTTGAACCAAGTGCCCCTAAGGTTAGCCGCGAAGATTTGTTGGCGCTCAAGGTCTCTGAGCTTAAAGAAAAAGCGACTGAGCTCGACATTGATCTTAAGGAACATCGACTCAAAGCAGATCTCGTTGAGGCAATCTACAAGACGCTTGCCCAGCGCGAAGGCTTTTGTGACTGTGAGGGTATCCTCGATGTTCTCGCTGATGGATACGGTTTTTTGCGCACCAACGGTTATCTGCCAAGCGAGGGTGACATCTACGTTAACGCGAGCATGATCAGACGCATGGGGCTTCGCAAAGGTGATAAGATCACCGGAAGCGCTCGCCCTGGCAGCGGTAACGACAAGTATCCTGCGCTGCAAAAGATCAAACAGATCAATGATATGGATCCCGATCAAATGCAGTCGCGTCCGCATTTCACCAAGCTCACGCCTATTTATCCTAACGAGCCGCTTGTGATGGAATATGATCGCAGTGCGCTCACCGGGCGTTGCATCGACCTTGTTGCCCCAGTTGGTAAGGGTCAACGTGGTCTGATCGTGTCGCCACCTAAGGCAGGTAAGACCACTATCCTCAAAAATATCGCCCAGTCGGTTGCAGCAAACAACCCTGAGGTACATCTGATTTGCCTGCTTGTTGATGAGCGGCCCGAAGAGGTCACCGACATGGAGCGCTCAATCAAGGGTGAGGTTGTGGCTTCGACCTTTGATATGCCGTGGGATCAACACATCGCTGTCTCGGAGCTTGTGGTTGAGCGCGCAAAGCGCCTTGTCGAGCTCGGTGAAGACGTCGTGATCCTTTTGGATTCGATTACTCGTCTGGCTCGTGCCTATAACCTTGCGCAGCCTGCTGGTGGCCGCATCCTTTCTGGTGGTGTTGATTCAACAGCGCTCTATCCGCCTAAGAAGTTTTTGGGCGCGGCGCGTAATATCGAAAACGGCGGTTCACTCACAATTCTTGCCTCGGCACTTGTTGACACCGGTTCTAAGATGGATGAGGTAATCTTCGAGGAGTTTAAGGGTACGGGTAACATGGAGCTCAAGCTCGATCGCGAGCTTGCGGATCGCAGGATCTTCCCAGCAATCGATCCAATTACCAGCGGTACACGTAAGGAAGATCTGTTGCTCAATCCAAGTCAGGCGCCGTTTATCTGGGGTATCCGTCGCTTACTTGCCAATATGAACAATACTGAGCGCGCGATGACGATGCTTATTAAGAGTCTCAAGCAAACTGCTGATAACCAGGAGTTTTTGATGCGTTCTGCCCGTAAGGCGCAGGCTCAAGGCCAAGGCACGGGTGCGGGGACAAGCGCAAGCTCGCCATCAAAAAATGTAGGGCTTGAGCTTTAAAAACAGCCAATCAAAGCACAAGCCTGTATGTGCGACTTACGGAAAGAGTTGAAAATGAATCGTCGATCGAATCGTCAGTCTTTTTCGTTTAAGCATGTAGTTGTGAGCTGCTCTGTCGTAGCCACTCTTGGGCTTGGTCTTTCAGTCGTGGCTGGTCAGCCGATTACCGCGCATGCCGCTGATGAGCCTCCAGCTGCGTATACAGCCGATTCTGCTGCGTTTGGTGATGCGGGTGCTGAGCTCGCTGCTCCTGTGCAGGATAACTCGCGTTCAGTTGAAACGCTAGCAACTCCGCGGGCAGCTCAGCCTACCAATGGCTGGTGGTTTGAGAACAACAAGTGGTATTACTATCGCAACGCCGAGCGTTTGACAGGGTGGGAGAAGGTCTCAGGCATTTGGTATTACCTCGATCCAGCCGATCGCGGTGCGGTGGTTAGCGGCACCTCAAAAAAGATCGACGGTGATTTGTATCTTTTTGCCAAAAGTGGCGCCATGTATAGCGCAGGCTGGGTTAAGCCTGATTTTGATGATGCCTGGTATTACCCAGATTCCAGTGGCAGACTCGCAACAGGTTGGAAAAAAATTAATGGCTGGTGGTATTACTTTGAGCCAAAAACTGGCAAGTCACTGGCAGGCGGTGCGTATCCCATTGAGGGTGCGACCTATCTTTTCGACCGCAATGGCGCGATGTATCGTGGAGGCTGGGTCAAGTTCGATACGACAGGCGAGTGGTATTACGCTGAGTCAAGCGGCGCGCTGTTGATGGGCTGGCAACGCATCGGCGATTATCAGTTTTATCTTGATCCTGCTCAGCGCGGCAAGATGGCGCGAGGCGGCGTCCAGCTCATTGGCGGCAAGCCCTATGTCTTTGATAACAGCGGCGCGCTCTATCAAAACGGCTGGGCAAAGGTGAACGGTAACTGGTATTTTGCCGCATCCAATGGCGAGCTTGTACAGGGCTGGAAAACCATTGGTGGCTGGACGTATTACTTTGATCCAGCCAATAAGTTTGCAGCCGTTGCTGGTAAGGTCAAAAAGATCGACGCCAATAGCTATCAATTTGACGGCAACGGTGCGCTCTATCAAAACAAGTGGATTTGGATTCCAGAGCACAAGACCTGGCGCTATGCTGGAGGCTCAGGTGTCTTGGCATCTGGTTGGCTTAACCTCTCCGATGGCACCTATTTTCTCGACAATCAGACTTTCTTGATGAAGCTGGGTGAGACGCAGATCGGTGCAAGCCGCTATTTCTTTGACCACAACGGTCGCCTTAAGACGGGTACGTTTAAGGCAAAGGATCGCATTTATAAGGCTGATAACCAGGGTAGGCTTGCCAATTCAAGTGAGCTCAAAGAAGGCTGGTTTGAGCTGGAAGGCAAGTGGTATTGGATTCAAAACGGCGGCAAGCTAGTCAGTGGTTACAAGACTGTCAATGGTAAGCGCTATTACCTCAAAAAGCCGGATGACTACTCGATGGCTGCCAATGAATGGGTGTATCAGTCTGATGGCACAAGACTTTGGGCTGATAGCTCGGGCGAGCTCATGTCATCAACGCCGGTCTATGTGAACAACAGCTACTACGGCTCATTTGAAACGGCGGTCAACCGTCAGATCCAGAAGCGCGCTGGCACTGATGCCGCGGCAGTCAGGCGTTTTATGGATCCACGTAACTTTAAGCCAAATACCCCGGCGTACTTTCAGTTCATGCGCCTTGATAAGCCGATGGGTTTGAGTGCTACTCAGATCAATCAGATGCTGAAGGGTAAGGGTGCACTTGAGGGTCAGGGTGCCGCCTTTAAGCGTGCAGCTGAGGTTAATGGTTTGAACGAGGTGTATCTCGTGGCTCATGCGCTTCATGAGACAGGTAATGGTAGGTCAAACCTTGCAAATAACGCCTATTGGAATACCGAGACCCAAACAGCAGAGATAACGCCAAGCGCATCGAGCGCGCACGTTTATAACTTCTTTGGAATTGGCGCCTATGACTCAGCGGCATTTTACGGTGGTACTAAGCACGCCTACACCAATGGCTGGACGACCAAAGAAAAGGCAATCATCGGTGGTGGTCAGTTTGTAAAGAAGGGCTACATTGCTGCTGGCGGTGTCAGGATGAGCGGTCAAAACACCCTCTATAAGATGCTCTTTCACCCTGAAGCACATGCGCTTAATCCCGCTAATATCTGGCATCAGTATGCAACCGATCCAGGTTGGGCGTACAAGCAGGCAGTGATCATGAGTAAACTTCTGGCTGAGGTTGACGGTTATTCTTTAACGGTAGATGTGCCGAGCTACACATACTAGCGATATGGCGTAAGGCTCCTGACAGAGAGCAGCAAGTAAGCTGATGAGCAAATGGCGTCTTGGCAAACAAGGCGCTTTTTGTTTGTCATATTGTTGTGTACACCTGCGCTTTTCACGTTATAATGCATGCTATATACAGGCAGAGGAAAAGCTGGGGCGAAAGCTATGGAGCGCGGCGCAAAGAAATTACTGACGACGATCTGTTGTGGGATGCTCGTTGTAAGCATCGCAGTTGTCAGTGCGCCTCACGTGGCTTACGCCGATCCTGATAACCCCAATGCGCCTACCAACGGTACTTCCAATGATGCTGGTGGCAATCAGTCTCAGGGTAGAGAAAATCAAAATACTGGTAATAACACCCAATCAGGGAACAATCGCACCGACGATAGTATTGTTCAAGAAACTCAAGAGCAGGATCGTCAAGAGCAAGAAGCCAAGGCAAAAGAGCAGGGCGAAAAGATCACGCAAGAGCTTTTAACCGAGGCGATCAATCGCTCCATTGAGCCAGTAATTCAAGGGCGCTCTCAGCAAAAACAGGGTGTTGAGCAGGAGCAGCAGGATCTTTTAGCGCAGCAGGCTCAGATTGAAGCGCGTGCTCAGGCACTCGCGCAGGAGCGCATGCCCTGGTATGCATCGCCGCTCGTCTTTGGCGCGATGTTGGTGGTGGCGTGCCTCGCTGGTGTTCTGGGCTCTCTTGTTGTGCTGTTGGTATTGATGCGCAGCAAGGATCAACAGTCTTTGCGTTTCGATTTACTTAAACCAAAGAATGAGGCAGCTGGAGCGGCATCAAAGGAGCAGCCTGCTGCAAATCCAGTAAACACTCAACCTCAGGATGAGAGCGAGGCTCAAGCTTCCGGTGTTGCTGGAACAAGGTTTGCTACTTCTGAGCAGGCGCAGGGGCAGGCGCAACAGAGCACTGATCAATCGACATCAAATCTGACGATTGATTCTAAGACTGAGGAGTTTTTGCAGCTTTTATCCCGTGCGTCTGGCGGTGCACAGATTCAAGCTCAGCCTGATCCTGAGCATAAAGAGATGCTCCCCGTGATCGATCAGGTGTCCGAACAGATGGTCGCTCAGATGCAGTCTGACTCTCTGAAGGCTCAGCAAGAAGCAGATCTACGAGCGCAAGTGGGTTCGCGCTTGCTTGATCAGATCGTACAGCAGGAGCTTGCCGAAGCACGTGCTCGTATGCAAGAAGAGTATGGAGTCGGTCCTGTGGTAACGCCAGATCCCGTGCTGACGCCGGCAGAGCGTGTGTTCTCAGGGTTGACGCCGGTTGAGCCGAGTGTGAATGAGCAGGCTGCTGAGTCTGCTGCTTGGGTTTCTGGTGCCACCGGTGGTGCGGCTAACTCACAGACAACAACGCCAACTGCACCGACCTCACAAGCGCCAGAACCAACGCCCATTGATTTGAGTGACATCGACCTTGACTTCGATGAGATCGATGAGGGCTTAGAGCTTCCGCATTACGCTGAGCCTGAGCTCAAGCCAGTCTCTCAGCCTCAAGTTCAGCCTGGAAGTGCTCAGGATACACAAGAGCTTTTGCTGGCTGCGATGAAAAGCGCTCAGCAAAAAGAGGAGCGTCTCGCCAAGCAAGCGATGCGCAATAGTCATATCGAGACAAAGCTGCATATCCCAGATGTCGATGTGTCAACAGCCGATATTGAGCAGGCGTTGGGTATTGATGAGTTGCAGCAGGGAAGTGGTGGTGCTCATAAGCGCCCCGCAGATCAAGGTGAGTTCTTTAGGCATGAGCTGCCTCAGGATAATGTCATTGATCGTTTGAGTGAGGCGCTGGATCATATGCATCATTTGAAGATCAAACTACCGCATCGCAAGCATGGGGATAAGCACGGCAGCCACGACGATCAATCGGTGTAAGAGGAGCTTGCACTCGCGAGGCAATAAAAAACCGCCTCAGGCGGCGGCTGATCAAAGTTAAATTGGTGGAGATAAGGGGGCTCGAACCCCTGACCTCATGGCTGCCAGCCATGCGCTCTCCCAGCTGAGCTATATCCCCACATAAATTGCGGTGTTGCTTCAGATTTAACTGACTGCGAACAACAACAAAACAGTAATTTAGCGATTTTTTCTCACCCCGTCAAGCACTCTCGCGCAAGCATCACAACCCATGTGGCAACCTGCTAAACCTTACCCCCATGATAGGAATGATTGATGTAAATTTTGACTCAATTTTTTTAACTTTTGCTCGTAAAATTGATCCGCCCAATCTGCTAACTCTCTTTCGGTGAGACTGTTTACAATTCTTCCAGACTTCCAGTCTGCACCTGGGCAAAGTCTCTTCAATTCGTCCTCAATTCTTCCTATGCCACTACCTTCTTGTGACGCTGATTGTTTTGGTTGCCCGTATCGCCGTAAGGGTATTTTTTTGATTCTCTTGATGCCTCGGCAGGAGAGGATAAGTCCTCATTTTTGGATTTGATGCCTGCTGACATAAAAGATGATCCAGAAACCATTCTTGCCTACAAGGTGTTAAAAGAGCGCCTTAATGCTATTAAAGCCAAATGTAGCGATGTGGAGCGAGCCATTCTCGCTGGTATTGAACAAGGCCGTAGCAAACGAGAGGTAGCAGCTTTTCTCGATGAAAGCCCTCTACCTATCAAGATCGCAAAACAAGAAACAAACCAAGCAAAAAGTCTAGGACACGATCCGCTTCTTACAAAACAGCAACTCGAAATAAACGACTTTGACGAAACCCTTGTCGCGCGCCTCATCGAGCGTATCACCATTTAAGAGGGGAGACTTAAGGTTTGTTTCAAGTACGGCAGGTTATCAGAGCATAAAAAACTAGCTCGGAAGAGTTGGCTACCTGCTTATTTTACAAAATTCCCTCTTCGCTCTTGCATTCGCATGAGAGCGATTTTTATTTTGGGCAAGAGTCACATTCCATCAAGAACGCCTGTTAAGCACCCAAACATCAAAGCCACCCACTCAGCAGCTAAAACATCAATCTCACCCACCAAAAAAATGCCAAAAGCAAAGTCAATGACTCAACCCTCTAAAACCTACACTCCAAAACCGCCTTAATCAGTTCCCCTGAATAGCCAAACAACACTTGCTAGCACAACGCAGTAAGCGGATGATGCTTAAAACCCCTGATAAATAAGGTTTTCTCACTACTTCCGCGTCATCAAACACACCGTCTCCACGTGGTGCGTCTGGGGGAAAAGATCCACGGGTGTGATGCGCTTAATCTTGAACGGGCGCCCGTTGTGCTCGCCTGAGCTCACAGCAGTATCTTCACATAGGCGCTTGAGGTCACGTGAGAGGGTAGCAGGATCGCACGAGACGTAGACGAGCGTCTCAACAGCGGTCTCACGAAGGGTTTGCACGAGTTTGGCATCAAGTCCCTGGCGCGGTGGATCAACTACCACGACCTCTGCCTCAGCTTTCAGCTCCTCAAGGTAATAGACGACATCTCCGCTCAAGATCTCAAGATCAATCGCATTGACCTCAGCATTGCGTCGCAAGTCCTGGATTGAGCTTCCAGCAAGCTCAATGCCGGTGACCTGGTATCCTGCCTTGGCAAGCGGTAGGGCAAAGGTGCCCGCTCCACAGTACAAATCAAAAAGCCTTGGCGCCTGTCGCCCGTGCAACACATCGCCATACACCTGTGATAGGCATGCCTTGACTTCGTCAATCAAGACTTGAGCCATCTCAGAGTTGACCTGAAAAAAAGAGGGCGATGAGATCTTAAAATCAATCCCATCGAGCTTCTCTTGCCAATATCCTTTGCCCGCTAGCGCTTCAACCCCTCGAATTTGCCGAGAAGCTCGTGCTACCTCAG
>JAEZXW010000022.1 GCA_023419515.1 Actinomycetes bacterium
ATCACACCGCATTTGGCGCTCATGACGCAATCTGCGCTCGTCGTTGCCACCGAAAGTATCCCGCTCCCGAGTGCTGCTGGGGTGAGTGAGATTGCGCTCAAACAAGGCTATGAGTTCATCGTCGGCAAGCACAACGCGTTTATCGTCATGCTGATCACGCGATCAATCACCATCTATGGTGCGGTTGTTTTGGGGTTGATTACGTTTGGGTTGATTCACCGCAAGCATCAGCGAGAGCGTGAGCAGGCGCGGGCGCACTAAGCGCCAATAAAGCGAAAGTGCGCAGGGGTGGACTGAACGCTTGCGTGAGCGAGTGCAGCCGCACTAGGAGCGAGCTGTCACTCCTGCTGCCTGCTGGATTCCTGTCACCAGTTCGCTGAGTGAATCGATAACCGTCAGCCCATGAGGAGCAGCTCGGTGCTGGTCAAAAGCAAGCGAAAGCTCAGTGCAGCCAAGTATCACGCCATCGCAGGCAGGATGATCGCCCACTGCTGCAGATTCCTCAGCATCGCAACTCGCGCCGCAGCTCTCACCTTCACCAACATCCATAAAGGCTCGATACACCTCATCGAGGTCTGTTTGCGTTGTTTGAATGCCTGCCTTAACCTTGTCGTAAATCAAGGCAGAAATCACCGCTGCACCCGCTTCATCGGGGCTAATCGGCTCGATACCTCGAGTCTTGAGCGCCGCATGATACACCTGAGTATGCAGGGTACCGCGGGTTGCCGCCACGCCAACGCGAGTGAGCCCCTGGCGCTGGCAGGCATCTGCCGTCAGCTCAATCATATTGATGAGCGGAATAGAAACTGCTGCCTGAATCTGCTCGTGCCACTTGTGAGCAGTATTGCACGGCAGCGCTAAATGCGTACAGCCGCAGCGTTCCAAAAGCTGCGCATGATGAACCAGTGGATCAAGCGGACTCACATCACTCTCACCCAAGATAAAGGCAGTGCGATCGGGCAGACTTGCATCGTTAAACACCAAGGTATTGATATGCGCCTGATCGTAGTCTGCCTCAGTTCGATCAACCAGCAGGGTACTGAGCAGCGCCGTTGCTCCCGGCCCGACACCGCCCAAAATCCCGATCAATGGTTTGTTTTTCGCTTCCCGCGCAATACCTGCCATAGGACTCAGCCCCCGCACGCTGCGCTGTCTGTCGCAGTGCTGCCTGCCGTTTCGGAGCCAGCCACACTGCCTACCGCCGCGCTAGCCGTCTGCTTACTCCGAGCCTCCTCCTGCTTAAACGCCTCGCGAAACGCCTTGTACTGCTTAAGCAAGAAATGTGCGGATAGATCTCGCGGCGAACAAAGCTTGGCTCGCCTGGATACTTGATAGGATTAGCAACCTTGCCCTCGCGATAAAGGCGCTTGACCTCGACAACAAGCTCAGGATCCTTCACATACTCAAGGATCGTTGCTTTGGGCACCACCGTATAGAGCGACTCGCGATCTGCCATCACCACATCGCCCTCGTAGGTCTTGCCCTCGATGAGCTCATCAACCATCCACGGCGCAACGTTAAAACCAGAACCAGTCACGTAGTAGTTGCTGCGCCCAAGGCGTGTGTTGATCTCAAAGAAGTAATGTTGCCCAGTGCGCGGATCAACCTTGATGTCAAAATTAGCAAAGCCCGTATATCCAACCGCCTCAAGCAAACGAATGGCGTCAGCTACGACTTGCTCGTTCACGCGACTTACAATGGCGACAGGATTTCCAATCGCCATCGGGCGCTTGTCTTCTAGCAGGGTCTGGCCAAACGCAGCAAAACGAACCTTACCAGTCTTGTCACTATACGTGGTCAGGATGCGCATCTGCGTGTCATCACCAGGGATAAACTCCTGCAGCAAAAAAATGTTTTTGTACGAGCTTTGCTGCAGACGACTGAGCATCTCTTTAAGACTTGCCATATCGTCAAAGAAATAGACCTTCTTTTTATCGGCAAATTGCGCGTAATGATAGTCTGCCGTGGAGGCGGGCTTGGCAACAACTGGAAAACTCAAATCAAAATCAGCAAGGCGTTGAAACGCTTGCGGATCGCGAGTGTCGTGATACCAGGTCTTAGGATGAGGAACCTGGTGCTTTTCACAAATCTGATAAAAGCTTTCCTTTGAGACCAGCTGATGCAACAGCGCCTCATCAATATAGGGCAGGATGTAGTAACTTTTGAGCGCTTCGCTGTTTTCGACCACGAGACGCACGTACCAGTCGCCGCACGCTAACAGCAAGAGCTTGTGATCGGGGTGTGCCTTGGCAACCCCAATCAGGTGCGGAACCATGTGTTCTTTGGTATCGAGATGCGGAACGATGACGTTCTCCAAAATCTCGGAGTCAGAAAACATATGGCTTTTGACCTGGCTTAACACAAGCGACTTGATGCCGTACTGCTCATGAAAAGCACGCGCCAAACTATAAGCGTTAATATCCCCGCCCAAGATCACGGGCAAAAAACTATCACGTGCCATTCGATTAACCCTTTGACTGCATGTCGCCATAGTGGCTAAACATGGGGCTTGGCATGCCAAAACCACCCGAAACCTCAATGTCTTGGCCGGTAACAAATGCCGACATATCGCTTGCGAGGTAAACAACTGCCTGAGCGATGTCCTCAACCTCACCGGCGCGGCCAAGCGGTACGGTCTTGAGGAAAGTGTCCAAAAACTCCTGCGACATGTTCTTCATAGCAGCATCAGTGGCGATAAAACCAGGCAAAACACAGTTGGCGCGGACGCCTGCGCGCGCATACTGAGTCGCGATGTCCTTAGTCAAAAAGCGAACTGATGACTTGGCCACGCCGTATGCGGTGCGATACATATCGGGAAATTTGCCGCCCACGCTTGCGATATTCACGATGGAGCCGCCGCCGGTCTTAATCATTGAGCCCACCGCAGCCTGCGAGGTCTCATATACGCTTTGCAGGTTGTTATTAACGATGCTCATGAAGTCTTCGTACGAGGTGTGCAACACGTCAAAATCCTTAGTGACATCGGTGCTGCCAAAGTTGTTGATGAGGATGTCAATGCGACCTTCTGCGTCGATAACCTCCTGAATTGAAGTCTTGAAGGTCTCTGGTTTATCAGCATCAAAAAGGCACACACCGCCATCGAATCCTTTTGCCTTGAGCTCATCGACCAGCTCTTGGCCAGCCTCAAGACGACGAACGGCAAAATACACCTTAGCACCCTGCTCAGCCAAGGCAAATGCGCATGCCTTGCCGATGCCGCGGGTTGAAGAGGTCACGACAGCAATTTTTCCTTCGACCAAACCACACATAACTCATGCCTTCTTTCTGCAATATAAATGTGCTGCGTGCGTGCGCAAATACATGTACGCGCTCACGTAACTATTGATTGCTTCTCATCATACACCCTGGCAATTCGAGCGGACAAAAGCCAATAAAAATCCCCCGATTGACAAGCGAGCTCCTGCTGATGCTGGCAGGTGCTCCCCGTCAATCAGGGGACTTCTCATGGCAGCGAATGTTGGTGTGCCGCGAGTGCCTTAGCCCTGGCGATACTCAATACCCATCGTTGGCTGTGGATTTTCCCATTTCTTGAGGATGGTATCGCGCGCAATAATGCGGCAAGTACCGCATTCAAGGCAGCCCGCATAGTCAAAGGTCTTGTTGCCCTCTTCATCGCGCTTGTAAAGCGCAGCGGGGCATGCCAAGATCAGCTTATCGAACTCGGCATCATCGGGGTTATCGACGAGCTCAATGTGAGCGTTTTCTTCATCGACCTCATACTTGTTGAGGGCGAGATATTCGTCGGTATTGGTCTCGATTCTGATCACGTTACTCATAGTGCCTTCATTGCTCCTAATGCATCTTTCATCAAGTTCTTAAAGCCGACTGCCTTGATATGGGGCAGCATCTGGTCTTTCATCGGCTTAATCGGCGAGCCATCCACGATAAACATCTCGTTCATCATGTTTTTCACCATTGCGGGATAGGTGTTAAAGATGCGGGTGGTCTCTTCCATAAAGTGCGGGAACTTGCTGAACTGCTTAAGATCCTTGAGCACAAAGCTATTTTCGAGCTTGGTGACGTATGCCTGCAGCGCCGCCTTTGAGGTGTCGCCCTTGTCGAGGCACTCGATTGCGGTCTCGGCAGCCATCTGACCTGCGGCGACGGCGTAGTCCATACCGCGAACCATATATCCGAGGTTGATGCACATCATCGCCGACTCACCAGCCAAAAGCACGTTGTTGGCAACGAGCTCGGGCATCATGTTGAGGCCGCCCTCAGGCACCATGTGACCTGAGTGCTCAATTACCTTACCGCCCTTGATGAGCGGGGCAACAGCAGGGTGCTTCTTAAAATCTTCCATCATCTGATAGATAGGCGTATCTGCGGTCACGATGTCAGAAATCGTGGCGACAATACCAAGTGAGATCGAAGACTTGTTGGTGTACATAAAGCCACCGCCGATATGACCCTTGGTAGCATCACCAGCAAAGAGCCAGGCTGCGCCCTCGTCATCTGAGCCTGTCAGCATGCGATCGGTAATCGTCTTTTCGTCAAGCTCAATGACCTGCTTAATGCCGACTGCGATCTGGTGCTGGGCAGGTTTATCGTAGTTCACCGCCTGCTTGGTCAAAAGCGAATTCACACCGTCGCACAAGAGCACGACTTCTGCGGTAATCTCATCTTCGCCTGCCTTGACGCCTACCACATTGCCTGCCTCATTTTTGACGAGCTCCTCAACCGCAATGCCGTAGATGATCTCTGCACCGGCGTTTTCTGCCTGTTCAGCAAGCCACTGGTCAAAGTTTGCACGCAAGACCGAGTAAGAATCCTGACCCTCGACGTGCATCTCATCAGACGAAAAATCGACGGTAAAATTACCCTTGGCATCCATCATCGAGATGCGCTCGCGGGTAATCTTACGCTCAAGCGGCGCCGACTGCTCAAAATCAGGAAAGACCTTCTTGAGTGAATGCGAATAGATGCGACCGCCGGTCATGTTTTTGGCGCCAGCAAAGTTACCGCGCTCAATCACGAGGACGGACTTGCCAGCACTGGCGAGCGTGTATGCGGCAACTGATCCCGCACAACCTGCGCCCACCACAATTGCATCAAAATCAGCCATGATCTCTTGCTAACTTCCCCTCAAAAAAATAAGGTGGCGTGCAAACAACCCCTTGATTGCAGCCACCTTACCCGTGTGTACCTTACAGTGCCGCGGTGATCTTGGGCAGAACGTCCTTGACGTCGCCAATCAAACCGTAATCGCACTGCTTAAAGATTGGAGCGTTCTTATCCTTGTTGATGGCAAAGATTGCACCAGCGCGGTTGATACCAACCATGTGCTGCATCTGACCAGAGATGCCACAAGCAACATATGCCTTTGGCGTGAGCATCTGACC
>JAEZXW010000099.1 GCA_023419515.1 Actinomycetes bacterium
TCAAGAGGGGGACGGGTCGTGTACTTGGATCATATGATGAGCCCGATGTGGCCTTTTTTACCAAAGCGACCGAAAAAGCGGCAGCTGATTGGGCGTATAAGCATCGGGTGGAGACGGGCGTCGGTACCGAAAACCCGCTCATGACCGATGCCTATTACGTGCCAGCCCAGACGGGCGACAAGATTTACGGTGTGCTCGGAGTTTCGTGCATGAGCGATGAGCTTGATACCGATGACCGGGCATTTCTGTCGCTTATGAGCGCTCAGCTTGCCTTGGCACTCGAACATCAACAGGCAAGCCTCAAGCAAAAGGAGCAGCTGCGCAAAGACGAACTTGATGAGACACGACTTGCCTTTGTGCGTGAGATCTCTCACGAGATTCAGTCGCTGCTCGAAGGCGCAGAGGCAAAAGAACCTCAGGAGATGGTGGTAAACGCTCAGGCAGCACATCGTGTGACCCGCGTGATGAGCAAGGCGTTGGCGCGCAAAACGCAGGAAGTCAAGGCGAGTGATGTGGTGCGAGCGGCACTCGAGCGTGCTCGCAAATTTGACCGAACAATCACCGTCGATGCTCAAGCACTTGAGACCGATGTGCCGATCCACTGTGAGTTTGAGCTTATCGCTGAGGCGCTCGCCTGCTTGGTCATTGATGCGCATCATGCCCTCATGACCCGCCCGGCGCTTGTAGCCGGGGATGAGCTAGGAGAAGTTCTGGCATCGGATGAACTGGGCGAAGCCTCGGTATCGGACGAACAGGAAACGCAGGATGAGCAGGTTGCAGTCGATTCTGCAATCGATTCTGCCGTCGCTCTCGAACAGGCAGCTTGCGCCTCCCTCGACGATCTGCCTGCATCAGATGCACCACCGATACAGTCGAGCCTCATTATGGTCGATTGTAAGGTGACTACAAAAACCGTTGCCTTTGTCGTTCTCGATGAGCGCGAGGCTTATTCGGGGTATGATTCCTGGAACACCATGGAGTTCTACATCGCAAAAACGGTGGCGGAAGCTCATGGCGGTAAGCTTGAACAGCGCGATCGCTTGGGCGGCGGTGTCGTGACCACGCTCGAGCTTGAGCGCTAACTGAGCGCTCATTGAGCGTCCAAACGGGATCGCATGTTTAGGCTGGGTGTACTCAACAATCGTCGGTGATTATCGGCATGAGATCTTTTAAGACAAAGCAACAACCACGAAAGGTAGCGATATGGCAGAGGCAGCATTCAGGGGAAGCATCGGATCGGGTAAAGGCTCAGGCATCGTGCGCGAGGATCGTGGCAGATCGCTGCTTACCTTTCCTGCCAACTACACCGTGATTGATATCGAAACCACTGGCCTTGATCCGTGGCAAGATGAGCTGCTCGAAATCGCGGCACTCAAGGTGCGCGACCATCAAGAGGCTGAACGTTTTGAGATTTTGATCAACCCGTTTAAGCGCATCAGCGATGAAGTGGTCGAGATTACGGGTATTACGAATGAGCTTGTTGCTGATGCCCCCAAGTTTGCTGATGTGCGCGAGGATTTCTTGGCGTTTATCGGCGATGACATCCTCGTTGGCCACAACGTCAACTTCGACATTAGCTTCTTGTATGAGAAGTGCTATTCGCTCACGAGCAGCGGTATCACCAACGACTCAATCGATACGATGCGCCACGCCAAGCGCTTGTTGCCAGAGCTTGAACAATATCGTCTTGAAAACCTCTGCCAAAAACTTGAGATCGTGAACCCTGGGGCGCATCGCGCGATGAATGACGTGCTCACGACCTTCCACGTGTTTGAGGCAATGCGCAAGCTTGACGGTAGTGGCAGTGAGGCAGATGAGCCTAAGCAAATGTCGCTGTTTTAATCGTCAGTGCGCTGCTCGCCAACCTGCTCAATACGAGGCTTGAGTACCTTTTTAGCGACGATATATACCGCAATTAAAAAGAGAATTACAAACAGGCCAAGCATGATGCTCGAGAAGGCATCAAAAGCATCAGCGACCTGCTCCCAGGCAGCGCCAAAGAAAAAGCCAAGGCTGCACAGCAGCGTGTTCCAGATGAGCGATCCCAAAAATGTATAGATGCTAAAAAGTCCAAGGTTCATCTTTGCCGTGCCCGCAGGGATTGAAATGATGCTGCGCACGATGGGGATAAAGCGGCAGAAAAAGACAGTGAGCGTGCCTTTTGTGGCAAACCAGCCAACTGCAACCGTGATGTCTTTTGGCCTAAATCCCAGAGCACGAACGGGCTTGCTATCAAAAAGCGCGCGCAGACGCTCTTCGCTCAAAATGCGGCCAAGCCCATAGAGCACGTAAGCACCAAGGAGGCTTGCAATACTGGCGGTGAGAATAACGAGTGGTAAGCTCAATCCCGCACTTTTGGCCATAAAACCGCCAAAGGTGAGAATGATCTCGCTTGGGATGGGCGGAAACACGTTTTCGAGCACAATGAGGATCAAAACGGCAAGGTAGCCGTAAGAGTTCATAAACTGCAAGATGAAATCATGCATAAGTAGATTCTGCTTTCGTGTACGCTTCAAAAGTCATGAGCTTGCGAGGTGTATTATAGGATGATGAGGAGGCAGACCATGTATGATCTTCATACCCACACAACGCGATCCGACAGCACCCTAAGCCTTGCCGAGCTTATTGGCGAGGCGCGCGTCGCTGGCTTGCATGGACTTGCGGTCTGCGATCACGACACCCTGATTGGCGTCCCCGACCTGATTTCTGCCAAGCAGGAGTGGAGTTCAGGCGAGGCGGGCGCAAGTTTGCACGAGACGAGCCCAGGCTCCGCCGAACTCGTCATCATCCCAGGACTCGAGGTTTCTTCGATTGCCCCTGATCAAGAAACCCGCGTACATGTGCTCGTCTACGGCTCACATCTGATCAGCCCTGAGAGTGCGCTTGCCAAGCTTATGAACAAAACCATCGAAGCACGAAACGAGATTGCTTTTTATAACGTGACCCGCATGGAGCGCGATGGTCTCGATATCACATGGGATCGGGTCAAGCAAATCGCTGGTAACAGTGCGTGTGTGTATAAGCAGCACATTGCCGAGGCGCTTTCGGGCAAGACCTACGGTCACCCTGATTATCAGCGTGTCTATCGAGCCTACGTTAGCTCTGGCTGTCCCTATGCCTGTCAGGTGGCGTACCCCGATGCCTGTGAGGTGGTTGAAGCAGCAGCCAAGACCCAGGCAGTAGTGGTGCTCGCTCATCCGGGGCAGTCGCGTAACTTTCATTTCGCACCTGCCCTCGTTGAGGCGGGCTTGCAGGGCATCGAGCTCAATCATCCTGATCACAATGAGGATGATCGAGTCTTAGTGCAGCAGCTTGCCAGCCAATATGGGCTGCTCATGACCGGTGGATCTGATTACCATGGAGCAAACTCGCCAACACGCAGTATTGGCTGCTGTGTAGCTTCGCACGAAGGCTTTGAGGAGATCATCCATCGTGTTGGTTAAGAAACTAACCGCAAAACCTTGACGCAGGCTTACCACTGACTGACCGAAATCTTACCGATGACTTTACCGTTGGCCTATCGCCAGTGAACACAAACCTAAAAGCAGCCTTACCGCTCGCTGACACCGATGTATCAACAAACTGACGATGAGAAAAGCGCAGGAGACGCACTATGAGCCGATCACTCTACCGAGACTATCGACCAGAAACATTTGCCGAGGTTGTTGGCCAGGAGCATGTTGTGCAAACTTTGAGCCACGCGATTGGTGAGGCGCGAGTCTCGCATGCGTATTTATTTTGCGGTCCGCGTGGTACCGGCAAGACCACGATGGCGCGTCTACTCGCTAAGGCAATGCTTTGCAAGTCGCCAATCGAAGGCAGGCTTCCTGATGGCGAGTGCGAGGCATGCCAAAAGGTTGCGAGCGGTACCCATCCCGATGTCTATGAGCTTGACGCCGCAAGCCGAACGGGCGTCGATAACGTTCGTGATGAGATCATCAATCGCATCGCCTTTGCTCCAACTGAGGCGCCATACAAGATTTATATCATCGACGAAGTTCACATGCTCACGACAGCAGCATTTAACGCCTTGCTCAAGACCCTTGAGGAGCCACCTGCGCACGTGATTTTTGTGCTTTGCACGACCGATGCGCACAAGGTTCCCGAGACCATCGTAAGCCGCTGTCAACGCTTTGATTTTCACCGCATTTCAAAAGACGACGTCAAAAAACACCTTGAGCGCGTGTGTACGCAGGAGGGTTTTGATTTTGATGCCGAGGCACTTGAGCTCATTGCCCGTCATGCCCGTGGCGGTATGCGTGATGCGCTTTCACTCCTCGAGCAACTTTCGATCTTTGGTCAGCAGAACATTACATTGGTCGACGCCCGCGCTCTTTTGGGCGAGGTTGGCGAGAGCGCGCTGAGTGAAATTGTTGGTATCTTGGGTCGTCGCGATACGCCGGGAGCCTTAGCTTGGCTTGCCGATTTTTGTGAACAGGGTACCGATCTTATGCGCCTCATGCAGGATTTGGCAGCTTATCTGCGCGACATGATGGTGGTTGCACTAGCTGGTGCCAAAGAGGGTGTCGTGAGTGCTGAGGGCGAGGAGCTTGATCGCTTGATGCAAGATACCGAGGCCTTTGGTGGCATCGATCGCTTGCGCTTTTCGCTCGAGGAAGTCGCTCAGACCATGCGCGACATGCGCACTATGACTGACCAGCGCCTATGCGTTGAGCTGGCCTTTATGAAGATTGCTCGCCCAAGCCAAGAGGCCTCGCTTGCTGCGCTGCTTGCTCGAGTTGAGATTCTCGAGGATAGATTACGAAACGACGAGGTGGCGGTTGTGTCGCAGGAGGTTTCGCGTTCTGTGGTGGAGCAAGCCCAGCCCGCGGTAACATCGGCTGCGGCAAAGCCAGCTGTGCCGCAGCCAAAAGTTCAGCAGCCAGTAGCATCGCAGCAGTCTCAGGTATCGAGGCCAGCAGCAACGAAGGTAGTTCAGCAACCTCAAGCGTCACAGCATTCAGCAGCACAGCAGCCAGCGGCGGCATCAAAGCCTGCCGCTCAGGCTCAAACACTTGATCAATCACCAGCACCACAGGCTCAAACGACATCAAGTACTTCCATTTCACACGGCGAGATGGTGCAGGGC
>JAEZXW010000055.1 GCA_023419515.1 Actinomycetes bacterium
TGATGCCGACGACGTCTTGATGACGATGGTGGACGGCAAGATTCTCTATCGCAACAATGTGTTTACCTATCAGGATCAAGATCAAGTGGCTGACCTGCTTGCCAAGGCAGAGAAAATCAGAGTGCAGCTTCGCCAGTAGGGCGGCCTAGCCAATTTGAGTTGTGTAATACAAATATTTCAAGGAGTTTAAGACATGACCAAAAACGACGACAAAGTCCTTCCAACCGATCTTTTTGAGGAAGAGTTTGACGAGAGTGGGCTTGCCCAGCAAACCACGCCTGAGACTGAGTCAAATACTCAGACTGCAAGGCCTCAGCAAAACCAGTCAAAGCGAGCAGCAAGCTCAAAACCAGCTAAAACCAAGGCAGCCAGCTCTCGCAAAGCCTCGACTTCAGCTATCAAGAGTGAGCCAGCCCCATCAGGCTCATCGGGTGGTGCCCCATCGTTCACCCTCGTCGTCGTCATCGTGACAATCGGCATCGTACTTGGCTTTATCATGGGTTATCTCGCAGGAGCTGCCTCCGAAAACACTCGTTTACAAAAGGAATTCGCTGAGACCATGCAGCGCTTCCAGCCATCAGGCCAGGGCACTTCGGGCAAAGATGCTGCGATCAATGCGCTGCCCGAAGGTCATCCCGATGTCTCACAGATGTTTGATGAAAACGGTAACGTCACCAAATCAAATGAGTAGAATTGTGAGATTGACAGATTTGCACCAGTTTTGAAAGATACGTGGGATGTGCCACGATGTAGGACAAACCACGAGGTATATGAGATACGTGGGATAAGCCACGCGACAACGCAGTAAAGGACATTAAATGGCATTTGATAAGAACCATATTTCTACGCCGGGGAAGGTCGTCATCGTCATCTTCTGCGTCATTTTGGTGCTGATGCTTATGTTGCCGTCGCTCTCAGCGATTATCGGCAATCGTCAATTTCAGCAGCAACAGCAGCAGGCTCAGAGCAATCAGCAGCAAAAGATCCCAACGACACCCGAGGAGATCGATGCCCAGTATCAGCCAGCAGTTGAGGCGCTTGAAAAACGCTTGGCAGACGACCCTCAAAACGTCGCCCTGCAGACCACGGTTGCTGATACCTATTTTGATTGGGGTCTAGGTCTTGCTGGCATGATTGTCTTGTCAAATGGCGAGAATGCCGATCAGCAGCAGGCTGATCGTGAAGCTCATATCCGTGAGGTTTTTGGTAAGGCTCAGGAGCACTACGACAAGGTTATTGAGATTAGTCCATCCAATGCGGTTATCGTCGACCGTGCAATCGCAACTTTCTATAAGGGCGAGCAGCAGGATGCAATTGCCGCACTCGAGGACTTTATCTCTCAGGATCAAACCTACGCACCAGCCTATGCGAATCTCGGCATGTTCTACGAGATGACTGGAGATTACGATAAGGCGCGCGAGAACTACAACACCGCCAAAGAAAAGGACGCCGATGGCACCTACAAGGTGGCAAGCTTTGTTGATTCGCGCGTAGCGGCCATGGAGGCTCGCATCAAGGCTGAGCAAGATGCAGCTAACGGTAGCTCAGATCAATCAGCTAGCCAGTCTGCCGATCAAAGCGGCGAGCAGTCAAACCAGTAAGGTGTAGGCAAGCCCGCGATTTTGTTTATGAGCGAGAAGGGAAGTTTCGTCATATGGAGCTTCGTTTGAATGCCGATTGCCAGAGTGAGGCGTGCACTATCACTGTAATTGGTGAGATAGATGTCAGTAACGCATCAGCTTTGCGCGCTAAGATTGACGATCTTTTGGCGCTTGGCTCAACACGTGAGATTGTGATTAACCTCGCTGAGATGCCCTACATTGATTCGACGGGCATCGGTGTGCTGATGGGTGCTGCTCATCGCGCGCGTGAGGATAAGGTCGTACTTGCGGTCGAGCAGGTGCAAAAGAACATCCTTCGTGTCTTTGAGATGCTCGGTGTTGGTGACGTATTGGAGATTCGCGCATAGTATCGCGCATATGAGCGCAGTCGATGCGTGATTGAAGGGTTGGCTAGTCGGATGCTTGGCGTCGGCGGAACTGAATTATTTATCATAATCGTGGTGGCTTTTATCCTGTTTGGTCCGGATAAGCTGCCTCAGATCGGTCGTACGATCGGTCGAGCGATTCGTCAGTTCCAGACTGCTCAAGACGAAGTAACCAAGGTGGTAAAAGCCCAGGTATATGATCCGCTGAATGACAAAGAGCCGATTTCGAGCATTGAGGATTTGTTCAAGGATAAAAAGAAGGACTCATCCTCGACACAGGCTGCCAAGGCTGATGCCTCGACGGCAAAGTCGGATGCTACAAACACCAGTGCAAGTTCCGGCTCAAAGATTGAAAGCGCAGGTGCTTTACCCGGTGGCACGCGCAAGACCCCGACTCATTTTGAGCCAGCATCAAAGCCAAAGCCCCAAAAGACCGAAACTTTTGCGCAAAAGCGTGCTCGTTTGCAGCGTGAGCACAACGAGGCCGTAAAAAACGCTGATCCGTCGGCGACAACAGCTGATCGTCTCTATAGTGTGGCGACCGGAGGCGCTGCTGCGTCAACTATGCCACCAGCTGCCACAGCCGCGAGCACGAGTAGTCAAGACGCTACGCAAGATACTGCCCCAGATATGACTCAAGAGGAGGCGTAACACGTATGCCAATTGGTGCAGGGCGTATGCCCCTCTACGATCATTTGGGAGAGTTGAGGCGCCGCCTCGTCATCATCCTTGCAAGCGTGTTTATCTCGGCAGCGGTCTTGTACATGGCGACCGGTCAGATGGTTGCCTTTTTACTCGCGCCCATCGCGGAGTACCTCCCCGATGGTAGCGTGCACTCGCTTTTTGTCTTAAACCCGCTCGGTGGTTTTACCGTCAGATTCATGGTGGCGCTCTACGGTGCCGTTGTGGTGTGCTCACCGCTAATCATCTGGGAAGTGCTGGCGTTTTTCTTGCCGGCGCTGAAACCCTCTGAGCGCAAATGGGTGGTGCCCACGGTGGCGGCTGCCGTCTTTCTCTTCATCTTTGGTCTCGTATTTTGTTATGCCGTCATCCTGCGCCCGGCGTTTGAGTGGATGACCTCACAAACTGCGGCGATCGGTACGGTTTTGCCTGATGCCCAGGCGTATCTCAAGATCATCCTCTTGTTTGAGCTTGCCTTTGGTATTGCGTTTCAGCTGCCGCTTATTGTGTTTTATCTCATCGTCTTTAACGTTGTGCCGTATAAGACCCTGAGGGCTCAGTGGCGCAGCGTCTACGTCGCTCTGCTCGTCCTCTCAGCAATCGTTACTCCCGATGCCAACCCTGTCACCATGGTCTTTATGTTTGCTGCACTCGTGAGCTTGTACGAGATTT
>JAEZXW010000085.1 GCA_023419515.1 Actinomycetes bacterium
GCTGGTGCGATGGGCTGCATGTTGGCGGGAGCTCTCGGCAATCTCATCGACCGCATGCTCTACCAGCACGTGACCGACTTTATTGCCCTTAAATTCATCGAGTTTCCGGTCTTTAACGTCGCCGATATTGCGATTACGGTGGGCTGGATCGTGTTCTTTTGGATCGGTGCTCAGGTGTTTTTTGGTGTCAACGATAACGCCGAGGTAGATAAGTCGCTAGCTGGAGTTGAAGGCAGCCTAAACTCAGATACTGAGGTATCCACTCACGAGGGTCAGGCTGATGAGCGCTGATCGTTTTGCCCGCGTTGTCTCAAAGGCAGCCTCAGAACTTAGGCTCGATGCGTATCTTGCAATGTTCGATGAACTGCCGTCGCGCTCAGCCTGCGTCAAGCTCATCGAATCGGGGCTTGTCACTATCAACGATGAGTTCTGCACCTCAAAAAAGACCCTTGTATTCGAGGGTGATCGCATAGTTTGCAAACTCGATCATTATGATGCGGATCGAGTATTGGGCAAAAACGCCGTTGATGGGGCTGGAGCTCTCGTGGGAGATCCAGTCGAGCTTGATATTTGCTACGAGGATGACTGGCTCCTTGTGATCTCAAAGCAGCCGGGGCTTGTTTGTCATCCAGCAATCGGACATGAGCGAGCCACTCTGGCAAACGCCCTTGTGTATCGCTATGGAGCTGATAACCTTGCAACCATTCAGGGGGAAGATCGCCCTGGTATTGTTCATCGTCTGGATGGGGATACCTCAGGTCTCATGATTTGCGCCAAGGATGATCAGACCGCACTCGATCTGCAAGAAGCGATCAAGATTCGATCGGTGGATCGTCGCTATCTCGCGCTTGTCCACGGCCTTATTGCTCAAGATAGCGGGCTTATTGACATTCCAATCACGCGATCAAAAAAGGATCGTCTTAAGATGCAAGTTACCGCTGATCCGCTCGCCAAACAAGCTATCACCACCTTCAAGGTGCTCGAGCGTTTTGCTGATCTCGAGGGCAAGATAGGGGATTACACGCTCATTGAATGCAAGCTCTACACCGGTCGCACCCATCAGATTAGGGTGCACATGCAATACATTGGTCACCCTTGCGTGGGAGATCCCCAGTACAGCCTCGGCAAGTCATGCGATGATCTGGGACTCACGCGCCAGTTTTTGCACTCATATCGCCTTGGCTTTATGCATCCGAGAACTGAAAACTCCTTGTGTATTACTGATTGTCTTCCAGATGACTTATCTGTTGTATTAGAATCACTGTCTGATTATTCGCATGGTAAAACTGCAGAAGGCACCGACATTCTGTCGGCGATTTCGCAGCGAACGATAGAAAAGTGTTAGGTGTAACTTCGCGTGTCGTTGACCCCGATTGTGCTTTTCAACTCAATACTCTCAGGGTTTTTTGCACTCTTTTTCTTCTATCAGCTCGTGTATGTGCTGGTTGTCTTTCTCAAGAAAGAACGGTGCTTAAGCCCAGCGGCACAGCAGCATCGGTATGCCTTCTTGATCTGCGCTCACAACGAGGCAATCGTCATCGAAAACCTCATCCGCTCGATCAAAAATCAGGATTATCCATCTGAACTCATTGACATCTACGTTATTGCAGATCATTGCACTGATAAAACTGTTGAGCTTGCGCAAAAAGCGGGGGCTTGTGTTTATGAGTTTTGGGAAGACGTACGCCGTGATGGCAAGACACACGGAAAATCGTGGGTGATGGATTATGGTATCCGCACGATTTTGGCCGAGCGCCCCGATGACTATGATGGCTTTTTTGTCTTTGATGCTGATAACGTCCTCGATGTGCACTATGTGACTGAGATGAACAAGGCGTTTGACAGCGGTTACGACTGCGTCACGAGCTATCGCAACTCAAAAAACTTTGGTGCCTCTTGGATTAGTGCAGGTTACGCTACCTGGTTTATGCGTGAGGCAAAATACCTCAACAATGCTCGCATGATCTGCAAAACCAACTGTGCGATTTCGGGCACAGGTTATCTTTTGAGCGCCGCCATCATCAAGCAGTTTGGTTGTTGGCCGTTTAGACTGCTGACCGAAGACATCGAGTTTACTGCCTGGGCAGCACTCAATAACATCAAGATCGGTTACGCACAGCGCGCTATTTTTTATGACGAGCAGCCCGTGACTTTTGCTGCCTCGTGGAGGCAGCGTATGCGTTGGACCAAGGGCTTTTATCAGGTCTTTGCCCGCTATGGCTGGGGGCTTTTTAAGGTGGCCGTCTTTAAGCAGGTATTTGCTGGTTATGACATCCTCATGACTATTGCACCTGCCGCAATCCTAACGACACTTCTGGTCATCGTGAATACGCTTTTTATCATCTGTGGCCTGATCTTTCCGCACAGCGCGTTCGGTAGTGAGATGTCGGTTGCTGGCCAGACTATTTGGGCGACACTTTCGGGTGTCTACACCCTCTTTTTCTGTTTGGGTCTGTTGACGACCATTACCGAGTTCAAGCAGATCTACGGAGCGAGTATGGCGCGCATTATCGGCAATCTCTTCACGTTTCCGATCTTTATGATGTCTTACATCCCCATTGCCATCGTTGCTCTGTTTAAGCATGTTGAATGGGTGCCAACTGAGCATTCTGTCAGCAAATCGCTTGAAGAAATTGTGCGTAAGCATTAAGCGAGTTCAGCATCCACAAAGCAGGGTAAAACTCTTACCCACAAATTTCAAACTCGTGAGGCTTTAAGCCGCGATATAACTATGAGAACTACTGATTGACACGATAAGGATGACACCTGTGTTGCCTCGTATCGGACTTACGATGTGGTCAGCACCCGATGCTGACCGTGAACATATTGCAACCACGTATGCCCAGTCGATTATCGGCAGCGGCGGTTTGCCGATCTTGCTCTCGCGTATGGCGCATACACCTGAGGCGGTCGATGAGATTCTTGATCTGTTGGACGGATTGATTTTAAGCGGTGGCAACGATATCGATCCTGCTCATTACGGCAAAGATCCCGATCTGAGTATCTTTGTGGTGCCAGCCCGCGATGCTTTTGAGTTTGCACTACTCAAAGGCGCGCTTGAGCGTGACATGCCATTACTGGGTATCTGCCGCGGTTTTCAGCTTATGAATATCGCCCAGGGCGGCAGCCTGCATGTTGATCTTTCGACCCACAATCCTACCCATATTTCTCATGTTGTTCATGCCGATAAAGACAAGGGCTTTATCGATGAGGGCGCCACGCACTCAGTGCGTATTTCTGGTACTTCACGTCTTTTTGAAATCATGCAAAGTTCCGAACTGACCGTCAACACCATCCATCATCAGGGGATTGAGCGTTTAGGTGCAGAGCTTGAGGTCAACGCAATTTCAGAAGATGGCCTGATTGAGGGAATCGAGCATCGTGCTAAGTCGTTTGCGCTCGGGGTTCAGTGGCATCCCGAGATTCTATGCACACAGGATGATCCAGCTTCGCGTCGGCTCTTTGATCAGATGATTAGTGCTGCTCAGGCGTATCATGATGCGCAGCACAGCGAGGACAAATCCCTGTCATTTCAAGGCTGTGACCAGTAATCACATAACCAGTCTCTTTAGCAATTTCTTGTTCAACATACTGAAGTGGGCACAGATCAATCACGATGCGCTCGCCACACTTCTGGCAGCGCAGGTAGTGATGATGAGCTCCTTGGGTAAGGCGATAGAGCGCGATACCTTCGGTCGACATATCACGTGAAATCAGGTTCTTCTGCGTGAAGTGGGCAAGGGTACGATAGATTGTTGCCAGTGAGATCTGATCTTCTTGCAAGAGCACGAAGAGCTCTTCTGCGCTTACAGGATGAGCAGCTTTAGCAATACCTGCTAAGATCACGGTGCGAGGCTTGGTTACCTTAAAGCCTGCCGCCTTAATCTGGGCAACAACCTCATCGTGAGACAGAGCAAAACTTGCGCTCGTGTCGCAAGCAAAATGATCATGGTCGTGCAAACAAGCGCTTTTCACCGCAAATCCCTTCAAAGATATTTGCTATAACGTAACACTGTTTTTATTCGGGTAATGTCTAAAGCGTACCCAAACTGTCTAAAACTTATGGCTTTACCATCACAAATGATGAAACGTGTAGGCTCCGTGATCATGGTATTGAAGCCCATACAGCCTTTGAGAATGATTCTCATATGCAATATAATGGCACCGTTCGATTTACGTTATGCAAGGAGATATGCATGAAAATGTCTACATTGCACTCTAAGCGTTGGGCAATGGCGTTTGCTGCTTTGATGGCTGTTATTGCCTTTGCTCTCGCTGGATGCACCCAGGGCAGCACCAGCAACGAGGCACCTGCAGAGGATGGCGGTAAGAAACTGACCGTGTACACGTCTTTCTTTGCAATGGATAACCTTACTCGTCAGGTCGCTGGTGATAAGGCTGAGGTTACGAGCTTGATCCCAAATGGTGCTGAGGCCCACGAATGGGAGCCTTCTCCACAGGATATGGCTAAGCTTGCTGATGGTGGTGTGCTCGTTATCAATGGTGCTGGCATGGAGCCTTGGGTTAATGACGTTAAGGCAGCCGCTGGTGACAAGCTCATCGTCATCGAGGCTTCTGAGGGCGTTGATCTGATCAAGGCTGATCACGACCACGATCACGATCATGCACACGAGGGTGAGCATGCTGATGGTCATGATCACGACAAAGAGGCTCATGAGGGTGAAAAAGGCCACGATCACGAGCATGGCGAGGAGGGTCACCACCATCACCACGGTGAGTACGATCCGCATGTTTGGCTTTCACCTCGCGCTACCCAAATCGAGGTAAAGAATATTGCTGAGGGCCTCGCAAAGGCTGACGCCAAGAACGCTGATTACTACAAGGCAAACGGCGAGAAGGTCATTAACGAGCTTAAGAAGCTTGATGAGGAGTACGCTGCTGCTCTTGGCGATGGCTTAACCACCCGCACCATCGTGACCAACCACGAGGCATTTGCTTATCTGTGCCGTGACTACAACCTCCAGCAGCACGGCGTCCTTGGCATTGGCGCTGACACCGAGCCTTCACCAGAACGTATGGCTCAGATCGTTGACTACATCAAGGACAACAAGGTTAAGGTTATCTTTACCGAGGAGCTCGTGAGCACCAAAGTTGCCGAGGCACTCGCTGCTGAGACCGGCGCTCAGACCGAGCTCATGAACCCGCTTGAATCCCTCAACGACGAGGATCGCCAGGCAGGCAAGGATTACTTTGCTGTGATGCGCGAGAACCTCAAGAAGATTGAGGCTGCTCTGAAGTAGTTCTTTTGGTGTTCTGAAACACCGGTTCAAACAAACACATGTTATGAGCATCCGTCCCCCTTGTTGCATGAAGCTTCAAGGGGGACTTTTATTGATCATGTCTTTTATAACTTCGTTATGCGAGTTCTCACGTTATAAAAGAAAAAGCGCAATAAGAATCACTCTCACCAATGAGAGCGATCAACCGAGAGAAAGCAACCCATTGGATACTCAAGCGAACCAGTTTATCGCGCGTCTTGACGACGTCTCATTTGATTACGGAGCAACAACCGTCTTACGTCATGCCAATCTAGAGGTGAGCTCAGGTCAATATTTGGCAATTACAGGCGATAACGGAGCAGGTAAGTCGACCATCATTAAGCTTTTGCTTGGGCAAATTACTCCGCAACGCGGAACGGTTGAGCTGTTTGGTCAGCCAACGACGAGTTTTAAGAACTGGAAAAAGGTTGGATACCTACCTCAGCTTGATCCTAACCGCTCTTTTCCGGTCACCGTGCGAGAGCTCGTGGCGATGAATCTCTACTCGCTCTCAGGTCCTTTGCGCTTACCAGTCAAGGGCGGCTCAGCTCTTGTTAATGAGGTTCTTTCATACGTTGATATGCTCGAGCTTGCCGATCGCAAGATTTCTGATCTATCTGGTGGCCAGGCACGACGCGCCATGATCGCTCGTTCGCTTGTGACAAGTCCCGAGCTTCTGCTCCTCGATGAGCCAATGGCCGGCCTAGATCGCCCGACGCAACGTTCGCTCATTGGGTTGTTAAAGAAACTCAATCGTGAGCGCAATACCGCGATTGTGATGATTACCCATGCGCCCGACGATATCGCCGATCATATCGATAGGATCGTGAAGGTACACGAGTATCACATTGACCCCTATGACCATTGTTTTGAACCAGAGAAAGCACGTTAGCGGATACGCGTTTCACTGTTAGCAGTTGAGCGGTTCACGTTAGTGTTAATCGCAATCTAAGCTGAGTTCAGCCAAGACTAAGAGGACAGACACCATGTTAGAGCTTTTTAATTACGAATTTATGCGCACCGCTTTTATCTGCGGAGTCTTAATTGCGTTGATCATTCCACTGGTCGGAATCGTAGTGGTCTTGCGTCACCTAGCGATGATCGGTGACTCGCTCTCACATGTCTCACTCTCTGGTGTCGCTGCTGGCTTGATTATGAGCTTAAATCCCGTGGCAGGAGCGGTCGTTGCCGCCCTTGCAGGCGCGTTTTCAATCGAGGCCATCAGGCGGCGAATCCCTGCATACAGTGAGGTCGCCATCGCGATTGTCACGAGTGCCGGTGTTGGCATTGCCGGCATTATGTCGGGCTACATCAAGAACTCTCAAAACTTTGACTCGTTCCTCTTTGGCTCCATTGTTGCCATTACGCCCTTTGAAAAATGGCTCATTGTTGGTATCGCCGTTATGGTCATCCTGTTTTTTGCTCTGTTTTGGCG
>JAEZXW010000048.1 GCA_023419515.1 Actinomycetes bacterium
GCCATGAGGTCGTCATGCGCCCCTGCATCAAAGACGGAATTATGTCGGCTCATCTGCTTGATGATGTAAGGCACTTTGATAACGTTGTACTCTCAGGTGGAGATGGTACGGCAGCGGCACTCACCTCTCAGATGAGAGGGCTTGGTATCCCGACTCTCATCTATCCTTCGGGAACGGCAAATTTACTTGCAACCAATTTGGAGCTTCCGCTTGAGCCCGCGGCACTCGCAAAAATTGTGGCCGAGCGCAAAGTCGAAGCGTTTGATCTAGGGAAAATGCGTGTCTATGGCGAAACGCTACCTCCTCGGCAGCAGACGCAGCACAATGATTCCGAAGTCGATGATGGGGGTTTGAGCGGCGTACAGGTCTTTCCGAGTGCACCGTTTGATCAAAACGAACCGGGACTAACGAGCAATGATCCCTTAAAACACATCGTCTACGAGCACGGGTTTTCACTCATTGCGACCGTTGGTTACGGCGCTGACATGATGGCAGCCGCCAAGCCCTACAAGGAGCATCTAGGGGCGAGCGCTTACTACATGGCGTCGCTCAGCAAGCCGCAGCCAACCATCTATCAGTTCACCCTCGAAATTGACGGCAAAACCATCTATTCGCAAGGCATTGGTGTGCTCGTCATCAACTTTGGTCAACTTCCCTTTGAGCTGCCCATCACGCACCAAAACAGCCCACAAGATGGGCTCTTTCACATCGCGGTGCTCACGGTCAATAACATCGCTGAGCTCATGCCGACGCTCGTCTCAGTCTTGCTCGATCGAAACGGAGCGTTTTCGTACCGACCAAACCTTGAGGTCTACCACGGCTCTCACGTTACGATTACCTCTGATAAGCCTGCGAGCATCCAGTATGACGGCGAGATAATCGAAGGCACCTGGACGCGCTCTGAATATCGCATCATTCCAGGTGCCAGTCACTTCATTGTTCCGTAAGGGTTGCATGGCTCTACGCTCAGAATAGCCCTCGTTGTTTGATACAAGGTCGTGCGGCCTGAGGAGCGAAATCGCTCTTTTAATCGCGGGATTGCTCTCCCTGAAAGATTTGCTCAACCTCAAAGGCATCCTGATGCTCACGGATCTCGCGGTGCATACGCTCAAGGTTTGCCTTGTAGCGCATCTGCAATAAGGTCACGACCAGTGAGAAGAACATTGCAAAGTAGACATACCACTCACTCACGGGCGCGTGCACTGCCTCGAGCACCAAGAGTACACCAATGGCAAAGATAAAGAAGAGTGCCAGGAGCTTGATCTCAGGATGATGGTTGATGAAGTTTGAAATGGCATCAGCAAAGACCATCATGACGATGATCGCGCCAATAACCGCAGGGATCATAACGGCAAGTTCACCAGAAAGCCCCGCCGCCGTAATAACGGAGTCGAGTGAAAAGACGATATCCATAAAGGCAATAATCGCGATGGCATGAGCGAGGCTCAAACGTGGCTTAGGCGCGTGCTCAGGGTGGCCGAACTTCTCACGCTCCTCAGTGAGTGCCAGCATCTCCTTGATCTCGGCAAAACCCTTGATAATGAGGTAGACGCCACCGACAAACAGGATGATACCCTGACCAGTCACTGCAAGCGATCCGATGTGAAAGAGCGGAAACGTCAGTTTCATCACCCAAACGATACCAACCAACAGGATGATACGCGTGATCATCGCAGCAAATAGACCGAGCCTACGACCGATGTGCTGTTGGTGTTCTGGGAGGCGATCAGATGTGATCGAGATAACAACAATGTTATCGATGCCCAAAACAATCTCCAAAAAGAGCAGCGTAATCAGGGCAAGCCAGCCCTCAATGGTTGTGTATACCAAAAAATGTTCGAGCAAGATCTACCTCATTCATATATTGATAACTTGACCGGACTATAAAGCTCACACTCACGAAACATACCCGATTAAGCTAAAGCTTGTTTTTAAGAGCAGAACTTTTGAACAAGCATCATACAACATGCAAAGGCATTGCAAAACTACTCAAAGGGTACTTTTGAGACGATGATATTCATAGTCCCCTCATCCAACGGGCAAGTTTTTAACTTTATCGTGACCAATAAAGCAACCGTCTCCTTTAAGATCTCGCTGCTTTGTAATATTTATTTTTATAAGCCCCATCCTACCTATAGCCATAAAATTGTTGCATTTAAGCTTTCTCACTTGCACTAACTCAACACTGATTTGCACTCAATGGGCTCACGCATACAAAAATAAAAAAGCCCGCCAACTAAATGTGGGCGGGCTTTTAGATAAAGCTACAAAAACTTTTATGCTGAAGTGATTACTCAGCTTACATCTGGCAAAAATCACTTCTGTTTACCATTGAGGCCTACCAAAGCCAACAAGATTTTTAAAGTTCACACTATAAACGTGCTTGCGGATGGATCTACCGCCCATGTTGCCCTCAAGAATCTCAAATCGACCATCACCAAGAACGCGATTTACAATGCCCGAATGAGTTGCACGCTGACCCGAGCGAAGCTGAATATAGTAGAAAAATGCAGTATCTCCTGGTTGCGGTGTTGAGTAAAGCTGACCGCGGTCTTTATACCAGTTATAACTCACCCCTGGATCTGCCACTCGATAACCGTCAGCAGCAGCACCAAGTAAATTAGTTTGATATCCGACATACCACACATAGGTGTTGCACCAAAGACCAGTTTTAATATAGAGCTGACGACCACTGTTCACTAAAGCATTTTCATAACGACGCGTGGCAGCCCAGTATGGATCATTTCGATCATACTCACCGCGAGCAAACTGAAGATAGCGCTGTCTATTCTCTTCAGGTGTATAGGTGACATAGATATGAGAGCCAGGGAGTGATAACTTTTCACCATCACTATCAATAACATCAACGTAGTAACGATACATTCCTGAGGTATTCGGCGCGAAATGATGTTGCTTATTTACATCAGCGCGAGCATATTGAGAAGCAGTGCTTACACCTTTTAACGTTGAGCCCCAGTCACTCCAATTATCTCGATCCCAAACCCAGTTGGTACGAAGCCCATCAGTATTGTAGCCAGTGTATGTCACGCCTGCCCAAACATTATTTCCAGGGCGCTTAAACACCGCCTGCTCATATTGAACACTTGCATCCCAACCTCGGGTAAAACGCTTGGTTGCGTAGTTCACACTAATATTTTGAGCATGCTTATTTTGCGTGCCTCCATCAATAATATCGAGGAAAAAATCATAGACACCTGAAAGTTTAACGCGAGTATCATTGGTCATCTTATCGGTGTAGCGCTTCGTTTCTTTGAGTGTAGAGCTCCAAACATCCCAACCGCCATCTTTACGATGCACCCAGTTAAACTGGAGTTGACCGTTTTGTGCGCCTGCCACCTTTTTAATGGCAGTATGAAATGGTTTTTGTTTAGGCGTAGCCTCGGTACTGTCGTGAACAAGCTCTGCAACATAACCGCTTCCGACAATAGCGTCTTGAGTAAATGACTGGCTCTCACTGCTTCCTGTCTGAGGATTACGTGCAATCACATCAACTGCAAAAAGGTACAATCCAAAAGGTAAATCAAAACTGTATTCGCTTTTGCTAATAGCTTTACCTGTGCTTTTAATAACTGAATCCCAAGTGACGCTATTCCAGCTCGACTCGTAACCGCCAGCCTTATAGAGAAAGTTATAGGAATAACTAAGCCCCTTGCCTACGCCTGTAAACACCGGCTTTAAGGTCACTCGAGTAGTTTTACCGTTTTCACGCTTTTCACTCGTGATCCCCATATCTTTCAAACCATGGCTGCTGACAATCTTTATGCCACGAGCTACATCAAACGTCATAACTTGACCTTGATAAACGACGTCTACAAAAAGATTGTATGTACCAAGATCAAATGAGTCGTAGCGAATTGAGTTTTTGGCCGTATAGGTGCCCGTATCTTTTAATGTTGAGCTCCACTTATTGGCATCCCAGCTATTTGCCGACCACACCCAGTTGTATTTAATGTCATGGATGCTTCCATGTGTCAGAACCTCAACATGAGCTTCAAGAGGGCTACCAAAACTAACGCTCCGAGGATTTTTCTTACCAGATGTCTGATAGCCCACCTTGATCTCTATACGATCTTTTACCTTAATTTCATAAGCGCTTGAATTAAGCACAGTGCCACTTGAATCAATAACGTCGAGGAAAAAGGTGTAGATACCAGGCTTATCAAGGTTAACTCGCTTTATATTGCTCTTGGCATAATCTCTGTACTGAGGATCAACGGTGCCTTTGAGAGTCGAACTCCAGTTTGACCAATCATCACCTTGTTTGACCACAAAGTTATAGCGCAAGTCTTTTTGCTCAGATGGACCATGAATTGTGCTTGTGTCAGCACTGATTGTAATTATGTCACCAGCTCGATAGGTATTATCACGCTTATCAGGATCACTTACCACTACTCGCGCACCAAAGCCAGGCTCTACCTGCTTATATGAAGTCAGCTGATGTACTCGCTTGTCTTGATAGATCACATCAACAAAGAACTCATATTCGCCTGCCGTAGGTGGTGTAAATAGCTCGTATGATGCAGTCTGTGCTCTACCAGTGCGCTTGATGGTTGAAGACCAGTTTTCCCATGTGTTGCCAACTTTATATACAAAGTTGTAGGAAAAACCATCAGACTCCCTTGCGCCCTCAACTACAATCTTATATTGCTTTTTAGCCACCAAATGATCGGCTTTCTTGCCAGATGAATCAAGAAATTTAATGCCTTTTAAATGATTAACCTTTGGCTTTTCATCAACTTGAGCGGCATTATTGATATTCGTAAGTGCTGAAATTGTCTCATCATTTAAAACATGAGCCTGATTGTTAAGTAGTTGATCTTGTTCTTGCTGATCATTTCGATCATCAGTCTGATCAGCTAACAACGTCTCGCCAATAACTTGACGCTGGCCTGGCTGATCTGACAAAGCATTAGAATCATGCGGCATTGTTTCATCAGATAAAACCACTGCATGAGCTGATGTATTTTGTTCGTTGTTTACCGTTGAAACATCAGTTGCATAGGCCTGTGCCGGCATAGCAACCAAGCCAAATGACGCACTCAGCGCAAAACCAGCCAATATAGCTAAGTCGATTTTCAGTCTTTGATTTTTCTTCATAACACCTCTCTTATCTCTCGATTGATTTTGCTTGTTGACAGTAATCAAATGCTCTAACGTCTCTATTTGCCATGCTATTTAAGGCTTGAATTGTGACCTACATGTCTGATAGATGCTCTTAAAAACTGCTGTAAAAGATTGATAAATGCAGCTATAAGAATCGAAGCAATGAGCGTAAAACCAAACAAGCCAAACGCTGCATCATGAGTAAACAAAAAAGATGGATCACCCGTCTTTATCTTCATGTAGTGTACAGCAATCTCAACAAAGGCAAGGTGAATCACATAAATAACGAGCATATATTGTGAACCGATAAAACCGACAGCCCTCACAAAGATATTTTCAGCAAAAGATGTTTGAGATGCATAGGCACATGCAACAAAAAGCGGGATGATTGCAATAAAAGTACCGATATAGAACTCTTGTAGCTGCCCAAAATGATGATACTCATAAAATGATAGGGCAAGTCCACAAGCACTGATAAGGAGTAGCGCCCACCATGCTCTCGAACCAATGTAATGGATAGGGCTAAACCACGGGCGTTTTGCATGAGCCTGGGTAAAGCAATTAAAAAGCCATCGCTGATACATACCAATAACTACAAGCGGAAACCCAAAAAATGCAGTTGAACGCCACAAATCAATAAGACAGGAACTTCGTCATACCATTTAATGAGATTTATCAAATGTTGGTCTTGAGCAAGAAATGCCAAAAGAAAATCAGGTAAAACATGGACAAACTCCGCGTAATACCAGCGAAAAACTAAAAGCCCTAAAGCAATAATAAGCATAACGGCTAACGGGACTTTCAAAAGACGAAAAAGTGCTAGCACGAGGTAAACCTCAGCGAGCACTATTAAAAACCAAAGATGATAGCCATAGTAAACGGTGCCTAATAAAATTGATTGGAAATCAATCTTGCTTTGAATAAGCTCGGGTGTGACATCAGGTGCACCAAGGTACCATGCAAGCCCTGCATAACCTGCAACACCAACAACCAAAATTCCAACCATCTTTAATGCTCGGATAACCAACTTGAGCGCAGTTGTATTCAGCGAGAAAAATCCAGATACAAGGAAAAACACAGGCAGACCGAGGCGTGAAACGATATTAATATAGTTACCAAGCTCACCAGAGCCTTCAAATTGATGTGGCAGCAAGGTATGAAGCGCTATCACACCCATAATGGCAAAGACTTTTAACGCATCAAGCACGCAAAAACGAGCCTTTTTATTAGGACGATCAGCATCTTCTTTAAGGTGCTTGGGTGATGAGTGTTGTGGGGAAATCTGACCAACAATCGGACTCTTGCTGCTGGCCGTCAATTCTGGAGCCATCTGTCTCACCTATACGTCGTCAATAAGATTGAAGGCTCATAATAAAATCTCTGTGAAAAAAAAAATGCGATTTAGCAATGTGAGGAAAAATAAAATAAAAAATACATTTTTACATTAGATTAAAATTAATCTAATGCTTAACCAACGATTTAATCAGATTAATCCACTGTTTGAATATTTCAGGTTGACTAAATCGCTCTACTACTAATGACTGCGCTTGAGCAAAAGAACGCCTGCGATCTTGGTCGTGCATAAGTTCGGTTAATTCATACGCATACGCATCGACATCATAGCGCTCAACAAGTATTCCTGTAATTCCGTGCTCGATGATTTCAGCAGGACCAGAAATGACATCAAATGAAATCAACGGCAGATGAGCCGCAGCTCCTTCGAGTAGCGTCATCGGCAAGCCCTCGCGATATGAAGTGAGCGTGAGAACTGCATACTCACCGTAGCGCTCATACATCGACTTCGTCTCACCGCGATAGATAAGTTGCTCCTCGAGGCCAGCATTCTTGATCGCGGTGACAAATGCCTCGACTTGTGTTGGGTCAGCAGATCCTCCCCAGACCTCCCACGTCCACTCAGGACAGACGGGCAGGACGAGCTTAGCAATCTCGATGAGATGATCAATGCCTTTTTCATGATCAAGACGACCACACCACACAAGCTTCTTGGACGCCGTGTTGTAACTGCGATCACGATAAAGATCGATAATCTTGTTTGAAATCCAATTAGGAATCACCTCAAGCTTGCGCGCTGGCGTGTGACACAAGCGCTGATAATCACGGTATGAACGCTCGGTCAAGACCACCGTTTTACGAGAAAAGAGCTGATTGAGCCAGCGAGAGATTCGATAGGACTTGCCGCCCTCAACCCACTGGTTAAAAAGGGCGCCGTGATCACAAAAGACAAGCGGAATCCTGGTTTGGATACTTGGCATAATGCTGATCAACGTCTCATAAGAGCCAATGCCAAATATGAGATCGACGCTGTGCTCTTTGAGTACGCTTACCAGCGGACGCCTTGCTGCTGCGATCAAACCGCGCAAGCGCATCTCGCCAAGCTCAAGCGAGACGCTGGTAATCTCAGGGTCAAGATCAAAGGACACCTCGTCAAAATGACGACGAGAAATAAGGATGATGCGATATCCGGCCTCTTGCAGAGCTTGTGCTAGTAAACAGGCAACCCTCACCGAACCGCCAAAACCCTGCAGTGTTGGCAAAACAAAAGCGATAACTGGTTTGGTAGCTTGATTCATATGATTTGCGCTTGGATTGAATAAGTTGTTGAAGAATGTCATGGTGGGCGATACAAGATTTGAACTTGTGGCCCCTACCGTGTCAAGGTAGTGCTCTCCCCCTGAGCTAATCGCCCACGACTTACAACAGGCAAGTACTATATCAAAACCAAATCCAAAATGCGAGAAAGTTTTTGTTTGCAATTTGTGAATTTATTTGGATTAGATCGCTTTTTTGAAATCGATGTAAAAAAGACTTGCGCGGCTTTGCCAATTACCCTATAGTTCTGATTCGCAACGCGGACGTGGCTCAGTTGGTAGAGCATCACCTTGCCAAGGTGAGGGTCGCGGGTTCGAATCCCGTCGTCCGCTCCATTGAAATGCCACAGGGCCGGCCACAAGGCTGGCCCTTTTTAATAAAAGGCATGCTCATTGATGGCGCTGTGGCCAAGTGGTAAGGCAGGGGCCTGCAAAGCCCTTACCCCCGGTTCGAGTCCGGGCAGCGCCTCCATTTTCTTCCCGTTTGAAATATTTAGACTTGCATTCGCGGCGGCAACTTAATCGCGAAGCTTGATGAGGGTCACACAGGTACCACGACCTGTTTGTGGGTCACTCGGCGCAATCGAAACAGAATCGACCAATAAATACATCATCTTAATACCGCGCCCACGCTCGGCAGAGTACTGAGGTAGTGCTTGTGGCTCGTGTTCGTGTGAAAAACCCGCACCCTCATCGGATACTTTAATTACCACGCGATCTTGATATGCCACACACGAGACACGCACCATGCAATCACTCGGATTTAAGCTACAGCCCCCGTGATAAAAAGCGTTTCCAAGCGCCTCGCCACACGCCAGAATGAGATCAAAAATCGCCTGATCAGAAACTTTGAGATAGCGCAGGTGATCAGTGAGCCGATGCCTGATAAGCTCCATACTTGAAGGATTGGGCGGTACATAGAAGGCAAGTGATGACAGTTGCTGCTGGACGGGAGATTCTGAAACGCGGCCGATGCGCGTCCCAATCACCGGTGACACGCGCACGATGTCGAGAATTCCACCGCGCTTAAGCGGGCGCTTGACATCCTCAGAGACATTGATGAGCGAAAGCGTTCCCCCGAGCCTGTCAACCGAGCGCAAGAGCGAAATTATGCACTCCATGCCGGCGTGATCGATATAATTCACCTGTTCAAGATCAAGTACTACATGGGCTTGGGTCTCGGGAGATTGCACCCCGCTGCAATGCGCAGAACTGCCCGATCGAGTCGATCCGGATCCTTTTAATGTATTTGCCTGCTGTGGAGAAAACCGCGCCAAAGCAGAATCGGGATTTTCGATCAGCATGCGCTGGCGAGCATAAAATCGTTTGATAAAGGCAAGCACCTTGGCTTTAAGCGCCACGAGCGCCTGATGGTGCGTTCGATCGAGGTCATGAGTGATCACGAGGGTATAGGTGTGCTCAAGATCCACGGCACTCGCCTCCCCTCGCGCATATCTCAGACAACTAGAAGTGATCGTGCACCAATGAGGAAAACCCTTAAACGCACGATCGTTGATATGACTAGAGATGTTCCCCTGTTGTCTGGGTTTTATGCAAGGAGTACGAGGTCAGACTCTCACACGCCTTTTGGCGCTCCTCGGGTGTATCAGGCTCCATATGGATCGTGATGTCGATGAGCTCAGGAAACTCATCGCGAAGCCTGCTCTCTGCTGTATCGCAAAGCTTGTGCGCAGCTAGTACCGTAAGCCCCGGTTCTACGAGCATATGCATATCAAGCCAGACCTCATGAGCTGTTCCACGCGTCCTGATGTCGTGGATGTTTGTGATTCCTTCGATGGTGCCAAGTGCCCGATAAATTGCATCGGGTTTGATCCGTGATTCATCCGAAAACACCTCAGACACTTGCTTAAATACGCTGAACGCTGCAAATAAAATCGCGATGCCAACCACGATTGAGATGATGATGTCAGCAACGACAATACCTGCATACGAAAGAGCTAGACCGGCCAAAACCGAAAGCGAGACCAAGACATCGGAGCTCGTGTGCGCTGCGTCACTCATGAGCAGCGTACTTTTGAGTTCACGTGCCCGTTTGCGCTCATACCAGGTAATGCCGATGTTGATGATGAGCGTAATGATCATGACGATAAACGAACCGAGATCAACGTGTATCTGTGAGCCACCGTCAACCATGAGATGATAGGCGCTCATAAAAATGTTATACGCAACAACAATGAGCAAAAGTCCGATAACGAGCGAGGCGCCCGTCTCAAACTTGCGATGCCCATACGGGTGATCGTGATCTGCAGGACGTGCGGCCAACGAAATCCCAATGAGACCGACCACGTTTGAAAGCCCGTCGAAGAGCGAGTGCACACCATCTGCCTGCATGGCCACCGAATTGATCGCAAGGCCATACCCATACTTGGAAACTGCAACGGCGATATTGATGATCAGGATCCCGATGAGGATGCGTTTTACCTGACTGATCCAATTCAGGGATTCATCATGACGCTTTTTCATCCAAGCTTCCGATCAAAGCGCAACGCCACGAGTGCCATATCATCGTTGAGGCTGTGTGAAGCAAAGTGTTGAACCTCATCTTTGATCTGCTCACATAAACCCTCAAAGCCATGCGACTCATAATGACGCATGACCGTATCACGCAGGCGCTCCTCACCAAAAAACTCCCCGCTTAAACTGCGTGCCTCAGTTGTGCCGTCGGTGTAGAGAAACAAGACATCACCAGGCGCGAGCATAATCTCGCCATTGGTATAGCGCATTTGCTCAAAGGCGCCGACGATGGGTGATTGAACCGATAAAAACTCGTAGCTATGCGTTACTGCGTTCTCATCCTCAATCCCTTGAACGACAAGTACAGGCATGTGGCCAGCCGAGCAATAAGTCATTCGTCCCGTGGTGCGATCGAGAACGCCGACAAAGATGGTTGAGAATGCCTCAAGCCGCGATGAGTTGAGGAACATGACGTTGAGCGCCTCAATCATCTGGGCTGGGTTATCTTCAACCCAGGCATATGCCTCAAGCGCACTCTTTGCCAACGTTGCCATACTGGCAGCCTCGATTCCCTTACCTGAGACATCACCAATCAAGATGACCGTCTGGGTGGGACTCACCTCAATAAGATCAAAAAAGTCACCACCGATGACAGCCTGAGCTGTTGCCGATGAATAAAGCCCCTGGCTTGAGAGTCCCTCGATGGCCGGCAACTCATTTTGCAGATTGCGCTGCAGCGCCTGAGAGATTTTAGCTGCCTGTTGGCGATCTTGCTCACCGCGGATCGCGTCAACGATAACCGAGGTAATGCGCTCAAAATACTCGTACTCAAGAGCGCTAAAACGAGCATCGTGTTCAGGACGAAGCAGCATCATACCGCTGATGGTGCCCTGACCGTGAATAGCGGGAAGCCCCTCATAGATCTCGTCAACCTCTTGAGGAACGAGACTCACGAGCGCCCCGTGATACCCAGGTGCGTTTGAAGCAAACCACTCACGCAAAGGCTCGTAATCTTCCACATGCTTGATGTAGAGCCGTTGATCGATGGTATGCATTGAACAGAGTGACGGAAACGCACAATCGGCACGGTTGAGATACTGCATGTGCGCAATACACTCATGGGTATAAGCGTTAAGTTCAAGTGGCACTGGCACAAATGGAATAGCCGCCCTTACTTGATCAAGCAGCATTTGAGAGGTCTGAGGGGTAATCGCCTCAGCATCATAGATAGCGCTTCTCACTTCGACCAGCAGGCGATCGAGTTCTTCTACACGACGTTGGGTGAGCGCATCGACATCAGCGATCACCTGCATCGACAGCGCACCTGCAACCATCTCAAG
>JAEZXW010000045.1 GCA_023419515.1 Actinomycetes bacterium
GTGAGGGTGTGGCTGCGGATCTCAGGGCGACTGCCTGACGTGACATGGTAGCTGGTTTGAGCACCTGCGACCTTGCCAACCAGCTGACGATGCGCAGCTGCAATCCCAATAGCTGCCACGGTAGGTAGTACCAAAACAATCGCGACAGCAACTATGCGATCAACTGACGACACTAAAATCGCTGCGGCCATCGCGATGGCAAAGCTCGCGGGAATGATCCATGCCGTCTGAGCCGGCGGAGTTGCGCCAAGAAATTGCATAATCAGTGCCATCAATACGGCTGATCCAATTCCGGTCAAAAGCCCCGCTCCCGCCAAAAGTCCAAGCTCAACCTGAGCGCTTAGTACAAGCACTCCAAATCCAAAAGTCCTCACTCCAAAGACCAGAGCCATGCCAACACTAAAGGCAATCGTTCCCAACACGAGAAACGCCACAAATCGTGTGCGCTTGATGATGGCATCCATGCGGGTGATTGCCCAGAGCCCAATAAATAACAGTGTTACGCTCACGCTTGCGATCGAGATGCAGAGCACCACGCGCGACGCTGTGATCTGATCAAGCCCTGCATCATGGGTTGAGGCATAAAGCAGATCACTCTGGAAGGCGCAGATCATCGCAGTCCAAAAGAGTGCCAAGCTCGCCTGAGAAAGCCCAGCTATTCCGATGTTTAACAAGGATGATGTCGATGGTTTGGGATAGGTCATGTCGTATCCTGCGTCGGGTGATATCGGTAAGGTTTGGATCCTTGCGCGCATCGCGAGTATCATACGCGGTGCGTGGGTAACCGCATCAACGTCAAGCCGCAGCTGCTTGAGAGACAAACCTCACTACTCGCTCTTTTTATAACACGGATACAAAAACGCCGTAGCGCCTCGTTTAGTAAAAATCATTCTCATCTAGCGTTTATACTCAAGAAGTTTTAAGCGTTACCGAGGAGATGATATGCACTACACCTCATCACTATCAAAATTACAGGTCAGCCGCCACAAGGCGCTGTTTGCATGGCTAGCGGCGGCACTCATTGCATGCATATGCCTGGGGGTTTATACCTTGCAGCAGGCAAACGCGACGCCGCAGAATGGGCGTGAGCCGAGTGCTCCCGGCGTGGTTTCGCCTGAGATCGCTCCAAACGAACAGGGGATCTTTGATGTCATCGTGACGTTCAAGGCGCCCGAGATCACTGATGATCAGCGCGCGGCATATATGGGGGTGTTGGCGCAGAACAACCTCGTTGGATCCCAGGATCCATTCAACGCTTTTGATGCCACGAGTCTGGATGAGCAGTTAGCAGTAAGCCAAGGAGCCTCCCAAGCGGGTGCTGGTCTGAACAGCCGCGAGGCGTATGTTGCTGGTCTTGAGGTCAACGCTATCCTCGCTCAGCACAAGGCGCGCGCCTTGTTGAGCGGTATTGAGGGTGTATCGTTTACCTCGTACTGGATCACCAACAGTATGCATGTGACTGCAACGCAGGAAGCACTTGATTCGCTGGCAGCTCTTGCTGAGGTAACGGCAATTTCACCAAACCGTACGGTGACATATGACGAGCCTGTCGCGGCCAAAAAACGCAGCAAGCGCAGTGCTTTAGGCCTCGATGAGCAAAAGGAGATCGAGGCAAACCTTAAGGCCATTCGTGCCGATAAGGTCTGGCAGGATCTTGGTATCACCGGTAAGGGTGTCTTGATTGGTATCGTTGATCAAGGTGTTGATGTATCACACCCAGCACTCATCAAGCATTATGCTGGCTACAATGCCGAGAAAGATTCGCTCGACACGAGCAAGACGAGCTTTGATGCTCTGCAGGATGGTCGCGGTATGCAAGAGGGTCACGGCACCCACGTCGCAGGCATCCTCGTTGGTTCGCAGGATCTCGGTGCTGGTACGAGCGCTGGTGCAAGTTCTGACGCAACCGCTGAGAGTGAAGGCGAAAACGGCAGCGCAGACTCGGGCACCGCTGTTCAGCACCTCAATCGCACGGGCGTGGCGCCTGGTGCAACTTTTATCAACGCGCGAGCATTTCGAGAGGGTATTGGCGCAACGAACGAAGACGTTATCGCAGCGTGCCAGTGGATTATGGCGCCCGGTGGAGACTCTGCGCGCGCCCCTCGTGTTGTGAACCACAGCTGGACTGACGGCTCAAACAAGGTTGATCCATGGTTTGATGAGATGGCTCAGTCTATGCGTGACGCGGGTATCTTTAACGTGATGTCATCGGGCAACAATGGCTCGATTAAGGCTGAGCCTGGTTCGGTCGATAACCCCGCGGGCTCACCGCTCCTCTTTACCGTTGGTGCAACAACCAACGAGGGTAAACTCACATCGTTCTCGCGCCGCGGTCCTTCTGCCGTTCCTGGTGCGACCATCAAGCCCGACGTCGTCGCCCCTGGTTATCAAGTGCGAAGCACGGTTGCTGGCGGGGGATATGCTGCGTGGAATGGTACCTCGATGGCAGCTCCCCACGTTGCGGCAACGGCGGCTTTGATGCTTGAGGCAAACCCTAGTCTGACGGTTGATCAAATTGAGTCCATCATTAAAGAGACTGCTCGCCCGCTGACCGATGCAGATTATCCTGAGACGCCAAACCAAGGTTATGGCCACGGCATGGTTGATGCCTATGCAGCAGTCACTAAGGCGCTTGAGCTGGCAGGTAAGATTCCTGCAGTGACTCACGCTGCGTTGAGCGGACACGTGACGACCACACACGCTGGATCGGCAAATCTTGCCGATGAGACGGGCGTCGTTAACGTCGCACTCCCTCAGACTGCGTTTATTGATCGTGCTATTCCAGTGCGTGCAACGGTTGAGCGTCCTGAGAAGGTTCACGAGCTCAAGCTCGTTGTGGTGAATGATGCAGGTGAGGCACTTGAGGGCATCGATCCAATCATGCTTATCACCAAGTCTGATCAGTCGACTATCTTTGAGGGCGTGATCCCCGATACGGTTGCTCAGGGAGAGGCGCTGCACGTCAAGGCTGTTATCACGACGATTCAAGGCAAGACCTATGAGGCTGCTCCAGCAACGATTTCGTTGGTGCAGGCGGTTGTGCCTGGTGCGTTTAGCACCGATCTCGAGACGTTGATCCCCGGCTTTGCCACCAAGGGTGATTTTAAGCAGAGTGAGGCAAACCTTCAGCTTGACCCCAAGCCCCAGAGCGGATCGATGCTCATCGGCTTGAACCCTGGTGTCGCTCATATGGGTAATGCATCAGTTTCAACGCTGCAGCTTCCTCGCATTGATCTTACGGGCGAGGCAGTCCAGGCAGCAGATGCTAAGCCCGAACTCGTCTTTATGGAGTATGCAGAGTGGAATAAGGGCATCTTGGGTATGCAGCTCGAGGTGTATCCGAGTAAAGAGAACAAGAATGTCTTTAACTACGAGACCAGCTATAAGACCAATGGCTGGGTTGAGCGTCGCGTTGATCTGTCGCCGTTTAAGGGCATGATTGTCGACCCGTTCATCTTTAATCTCAATCAAAATGGCATCGCTGAAGGTTATGGCCTCTACATTGATAATGTGCGCGTGGAGCTTAACGGAGTAACCGCGGGTGGTGTTGAGTTAGCTGATCAATTGGTGACTGAGTTTACGGCAGTCGCCACTGATGAAGGAGCCAGCCAAGATGGCGGCACCAAGACTGGCGTGATTGCGAGTTTAACGCTTGAGGGTACAGGAATTACAGTGAGCTCTCAGGCGCCTGATGGCTCGTATCGCTTTGACCAGGTTCCTCAAGGCGATTATCAGCTTTTGGTGAGTGCCCCTGGTTATGAGGGCAAGCGCGTGCCGGTAAGCATTACTGGCGATGATGTGACCCTCGATGTTGAACTGACGGCTCGCGCGGCTGATGAGGATAGCGCCCACGATGAGGGCACTAACGACCTTGAGCCGGGAAATCCTGGTACGGGTATGACCGAGTATGCGCTTGATCACAATAACCCGCTGGGTGGTGCGCTTTTTACCTCGCGCGTGATGGATGGCGCGGCGGTCGCGGTTGATCCTACGAGTGCGGGTGCTCTCGACCATGTGATGGTGTATGTGGTGGGTAACAACCCTGCGAGCAAAAACGGTAAGGCGCTGCTCGCACTCAAGAAGGTAAACACAGCAGGTCGCCTTATCGATCTGGTCAAGCCGCAAGAGGTAACGCTTAAGCGTGGCGCGTGGAATCGCATTGATCTTGCCAGCCACCAGATTGCGCTGAACTCCGGCGAGCGCGTGTATGTGATCGTGCAGTCGTTGCTGCCTAAGGGCGAAGGCCCTGCGGTGGGTATCGATGCCTCAGTCAGGCCTGGTACGAGCAATTATGCCAAGGGCTTTTACTACAACGGCGAGTTTGCCAGCCTTAAGGCGCGCGGTTACTTTGGCGTACCGATGATCCGTGCCTATGCCGCTGATGCGAGCGAAAACGCTGCTCAGGATCCGGCAAATCCAAGTTTTGATGAGTCGATTAATACCGAGCCTGTACTTGAGATCATCACCGAAGAAGGTCAGGCGCCTCAGGATCTTATCACCGTGGGCGATTGGACGATCTCGCCATCGCGCGGCATGATCGTCAAGTACAACGCCCTTGATGAGTTCATGAAGAAGGATCTCACCGATCGCGTGCTTGAGATTCCGAGTGAGATTGGTGGCGTCAAGATCACCTCGATCGGTGCTGATGCTATGAGCATCGATTCAGGCCGCGGAGACGTGACACGTGTCGTGATTCCTGAGGGCGTGACCGAGGTAAACGAGGGTGCCTTCCAGTTCTTAGGTATGCGCGAACTGGTGCTTCCGAGTACGCTTGAGCGCATCTATGGCGGTGCCTTCCAAGCGGCGCGCATCAGTGAGCTCACCATCCCCAATGGAGTGACCTACATCGGCGATAACGCCTTTGAGGGTGTCAACAACCTCAAAGAGCTTGTGGTTCCTGATAGTGTTGAGGAGCTCGGTCGAGCTTCGTTCAAGGGGGCAAGCAGTCTCACCAAACTCGTGCTGCCCAATAATCCAGCTTTTACTGATATTCCTGCCGGAGGATTTGCGAATACTTTTGCGCTGACCGAGGTCGAGATCCCCGCGAGCGTGACTCGTATCAAGGCGAGCGCCTTTGATTCGAGTAGCCTCGAGAAGGTTGTTTTGCATGAGGGCTTGAAGTACATCGACGACAGTGCTTTTGCGGGCACCGAAACCCTGCACACGGTCGACTTGCCAGACAGTGTGGTTGAGATCGGCTCCGATGCATTCAAGGACGGTAAGCTCTCTGGCATTAGGTTGCCGGCCTCGCTCGAAAAGATTGGCAACGGCGCGTTTAAGAAGAACAAGATTACCCAGGTGATCCTGGGCGACAAAGTGAGCTTCGTTGATTGGGATGCTTTTGCAAACAATCCGCTTGAGCTTGTTCGTCTTAACAAAACCATTGCTCCTCGCGTTGGTTTTGGCAAGAAGGTTGGCCTTGATGGCGAGGCCTTTGGCACCTCGGCTGCAGTGCTTGAGGTTTATTCGATGGATCAGGTGAGCGAGGATCTCAAGAAGAATCTCGTTGATAATGGCGACCCACAGACCGAGATTCGTGTGATTGATGAGAGTGCCAAGGAGCTGGTGACGCTTACGACTGATGACAAAACTGTGGCAGTTCAGGGCGAAAAACAGCACCTGAACGGCGCGGTGAAGCTGGTATTTGAGCCGCTCGCAGCTCCAGCAGGCGCTCTGAGTGAGTCTACAACAACGCCTGGTTCGGCTGCCATTGCTCCCGAGTCGCTTGCGCATCTCAAGGCAAGCGCTTCAACCCCAGACGCGCAGGTCATTAAGGCTGGTACGTTGAAGCTCTATAACGAGGCAGGCGAGGAGGTTGCACCGACTGGTCCGTTGAGTGTTGTTGTTCTGGCGCCTGAGGGCTTTAACGATCATCAGGCAGCGCCGCGCTTGCAGGCGGGTAACCTCGATGTCGTGTATCGCGTGGGCGATCAGGCATGGACGGCGACTGGCGCTGCACTTGAGCAGGGTAGCTTTGCGCTCAACATCACGCGCCTACCGGAGCTTGCCCTCGTGTACACCCCGCTTTTTACTGACAAGCCGATCGATGCGGCGTCGGTTCGCTACGGTTGGTTGCCAGCCGATCCGTTTGCGGATGTTCCAGCAGATGCCGAGACACCTGAGGAGCCGAGCGAGACTCCTGATGAGGATGCCGAGACACCTGAGGAGCCGAGTGAGACCCCTGAAGATGAGACTCCAGGCATTGAGACCTCTGGTAGCGACACTTCAAGTACCACGCCTGCTGCTTTGGGCGCCGCCACGCAAGGAACCCAGATCCCTCGCACGGCAGATACGTCTGCTTTGCTCGTAGTAAGCGCGGGTGCGCTGGGTGCTCTGCTGGTGGGATCAGGTACTCTCATCATGCGTCGTCGCTTTGGGCAAGAGAGCTAACCGCCCTGCCAGTATCAGCTAGATCACCACGATCTACCTGTAGTTATCATCTACTCCAACTGCCGTCATGCATTATGTGTGACGGCAGTTTTACTTTGTTTTGCTTGAATCAATGATGCTCGTTGACATCAGCGTAAACGAATGGAGGATCTGATGACTCAACAGGATCACAGTAAGCGTGCTTCATCGATCGCAGCAACCGCATCGCAGGCTCCCGCACAAACATCCCGCGCCTCATTTGGCCGCCGCGCATTTTTGGGCGGCTCGGCTACCGCAGCACTCGGCGCACTCGCGCTTTTGAGCGGCTGTGGTCAGGGCAAGGCTCCCACAGATGGCAAGGCTGCCTCAGCAGGTGCAGGCGCAGCTTCGGGTGAAGGCGCTTCGTTTTTGTCGGCACCAGAGCCCATTGCTGACTCTAAGATCACCGACACAAAGGACGCTGAGATTGTTGTGGTCGGCTGCGGTGTTTCTGGCATGTGTGCTGCTCGCGCTGCGCTGGATGCCGGCGCCCAAAAGATTATCGTTATCGAGAAAGCAACCACTTGGCAGTATCGCTCAAACCAGGTAGGCACGATTGGCGGTGTGACCCAACGCACCCATGGCATCAGCATTGACAAGCATGAGCTCGTGGGCGAGCTCATGCGTGAGTGCGGTTATCGCCCTAATCAGCGCCTGTTGAACTACTGGGCCGATCATTCAGGCGAGGCATTTGATTGGTTTTTGCAGCCGGTCGAGGGTAAGTATGTAATCGAAGATGCCTCAAAGGTTGATTTCAACAAAGACGGTATCTCCATTCGCCAGATGCACTATCCGCAGCCTGAGCAGGCAAAGGTTGAACAGAACTACTACAAGATCTATCCAACTTGCCAAATAATCCTGCCCGATCTGAGCGCGATCCTGAAGCCCATGTTTGAGCAGCTTTCGCAAAATTCCAATATTGAGTTTATCTTTGAGCAGCGTGCGGTACAGCTCGTGCGCCCCGAGGGCGGCCGCGTTGAGGCAGTGGTGGCCGAAGATCTCGACGGCGGTTATCACCGCTATAACGCGAGCAAGGCGGTCATCTTGGCGACCGGTGATTACTCGGGTAATAAAGAGATGATGCGCCACTATGTTCCGTGGGCTGAGCATTTTGGCAACATTTTCCCCAATCAAGATGCGTGGGGCAAGCCGACCAACACGGGTGATGGCCAACAGATGGGTATGTGGATTGGTGGCAAGATGGAGATCGGTCCGCACGCTCCGATGACCCACCACCTCGGCGGTCCAGTTGGCGTCGACGGCTTTTTGCAGGTTGATATCGACGGCGAGCGCTTTATGAACGAGGACGTGGGTGGTCAGCCTGTGCAAAATCAGCTCTCACGCGTGAAGGGTGGCAAGAGCTGGCAGATCTTTGACGATAATTTCCGAGAGCAGCTGGAATACATGGATGGCGGTCATGGTAACGTGAGCTACTTTGTCTCCAATGACCAGGTGCCGCAGGGTGAATATGGTCGCAACACGTACGTCTCTCAGGAGATGTTTGACAAAGAGATCACCGTGGTGGCGCAGACCATCGAAGAACTTGCCGAGAAAACCGGATTGCCACTTGAGACACTTAAAAAGACGATCGATCGCTATAACGAGCTTGCCGGAAAGGGCATAGACGAGGATTTTGGCAAGCGCGCAGATCGCTTATTCCCCATCGTTAAGGCACCATTTTATGCCTATGAGTTTAAGGATACCGTTCTGCTTGTGACGATGGGTGGTTTGGTGACCGATGAGGAAGGTCGCCTGTTGGACGAAAACTCTCAAGTGATCGAAGGCGTCTATGCGACTGGCAATACGATGGGCAATCGCTTTGTGGTCGATTATCCGCTGCCTGCTCCTGGCATTAGCCACGGCATGGCGATCACCTTTGGTCGCATGGTTGGTACGAACGCAGTGACGCTGTAACTTGCACCTTCAAGATATGTTGACTTTGTGAGAGCAGGGCGTTTAAGCTCGAGTAAACACATTGGTTAGTCTGTCTAACAGCTGAGCAGATTTGAAGTATTACCTGAATACTTCCTGCTCAGCTGTTTTCATTTAATCCAGAAATTAAAAATCTTAGCTTATAAAATTTTTGCTTCTTCAATTATTAAGACCGTTTACTTTTTCCAAAACTAAACAGATTGATCAGCAAAGAAGTTTATAGGATAAAATATTTGAGCAGGATATGGATATTCAGCGAGTCTTGGGTACACATAGCCAAAATAAGACTTTTGATGACCAGTGAGACACCCAACGAACTCCTTGAAAGGGCTCAGCTATGCCCCATAATCCCAGAAAGCGTCGCGAACTTATCATTTTGATCGACCGCCTTTCCCGATTTAATACTGGTCGTAAATCTCAAAATACTGATCTGACCTTTGGTGAAGCTCGCGTTTTGGCATATATCAATATCACGATGGAAGAAAACAGTAAGTCTGTTATCGCGCTTTCTGATCTTGCCGAGCGCGCTCTTTTGGCTCCCAGCGCACTCTCTCAGATGATTCGTTCGCTCGAGCGTCGCGGTTATGTCGTGCGCGACCCTGATCCTAAGGATCGTCGCGCAGTTTTGATTGCGCTGACGACCGAGGGCAAAGAAGCTGCCCTGCGTCTGCAGGCAAGCCTTGAAGAAAACTATAACAAGCTCTTTGACGTTGTGGATGAAAAGGATATTGACGAGCTCATTCGCTTACTTCACATCGTCACAGATTACCAAGAAAAGCACCAGTTCTTGCAGTACTAGTGTGCTTCTGGCGTGCTTGCACGTCGCGCACCATTGCGCCACACGTGCTCGTCTCGCTCTTCGTACTGAGTGCACCGCCATATCTTGTTGTTACTCGTTTGCCTTGAGCGAGCTTGCCATGTCAATCTTGTTGAGCTTACCTGCCATGATGATGGCAACGCATACTGCAAATACAAAGGTCAGCACTGCCGAAATTACAAAGCTTGATGGATCAATTGCGCGCAAGAACATCACATTATCGAGCTCGGTTGAGCGCATGATATAGGTACAGAGTGCCACTCCAAGCCCAAGCCCAACGACAACACCAAAGGTCGTGAGCACCATCGTCTCTCTAAAGATATAGGTGTAGACCTCAGATCGATAAAAACCAAGTACTTTGATGGTGGCGATTTCTTTGGCACGCTCTTCGATGTTGATGTTAGTGAGGTTGTACAAGACGATGAACGCAAGCATCGCCGAGACCGAGATGATCAGCACCACCACGCCGCGCAGGTTCTTTGTCAAGTCAACGTAGTGAGCTGAGATTTCTTCGGGTAGCACCACACTGCTAATCGTGCTCGTCGCGTTGCGCAGAGCAAGCGATGCTGCTTTGCGCGTTTCAAGATCTCCACCGTAATGCACCCAGGCACTGTTAAAGCGAACAGGCTCGTGAAAGAGGTTTTCGTAGGTTTTCTCGGTCATAAATACCGAATGCAGGGCATACGCCTCAACCACGTGCGACACCTTGATAGGCATACCAATATCCGCAGCATCACGGGCAAGATAGAGCGTGTCACCTGGCTTGACCTGTAGAATCTCTGCGAGACGCTGGGTAATGATAAGGCTGCCTTCTTCGGGGACAATCGTCTTTTTGGTGTTCACATCAGTTAGCTGATAAAACTCATTGATATCCTGATCTTTGGGCAACACCTGAATATTGGCATCGCGCACGAGACCATCGTTGTTAGCCTGGGAGCCCGATGTAAGCGAGGATACCGATAAGCTTTCGGTTTCGGCCACCTCGCCAACTGCGGCGGTCTTGTCACCAACTAAAATGCTATCTGAGCGCCCTTCTCTGAGCATTGCCTGTGCCGAGCCACCGGTTTTCTCGACCTGAGTTCGCACACCGTAGGGAATGCCTTCGATGGTAGCATCGGGGTTTTGCACGAGTACGTTTTCGATAAGAACAAAGCTCCAGCTTCCTGCAGGATGCGCCTGGTTAATCGCGTTGCCGACAACCGAGATCTCCTTGCCTAAAGCCGCCTGCTCATCAACCTTAGGGTCAAAGACCACTGTCATGTCGTAGCTTTGAATCTGGTAGTACTGGCGCTCGATAAACCCATCGAGCTTGTCTTGAATGCCAAAGCCCGTGAGCATAAGTGCGGTGCAGCCTGCGATGCCGATGACGGTCATGATGAGACGTGGTTTATACCGAAAGATGTTTCTGAGCGTCACTTTTCTAAAGAAGTTCATGCGGCGCCAGATAGGTCCGAGCCGTTCAAGTAGGATGCGTTTACCTGGGAGCGGAGCGCGCGGCAGCATGAGTGAGGCGGCGCTTTCGCGCAGAGTGAGCCGGGCGGTGAGCCACGTGACGATGAGCGAAAGTCCAACACAAAGGCCAAATGCGAGCAAACAATCCCAGATCTGGAGACTCAAGACAAATGAAAGCTTGCCATAGATCGACCGATAAGAATTCCAGATCGAAAGCGGCAGGATGAGACTCATGATGGCAATGCCGATGGTGCTACCGATTGAGCTGGCAAGCCCAGAGAACAAGAGGTACTTCTTGGCGATTTGCCCGCGACTATAACCGAGTGCCTTGAGGGTACCAATCTCGATGCGATCTGCCCCGACCATGCGTGTCATGGTGGTGAGCACAACGAGCGCGGCGACTAAGAAGAAAAAGATGGGAAAGATGCTCGTAATCGCGTTGATGCGCTCGGCATTGGCTTTGTAGGTGCTGTAGCTTGGCATGGCGTTTCGGTCGAGTACGTACCAGAGCGGCTGCTTAAGTTCGGCCTTTTTGTCTTTGGCCTGCTGCATCTTGATCTTAGCGTCGCTGAGTTTTGCTTCACCCTCAACCTCCGCCTGATCAAGATCTGCCTGTCCCTGGTCGAGCTTGGTGCGGCTCTCAGCGAGTCGTTGCTGGGCGACCCTCAGTTCAGCCATAGCGCGGTCACTGCGATCAACCGAGGCTGCAAACTCATCCTGACCAGCGTGGTATTGATCCCAGCCAGCATCAAGCTCGGTGCGCTTTTGAGCAAGGGTGTCTCGCGCGGCGTTCAGCTTAGCCCATTGGGCGTCGATCTCGCTTTGAGCAGCCTTGAGTTTGGGTGCCTGCTGATTGTATTGCGCCTGATAAGCAGCGTTACCTTGATCATATTGTGCCTGCGCTGCCTGAAGTTCAGCGCTCGCGGCGTCATATCGCATATCGAGTTCGTTTTTTTGAGCGGTGAGCTTTGTCTTGGTGGCGACAAGTTCATCTCGCTTGGCCTCGAGATTCTTGATTTGCTCGGCGTTCGATTCATCAGGATCGGACTTCAGCGCGGCGATCTCAGTTTCTATTTGAGTGATTTGCTGATCGATCCCTGTCATTTGGTGCGCAAGATCATCTCGTTTACGTCCAAGCTCATTAACGTCTGTTTTGGCTTGATCAAGCTTTGCCTTGATTCCATCAAGCTCACGTTTTGCCCGATTGAGCTTTTTCCAGCCCTCATCGACTTGAGCCTGCGCAGCGTTGAGCTTGGGGGTTGCCGCCTGCGCTTGACTTTCATAGCTAGCTTTGCCCTGGGCGTAAGCAGCTTCGCCATCATCGAGGTGTTGGCGCGATTGGTTAAGTATCACTTGAGCTGCCTTGATCTCAGCCTGGCCATCGCGAAGGGCAGCAAGTCCTTGGTTGTATTGGCTCAAACCTGCTTGATACTCATTCTCGCCAGCGGCAAGCCTGGCGCGGGCATCGGCAAGTGATTCATCGAGAGTCGTCTTGCCTTCATCATAAGCGGCCTGAGCGGTTGCGAGCGCTTCATCAATCTGGTCGGTAATTTCGGCTGCTCGCAATGAGGCGCGTTTTTGGCCGAGAATTTTTAAGGGCTGCTTAAACGGCTCGACTGTATCGACATAAGCCTGTGTGAGTGAGATCTGCTGCTTGGCACCTGCAACTGTGACCATCGCGTCGGTAAAAACATCATGATGGACAAATGCGCTTGCGTTGATGATGCCAAAGTTCGTGAGTGTCATGCCCGAAAGCGGGGAGACGCCCAGTGCCAGACTCACGTGATCGGGGGTATCGATAAAACCAACGATAGTAAAGGTGTTTTGCGAGAGCACATCACCCGTATCGGCCGATCCAACTACGCGCTCGATCTTAAGGGCATCGCCGAGCTTGAGATCTTGGCCCGCCACGGGATTGAGTGCGATCTCGTGATCGTTCTGGGGCAGCCTGCCTTCGAGCACCTCGATCTGATTGATGTAGTTGTTGTTATGAGGGCTCATATCAAGTGCACCGAGATCAATACCGGTGAGGCTGATCTGGTATGACCCAGTGTCATGCGAGGCAGAGACCTCGGCTGAGATCACACCTTGTGCGCCCGTGACATCTGGCGCGCTTTTGATGGCGTCGATGTCTGCTGCGGTGAGGCCGAGCGATGAGGTGATGCGAAGGTCAGCAAGGTTGCCTTGGTCAAAATGTTGGTCAGCGGTCTCGTACATGTCGGGCACAAACATTCTGAGCCCCGAAAACACACCAGCACCTAGGGCAACGATCGCCACAATCGCTAAGAAGCGCGCAAGATGCCCTTTGAACGATCGCAAGATGTGGGTGCGATAGACGTGTGCCATGGTTACCACTCAATTTTATCGGCAGTGAGCGGAAAATCGTTCGTGTAGCTTTCGGTCACGCGGCCTGAGTTGATGTGAATGACGCGGTCTGCCATCGGGATAAACGATGGGTTGTGCGTGATGACGATGACGGTTTTCTTGAGATCACGGCAGGTCGTTTGCAAGAGATCGAGGATGTGCTTGCCAGTTTTGTAGTCGAGAGCACCGGTGGGCTCATCGGCCAAGAGCATTGTGGGGTTTTTGGCGATCGCACGCGCGATAGCGACTCGTTGCTGTTCGCCACCAGAAAGCTGCGACGGAAAATTATTTACGCGATGTGAAAGCTCAACGCGGTTAAGCATCTCGATCGGATCGAGTGGATCTTTACAGATCACGCTTGCCAGCTCGACATTTTCGAGTGCCGTGAGATTTTGCACGAGGTTATAAAACTGAAACACAAACCCGATGTGATCACGGCGATATTGGGTCAGCTGCTGGTGATTGTAGCAGGCGATATCGTGACCAGCGACGATGAGTGAGCCGCTCGTTGCTGCCTCCATACCGCCGAGCATGTTTAATACCGTGGTTTTTCCGGCACCCGAAGGACCGACGATGATGACAAATTCACCTTCGTCGATTGCAAAGCTGACACCATCTGCGGCATTAATTTTTGTCTCACCCATCTGGTAAGTTTTGATGACGTTGTTAAATTCGATAAAAGCCATGGCGCCGCCGTATTTCGTGTTGAGTTTCCCCTTCATACAGCATACAACCTTTTTATCAAAGTGCGCGACTTGGGTACTATAAGAAGCAAGAGTTATTTGCGAGTATTTGCTTGCCACGCTAGCAGCGCTGGCTTGTCGTACGAGAGACATCTGTTTGGCGCGCACATATTTACTCGTTTTACAATTGTCAGGAGATGTTTATGAGGCAAGAGCCCCTGCACCGACTCGACCCAAAGATTCAAAAGGTTTGGTTGATTCACGGTGTGATTGAGATGCTAATCGCTCTCGTCATTACCCTGGTCGTGGTGGGAGGTGTCTTTATCGCAAACGTACCTCTTGCGACGGTCGTGCTTGTCGCAAGCATCGGTCTTGGCATCACCGTTGTAGTTGCGCTCATCTCGATGCTTATTACTCCTAAGCTGCTCTATAGTATCTGGCGCTATGAGGTGACCGATACCGAGCTCTACATTCAACACGGGCTCATCATCAAAAAACGCTCGCTTGTTCCGCTTGTGCGTGTTCAGGATGTTCAGACCAGCCAAGGCCCAATCATGAGGAGCTACGGGTTGTCTGAGATTAATGTGAGTACCGCTGGCGAAGGCCATACGATTCCAGGCTTGACGCAAGAAGAGGCAGAGACCCTGCGCGATAAGATCTCTGTCTTGGCTCGCATTGCCCAAGAGGATGTGTAAGATGGCTCTCCAGATTATCGATAAGGGCGAGTCTATCACCCCTGATAAAACCATTGCTCCTGGCGCGCACCGCATGCATGTCATGTGGCTCATCATCTCAGTAAGTCGCTATCTGGGAGCCATTGCGGTCTTGTTTGTTGCGATTCCGCTTGTTGGCGGGCAGGGCGTCGGTGCGTTTCTCGACAACATCAAGAACCTCAATTATCAGGCGCTCGGGTTTAACTCGCTCAATGCCACGATAGTCATCCTGCTGCTTGAGATCGCCATTTTTATCGGGCTGTTGGTGTATCTCGTTGTAAGCTACCGCTTTGAAACCTGGGAGTTGACCCAGGAGGGCATCATCCATCGCCAGGGCGTGCTCAACAAGAAGGTGCATCAACTTTCATATCACCGCGTGCAGACCATCAACAGTGAAGAAAGTCTGCTCTACCGCGTTTTTGGCCTGCACAAACTCAGTATTGAGACCGCATCGCGTGATGGTGAGTCGATCGAGATTCAAGGTGTGACGCAGGCTCAGGTAGAGGCAATCAAGCGCACAATCAACCTCGGTAAGCAGGGGCTGCTCGACGATAACA
>JAEZXW010000067.1 GCA_023419515.1 Actinomycetes bacterium
CAGGCTGATCTTCCCCAAGAGTCCACATCGACGGGAAGGTTTGGCACCTCGATGTCGGCTCATCGCATCCTGGGGCTGGAGCAGGTCCCAAGGGTATGGCTGTTCGCCATTTAAAGCGGTACGCGAGTTGGGTTCAGAACGTCGTGAGACAGTTCGGTCCCTATCCTCCGTGGGCGTAAGAGAACTGAGGGAGGCTGTCCCTAGTACGAGAGGACCGGGATGGACGTACCTCTGGTGTACCAGTTGTTGACCAACAGCACGGCTGGGTAGCTACGTACGGTGTGGATAACCGCTGAAAGCATCTAAGCGGGAAGCCATTCCCAAGATGAGTTCTCTTTTTGGTAAGACCCCTTGTAGATGACAAGGTTGATAGACGTTACGTGTACCCCTGGTAACAGGCTCAGCGAAGACGTACTAATCGGTCGAGCTCTTTTTCGATTCATTGCATGGATTTACTCAACGAAGAAAAATTTGTTTCTTGTTTTACCTCACACATTATGTGGCTGTGAGGGTGCTTCACTTAAAAGCTCCTTCACACATAAGCCGCCTTATGTGTCCAGTGACAACAGCAGAAGGGTCACACCCGGCTCCATTCCGAACCCGTGTTGTTAAGCCTTCTTCGCGCCGATGGTACTGCGGATTAGTCCGTGGGAGAGCAGGGCATCGCTGGATACATAAGACGGCTTATTTTTTTGCTCTCAATCAAGAGACTTAGATTATCCATAGGGCGCTCAGTCTAATACTATTCACTTTACGCTCTTTTTAATTTCAAATCTGAGTGCTGTTTCAGGGTACAAGGTCTTGTGATTCTGGGTGCATTCTTTCAGGATATCTTGACCTTACTTTTATCCATATTTTAGATACTAAATATTAATTTTCGCTTAATAGCCGCACCAAAAGATTTCGGTTTATGAAGATAGCTTGGATTAATTCTTAACTGATTCCAGATTTATTCCAGTAAATAACAGGTAAAGTTGTTTTTCCTCTCCTGGAAACAACTAATCATTCATTGCAGCACTCCAGAGAGATTGTATTAATTTCTTAATGAGGAGTGATCTTATGTCTCGTCGGCCACGGCTTATGTTTCGTTCTCGCTTGGTCAATCTGGTGCTCAAGCTGTTTGCATCTCGGCGCATTGTGTGGCTGGCAGCACCCTATGGGTTTGGTAAAACCGGGTTGATAAAAAATCTCGAACAACTCTTTGAACTTCATGATCAGCACGATGCTTTTGATGTCTTGTCGCAAAAGTCTCAGGCGTTTTTAAGAACGAATCCGCGTGTGATTTCAGTTAAAAGCACGATTCGTCGCAAGGCTCGCTACGACTTGAAAAACATCGTTGAACAGATTTGTTTACGTGCAGGAACCGATCATTCGGTTGTGGTTGTATTTGATGACCTGACGCAGGCAGAGGCGCACTACCTTGTGAAACACCAGCGTGATATGACGAGGTTACTCGAGGATCGCAATGCGTTTATGATTATTGCGTCGATTAGTCCATTTGCAGCGAATGCCCTTGGTGAACAGGGTTTTATTGAGCTCAGCAAGAGTATGACGACCTCTGTTTTGCCACGGGTTACTAAACAAATCACACTTTTTGATGATAGCTTTTGCACTTTTGCCTTGGTCGGAGCTGAGCACTTTTTACTGACGTCTCAGGAATTTTATGAAGCGCAGCGAACGTTCAAACTTGAGGTGTTGTTTCAAGCTGAGTCGATGGAGACACGAGTCTTCGGTAGTTTAAGAGCGCTCAGTAATGATCGTGCAAGAACACTCAAAACGCCTGAGGAGCCTCATCGCCGTGAACACGAGCGTATTGTCGAGCGAATTGTTCAAAGTGTGTTACTGCACGTAAAAGATCCGGTTGCGAAAACAATCGTTCTAGCTCTGCTTGTGGGAGAGGGGCGTGTTGACGAATTGCAGGAGTTGATCGGTGAGCTTGCGCCTCATGCCAAATTTGGGGACGATTTTCTGGTCGATTCCAAAGGTGGATCCGATGCCAAATCAGATTTTGCTTCAGGGCGCCCATCGCAAGATATCATCGGTATCCTTGTGCATTATGGGCTGGCTCTTGAGACGAGTGCGTCGCAACGCTATCGCACATTTGTTGTGCATCCAGATCTGCAACCACTCTTGTTTGCTCAGATCGCAACTCATTATCGCGAGACGCTTTCTTATGCGCTGCATGCCCTGTTAAGGTGTGGCAAGTCAGCCCGAGCAACACACATTGCCGTGAGTATGAACTCCAGCAGAGATCTAATACAGCAGTTTAAGGGTGCTCCTGAGGCTTTGATTGCTGGCGGCTTGTTGGCACGCGTTAAGCCATCACTCGACCTCATGCAGCAAGGTGATTCACATGATGGGCCAGTGAGTCTTTTAGAGCTGCAGTCGCATCGCGATGGGCACTATGCCTTGCTCCTTGCGTCGTTTTTCAAGGGGCGACACGATGTGACTCGCATGATGACAATCTCGCTTGAGCTTGAGCAAACACGTTATTCTGCTCAATATCGGGTGGTTATGGCAGGGCTTAAACGCTGGTACGATACCATGCTTGCCATTGAACGAACGGGGCTTGCACTTGCAGTCGAGGGGTGCGAGCAGGCAATTTATGCTCAGCAGGATACAAGTTTAATCGCGCGGGCGCAGCAGCTGTTTATTGCACTTGTGACAGGTGGAGCGAGCGACCAGTACCTTAAGGATGTTGAACAGGCGTTTTTGCGTAGTAAAGGGCATTTTCTGGCTAAGATTATCGCGTGGTACTTTATCTATCAGGGAATTGCAGCAACAAACCATCAGTATTGCTGCGGTAACCTTCTTTTGATCATCAGAAGCGAGCTTCATGATGCACCGCCCATGTATGCGCATGTGCTCGCGCTGCTTGAGCTTGTTCTTGAGATGCATCTGGGTGTCATGGATGCTGAGGGTACTCGATCAGCTTTGCGGCATATTACCGAACTTCGTGAGCAGGGCATGGGATGGATTGCTTCGTGGTTTGTCGCGCCATACCTCAATGCACTGGTGGCTCACGGAGTTGATGTCACTGAGCAGTTGGAAGGGCTTAATTTGCGGGCTCAGGCACTCAATGAGTCATCAATGATTTGGGAGGCTTGGGCGCAAATCTCTTACACGGCGCGTGTTTGTTTGCTTAAACGGCCCCAAAATGCCTTGGCGCCTCTTGAGGATGTCCTAAAGCGCCTCGATGGGAGACAGCTTGGTGAGTTATGGCTGGCGCGGTTGTTGCGCGTGGCGCATACGGCGGTGCTGGTGCGCTTGGGTGATAATGAAGTGCTGGCCAGGCGCTTTACCGAGCTATCAGATACCACTAAGAATGATGCGCCCGATGTGTTGGAGGTCATTGAACAGTTGCTCGTGTGTGAAGCGGTTGAGGAGCACGAGCTAAAGGCTCGGATTGCACAGCAACATCAGCGGATGCTTTGCTCGCCACAAGCAGTAATCTGGGTGCGCATGATCGAGCAGATTGCCGAACGTGATCTTGTTGAAGCGCAGAGCGATGCAATCAATTTAGTAGTGAGTGGTCGAGCGGCAGGCAGTCTCATGGCGAGCTACGCTGCAGCGGGCGACTTTGCGATGGGTAGCTCTGCATCAAGCAGCTCTGCATCGAGTGAGTTTGCATCCCAAGTGCCAGCAGTCCAAGCCGCAGTGGTGCAAGCCTTAAGCAATGTCTGTCGAATGACACATCCCCGCCAAGGGGATGTGTATGCGCTCACATCAGCTCATGCCTCACATCATGGACGCTACGGAGTCGATCAGCTGAAAGGAGGCTCTTTGTATCCGATTTCTCGTGATCGAGCATCGTTACGGCTGGTGCCCAAAGAAGCACCGATGTTGAGGGTTTGCTTACTCGGTCAATTTAAGGTGAGTTACGCCGGTCGTGATTTACCCGAACAGGTTTGGCGCAGGCGAAAAGGCAAGATGATCCTTATGCTCTTGGCGCTTAATCTTGGCAGGCAGGTGGAGTCTGCTCAGCTCATTGATCAACTGTGGCCAGGTGTCGATGAGCGCAAAGCAGCAAACAGCCTCTATGTGTCGTTGACGCGCATTAGAGAGGCCTTGCGATCTTGTGGGTGTGAGATCAAGTTGAGTCTGGCACAAGGCGTGCTTTCGCTCGATCCAACATTGGTGACTTGTGATGTGTTTGAGCTTGAACATGAATGCAGGATGGTGCATGAGTTGGTAGGAAGGGTGAGAGAGTTTAGTGCTGGAGAACTAATCACAAACAGAAGGGCAGAGGTAAGCCAATCGCTCAAGAAGATTCACCAGCATGCAGCTCGTATTTTGTCACTGTATACAGGCGATCTTGTGATCGATGAGGATCCCGATCACATCATATCGAGTAGACGTATCTATATAAAAAGTAGGTTCATCGATACACTTCTAGAGATTGCTCAGTTGATGTCTGAGCAATTGGATACTGAGCAGGCTCTGTTTTACGTGAGGGCAGCTCGCGGTCACGAGCCCATGCTTGAGCAGGCGATCTATCTTGAGATGCAATTATTGCTGACACAGATGCGTAGACCCGAGGCAATCGATCTTTATTTGCATTACAGTGAGTACGTGCGCGAGCGCTATGGGATCGATCCTGACGAGCGGCTGGTGCGTTTGTATCACAAGTCAATTGGGACTTCAGTGTCGGTAGGGGCGTAAGAAGCAGCTCACAAAAGATCATGAGTGCGCGGTGTCTGCGCGAGCTTGCGGTGTCGATAAGTGCATCAGAGTCGTTGCTTGGATCTTTCTTATGAGACAGGTATTTATTTGAGTATATGCTTGAATAAGGATCAGATTGTAGAAGCTTTAGTGTAAGTGCGACTTAAGGAGCGTAAGGCATGGAACATGCATTAATTGCTGAGTGGACGCTTGTTTCTGAGATTCCTATCCCAGGTGATATCAGTGATTTGTTGACTGAGGGAGAAAGTGCCCATTCAGCATACTCAACATTTCTTGACAGCGCGATTTTTACTAATAAGCGTCTTATTTTGCGTGATGCCCAAGGTTTAACAGGTAAAAAGATTGAGATGTATTCAGTTCCTTATTCTGCCGTACATATGTGGTCAACCGAAAACGCTGGTAAGTTTCTTGACTTTACAGCTGAAGTTGAGCTTTGGACTCGCAGTGGCACAATCAAGCTTCACTTGCAAAAGGGGATTGATGTGAGAAAGATCGATCGTTTAATTGCTGAGCGTGTTTTGAATCAATAAAGGCTATATATTTCACGATAATTATTGCAGTTTCTTTTAACGCCTCTATGGCTATGCCCAATCACAGCATGATGACTACGCTCAATGATCGAGTGAATTCACTCTAGACAGGAGTGCTGTGTGCAATAGAAACTAGAGCTCACCTGGATGGAAAAAGATAGTTCATCAAAGTGGAGCCTCGTATTCTGATCGAGGATATAAGCAAGTCCAACATTGACCAAAACAGCATATCCGAGAATCTTCTCATCCATGGTGACAATCTGCTCACACTTAAGGCTCTAGAAGCAAAATACGCAAGTAGGATTAAGTGCGTTTATATTGGCAAAGACATGAACAAAATCCAACTCATGGAAGCAGCAGGCATCAGTAACCCCTCCATGAGC
>JAEZXW010000062.1 GCA_023419515.1 Actinomycetes bacterium
ACTTTTGGTACACGCCCTGGGTAGCCCCGACATAGAGCACGGGCATGAGTGCCGCCAGCTGAAAATTGGAGTGGCAAGCCGGCATGGTCGTAAAAAGGCGATCGTCGCTCGAAAGCTGGGTTTGCCACGCGCCATAAGCGCCCGAAAACACCATGTTGGCGTGGGTGATCACCACCCCTTTGGGAAACGACGTTGTACCCGAAGTAAACATGATCTGTGCAGGCAAAAGCTCATCAAGATCAGGCCTCACATCAGAAGCAAGCGGCCTGTTATTAACTCGTGCCTCATCCATAAACGCGGCAATATCGCGATACCCTAGCGGCAGAAGGTTTTCTCTACCGACAAGCTCGCGATACATTGCATCAAACTCATGGTCGATGAGGGCAAAGCGCGTCTTGCTCTTGCCAAGCACGAAAGCAGTTTCTTCGGTGAGGTACTGCTCATTGAGCGGGATAAACACCGCGCCAATCCGTGATGTAGCAAAGAGCAGGATGAGCCCCGCGGGTGAGGTCTTGGTGTGCCCCGCCACCGCGTCGCCTGCGCTAACTCCACAATCAACGAGAAGGGAGGCTGCCAGATCAATGCAATGATCAAACGACCGATAGGTGTAGGTCTCAGACACAAAGTGGCTGTCGGTAAACTCCAAAAACACCTTGTCACCAAAGCGCTCGACCTGACGCTGCCACAGCTTGTTGAGATTTTCTCCCGTCACGATATCTGACATGAGCTCCCTCCTCTCTCATCCTGTAGTGTGAGGCGCTGGCTCGATCCAGCGCCTCTAGTACTCCAAGCTTTGGAACACTTCGCGCAAGCTCCTCGCAGGCACCTCACAAAACGCCTCGTAAACGCCCTACAAGCGCTCGCTTATCCCTCGTAGGTCTTGACGACGCCCTCTTGCGCTAGGCGATCGATCTCTTCTTGGGTGTAGCCCAGTCCCTCGAGCACAGGACGGGTATCCTCACCCTGATGTGGCATTGGACGCCACACTCGGCCAGGATTGTTCTTAAAGCGCGGGAAAACAGTCAGACCCTTGAAGGTTTCACCATCAGCGGTCTCCCACTCAAGCCAGACCTTTCGCTGCTTGAGGTGGTCTTCTTCAACGAGCTCGGGGAACTCCATGAGAACCTGAGCCGCGATGCGATGATCGGCAAAATCCTGCTCGATGTCATACTTGCTGTTGGCAAGGCAATACGCCTCGAGCGCCGCCTCGATCTCCTGGGCGTGCGGATTCGAGAGCCACAGGCCGCTCGTATCCTCAGGAATTGCCTCAGTACCCCAGAGGTGACCAAGGCCAATGCGCTCGAGGAGATACTTGTTTTGGTCAACGCCGTAGAGGCAAAGACCGATAAAGCCGTCCTTGCACTTGTACTCACCGATGCCACAAAGATTCTGGTTGCGAGCGCCCGGACGCGGCCAGACGATGCCCTCGTTGAGATAGTCGACGAGGTAGTACTGACCGATGGAAAGCAGCGTCTCGAACATCGCAAGGTCGATGCTCTCGCCTTCACCCGTCTTTTGCGCGCGATAGAGTGCTGCCAGTGATGACGAGGCGATCATGAGCGTGTTGAAGTAGTCACCAGCATAAGGACCAGGGTTCATCGGCTGCTCCTGGGTGCCGTTTTGCGACATGTATCCCGAGTACGCCATGACGGTAAGGTCATATGCGGCGCGCTTGACCATCTTGGGATCGCCCTCCTGGCCAAATCCAGAAACGTGCACGATGACCAGACGCGGGTTAACCTCCCAGAGCACCTCATCGGTCAAGCCCTTGCGAGCCCAGGTGCCACCCTTTGATGCCTCGATAAAGATGTCAGCATCCTTGATGAGCTCGAGAAAGACCTTCTTGCCTTCCTCGCTAAAGTAGTTGAGCGAAACGCTGCGCTGATTGCGGCGCTCTGCTTGCTTGATGTATGCGGTGTCGCGAATCGTGTCGCCCGCGCCCGTGTTCTCGAGCCAGACGACGTCTGCTCCCCAGTCGGCCATGAGATCGCATGCCTTGGGTGCAGCCAGTTCAACCGCTGCATAGACAACCTTGACACCATCAAGTGGACCAAACGCAGGCTTTACTTGTTCAAGAGCCATAACGCTTCCATCCTTTCGACTTTCGATACAGTGAGTGATTTTGCGATTGAATTCACAGAGAGCGGTGTTTCGCAGGTAATGCGTCTGCGACTAGCTCCTAAAAGGTTTGAGAACACCCTTAGCAACCGTCAAAACCATCATCTCGTCGGTACCACCAGAGACGCGATCAACGCGAAGGTCGCGCCAGATGCGCTGGATGCGGTGCTCACCGGCAACCGCGACACCAGCCATGACCTGCATTGCGTCATCGACAACCTCGAAAGCAGCATTTGCGCAATAGAGCTTGCACATCGCAGCCTCTGCCGAGCTCATCTCGCCTGTATCGGCATGCCAAGCTGCTTCATAGAGCATGTTCTTCATGGCGTTGAGTTTGATTGCCATGTTGCAGAACTTGAGTGAATTGAGCTGAAAGCGGCCGATTGGCTTACCAAAGGCGATGCGCTGATTGGCGTGACGGGCAGCATCCTCAAAGGCGCAAATTGCCGTGCCATAATCGCAGGCACCAACGAGCCAACGCTCAAAGTCAAAGTCGCCAACGCCGCGGTAAAAGCCGTTGCCCTCGGTACCAAACATATCGGACTCTTCGAGCTCGACGTCGTCCATGTAGACCTCGCAGCAGCTATCCATCCTCAAGCCCAGTTTAGACAGGGGTGAGAGACTCACGCCTGGCTTTGACATGTCAAGGAACCACTCAGTAAAGACATCAGGGTTATCCGCATCGCGTGCCATGATGACGAGATACTTCACGCCCTTTGACGAGGTAATAAAGGTCTTGGTGCCGTTGAGGTACACCTTGCCATTGCGGCGCTGATAGGTGGTCTGCAAAGCCGAGACATCAGAGCCAGCGCCAGGCTCGGTACAAGCTGAGTTCCAGATCTGCTCACCCGTGCCGAGCGTTGCCATAACCGCATCGATCTGCTCCTGAGTACCCTCACGCAGGATTGTAGAAAAGCCAGGAAGCTGATAGAGAACGTAGGTTGGAGCACCGTGACGGCCAAGCTCCTCATAGACTGCCATCAGGGTGACCATGGGCTGTTCAAGACCAAGACCACCGTGCTCCTCAGGAAGCATGATGAGGTCAAAGCCGAGTTCGCACAGGCCCTTGACCCAGCGCAGTGGATACTCGTGCTTTTCGTCGCACTCAGCAAAATACTGCTCCCAGTTTTCGCTTTCCATGTACTCGCGATAACTGTCGACGATAAGCTCTTGCTCATCGGTAAGCCTAAACTCCATGAGTAGACTCCTTACTGCCGAATTTGTTTCGGCATCGTGAAACTACGCTATAAATCCAAAATGTTTCGATAGAACCGTGCTGCCGCTTTGAGCGTGTCGTTTGGCGCGCTCATCATCTTGGTGTAGTGCAGATAACCGTGGATCACCCCAGGTACCACGACGTGCTCGTGCGGAATGTTGTGCACCTCACAGGTCTTGGCGAGCGCCGCTGAGTCATCGCGCAATGGATCAAACTCACACGCCGAGATAAAGAGCGGCGGAATGCCGTGCGAAAGATCGGCGGCAAGCTGGTTTGCAAGCGGATGCTTGGTTACGTAGCCGACATCCTTGCAGTAATGACCAACGTAAAACGCCCAATCCTCCTCGCCTAAGCCATCCCATGGACCGCCCAGCACGCGATAGTGCACACCATCACTCAGACCAAACCAACCGTAGAACAAAAGCTCAGCAGCAATGCGCTGATGAACGTCTGGTCGAGGAGCAACCGCAGGCATCCCCTGCTCGTCGTCACCCTCTATACCATCACGCAAGCAGAGCGTGGCACCCAGGCAGATATGAGCACCGCCCGAATCCCCCGAAAGCGCCAAGGTATCGGGATCTACCTGATATGAGCTGCTTTTGTTGATGACATGCTCGATGACATCGCTGACCTCGACGATTGCCTGCGGAAACTTTGCATCGGGCGAGAGGGTGTAGTCAACACTCACCACCGCAGCCTGGGCTTCTTGCGCCAGGATGCGGGTGATGCGATCGTGGCTCTCTGGACCACCGAGCACAAAGCCGCCACCGTGGACAAACACAATGAGAGGTAGCTTGTGATCGCTCGAATCAACGGGGTAATGCCAGCGAACGCGAACCTCGCCATAGCGCGTGGGAATCATCTCGTCACGGCTATGCACCATGACCGGACCACCCTCGTTCCACCAAGCGCGGCCGAGCAGATAGTTTTCGCGCATCTGCTCAAAGCCAACACTCGTGTCATTTGCGTCGCCCGCCAGCTTGCTCTCTTGCTCGAGCACCGCCTTCATCTCATCAGAAATGAGCTCAGGCACACGCAGCTTGTTTGACAAAGGACCCTTCATACCGATCACGCTTTACTGCTCGATGGCTGGAACCTGGGTTTCAGCCTGTGCCTTTGCAGCCGCCTCAGCCTTAAGACCATAACGGCGAACCATCAGCGCAGCAACAATGCCAATAGCAGCGAACACGATGAGGATGACGAACATCTCGTTGTATGCCTCAAGACCCTTGGAGTCGATCATGCTGCCGAACCACGTGTGCAAAAACGCGTCGGGCAAAAATCCGATGACCGACAAGATGCCAGAAGCAGCGCCAAAAATAGGCAGAGGCACATGAGCCTCGGTCAGGGTTGAAGAACCAATTGAGAAAGCACCGTAGGTCACAAAACCAACCACGACAACGAGGATAGCAACTGCGATGACCATTGCTTCATTGCGAGGCAGGAAGATAAATGCCGCAAGCACGGCAGCGGAAGCGATCATGAAGATGGCGATCGTCTTGCCAGGCGAACGCATGATCTCAGCGAGCTTACCAGCAGCGGGACCGGCGATGAGACCGATACCGTAGGTACGGATCAAGCCAACGACCGAAACGACGGCAAGTGGTGCAGAAAATGCAGCTGTCATAAATGGCGTGGTGTAGGTAACGCCCTGATAAACGGCGTAAATGAAAAACATGGCAATAGCAGCCCAAACAACGCCAGGGTTCTTGAATGCCAAGAGCATGCCCTTAAGATCAAAGCTCTTTGCATTGGGGTCGATCTCACCCTTGAAGTTTGGAATAAGCAGGAACGACAAGATACCGAGCACCAAGATCAGCGCACCCAGGAAGAACAAAAGCACCTGGATTGCCTGGGTTTGATCGGCAATTGAAGAGACGATGGCAGTGTTAATCAAGCCAACGACCAGACCTGCCACACCGTAGACTGAATAGCTCACGCCGATGCGCGAAGGATACTCGTCCTCATTAAAGATGAGGCGAACCAGCTTAAAGCGGGTACCCCACCAGATCAAAATCGACGTGATGCCCATGCCAACGAATACGATGTAGAGCGACGTCATGCTTGGCAGCAAGGCATACCAGAAGGTCAGCAGTGCGGTACCAACCATACCGATCCAAGAAAGCGTGCGCATGCGAACCTTATCAGCAAGGACGCCGGCTGGCAGATAGCAAACCATTGCAGTAATAGAGTAGGCGCCCAGCAATGCACCAAGGTCGGCGTTCGTGACGCCAAGGCCTTGCATCAGCGGATCATAAAAAACGCCCTTGAGATAGGCAGGTGTATAAATAATTGAACTTCCCATGCTTACGAGCACGAGAAGAAACCAGCGATGCAGGGTTGAAAGATCACGGTAGGTCTTTTCTTCCCGCTTGAGCGAAGCCAACATCGAGGCTCCTTTCAGCCAAAATGTCCTCATAGGTCAAGGGGCTGTTTTTTGCCGTGGATTAGCGCACTGCGCAGTTGCAACCAAACCACTCCTCGCAAGCTTGCCTAGGCACAAACTTGCTGAACAGCCTTTGTTTTGAGAATATTGACTGCTGTCAACTGGTGATCCCTAAGTTCTAATGATTGGCCAATACTCAGGAACTAATGATGCTGTTAGTGATGGTTCAACACATACTGGACAAACATGATGTTTTGTTGGTCTGAGTAAGATTTTGCTCGATTGACGAGGCGTCGATGGATCTGTTCGTCACGACTATAGATCGATGTGACAAAACATGAAGAACTTAAACGAATCAGCCTCAAGATCTCAGATAAATGCTATCGCAGACGGACTGAGCGGAACGGCACAGATCACCCAACACACCTACGGTAAATACGTTGCCTTTGCAATTTTTATCTCGTGGCATTTTTGCCTCTGGTTCACACCGCAAGCCTTTTGGCACATCCCGCTGCTTGCCTCAACCATCACCATTGCCTGGCTAGTGTATCTGTTTGCCTCAGCTGGCTCACTTGCTGCACTCTACTTTTTGACGAGGGCATATCCAAAGGTGCAGGAGCTTACCTGCCTTAATTATTGCTGTCCGTTTTTGCTCTGTGTGCTCACGCTTGCGCTCACGATCATTCCTGAGTCAGTGAACAATCTGTGGATGACCTGCGGCATTTGCATCGCGCTTGGTTTTAGCGATTCGATTTTATGGCTGCTCTGGGCAAAACATTACTCACAACTGCAGGTGCAGTTTAAGGTAAGTCACATCGGCATCGTCTTTAGCTTGACGCTCTTTTGCACGATGCTGGTGGCAAACCTCATCCCAAAGGTTTTGGCGCCCTGGTTTATCAGCCTGTTGCCAATGATCTCGTCGTGGGAGCTTTTTCGCACGAGAAAAATCGCAGTCAACCACGCATCGATCTACCACTCCAATAAGGCAATTCAGCAGAGCGTCAAGACCGTTGGCACGGTGTGTGCTTTGAGCTTTATCGCAGCCGCTGCCTGCTATTACCTCGTTGCTATCATTCCGTGGGAAGACCTGCCAACCCAGATGAACACCTTTGCCTACGGCATCATGGCAGGCGCCCTGCTCATTGTCGTGATCGTTGGCATCGAGCGGATATTTCACGCGGAAGATCGCATCTCGGCAAGCTTTCCGTGGCTGCTCATCTTGCTAGTCGTCGCATTTGCCTTTTTCTTGACCGATCCAAGCTACTACCTCACCGCATTTTTGCTAGCACTAGCCGTATTTAGCGCCATGGAAGTGCTCTTGATTGCCTACTTTGGGCGGCTCACCATCAATGGCCTCGTCTCACCGCTTTTGGCATTTACCCTCTCATGCGTCTCAATCAGAACGGGCATCGGCGTTGGTAACTCGATTGCACTGCTCTTTGAGATGAATCCACCGATTGCTGAAGCTTATACCTCTGAAGTGGGGCTTGTTTTTATTTGTCTTATCATGATGATTTTGGTGCCGCTCGTTCGTCAGGAGTACTTGATCGAGCATCTTGTCACCCCCATCGCAAAAGACGTCACCCTCGAACAGGTCTGCCAAGACCTGGCAATCGAGCATCGACTCTCGCCCAAGGAATACGAGGTACTTGTCCTCATCGTGCGCGGTCGCACGGCTGAAGAGGCTGCCGAATATCTGTCGATCTCAGTACATACGGTCAACACGCACATCAGGCATATCTACGAAAAGACAGGCATTCACCGGCGCAACGACCTCATTCGCTACGTCAACCGCTCGCAGGATGCACTCCAAAACCAGGACTGAGCATCGAGAAGGCCGACGGGAACGCCAACGACAAGGCTCTGCGCTATAACAGAAAGCCCAACGACAAGGCTCTACGCTATAATTGGCTTTTGTCGTTGATGGGGCGCGCTGATACCTACCACCGCGTCTTAATACTTGCGGCGCATCCATAAGCGCCCCACTACAGAAAGGATGATCGTGGCCAGTTTTGCCTACGAGCACCTCGTAACTGATATTGTCGACTACCCCAAACCTGGCGTTGTTTTTAAGGACATTACGCCGCTCATGGCTGACCCTGATGGCTTTGCTGCTATCACCGATACCATTGCTGAGCATTTTGCCGATAGGGGCATCACCAAAGTTATTGGGGCTGAGGCTCGCGGTTTTATGGTCGGCGCTCCGGTTGCCTACAAGCTCCACGCTGGCTTTGTGCCTGCCCGCAAGCCAGGCAAGCTCCCACGCGAGACCTATCAACAGGAATATGAACTTGAGTATGGTACCGACACTCTCGAGATTCACAAGGATTCGCTGACAAGCGATGACGTGGTGTTGATTGTTGACGACCTACTCGCCACAGGCGGCACGGCTCAGGCAACTATCAAGCTCATCGAGCAGACGGGCGCCACTGTAGCGGGGCTCGGCTTTTTGATGGAGCTTGCGTTTTTACATCCACGTCAGGCGATTGCTCAGGTTTCTGACGTCGAAATTTTCTCGCTGATTCACGTTAATTAAAGGTAAGTGAATCACTGAAGGATAAAAATCGGATCGCTGGGGGTTAACTCGCGATCAGCTCGCTAAAAATCACCGCACTTAAGATCAAAGACCTCGCTTGCATTGCGCCACAGCACTTCAGCGAGGTCTTTTTCTGTGCACCCACGAACCTCAGTGAGTGCCTTAAGGCTCTTTAGCACTGCCATTTCATGCACCTGCGCACTATAAGCAGTTAAGGCTTGCCAATCAGTTTCATCGGGTTCATCGGTCTCAAGCAAGAGACGATAGACGCCGATCTGTGTCGCATAAGCACGCCCGCGTTTGGTCTTGAGCATCTTATGGCCGACAGAAAACCAGGCACCTCGCTCACGCAGGGCGTTGAGGCTCTCACCATCATCATTGAACCAATGAAAAATGACCCGCCAGCGGCGAAAACCATCGACCTTATCGAGTGAATCAATGAGCGCTTGTGCTGCTCGGACACAGTGGATCGAGAGGATGATGGAACGCTCAGAAGTATCAGCGACATCGAGTACATCGAGCCTGCTGCAGAGCTGGTCAAACCATTGCTTTTGATACGCAAAGGCATCAGCGTGACTGCCAGCTGCATCAAGGCCAACCTCGCCGATCACGAGCGGGCGTAGTTCTTCACTCGATGCGGCAGCAGATGAAGTACCAGATGCAGCAAACAAACCCGTCAACTGCTCGAAGAACGCCCCTTGGGCATGGATGCTTTCTTCACTGCCATCAATCCACCACGGATGCATGCCCAATCCAAGGCGCCAGCCATCAGCTCCATCACTTCTAGCGCTCAACAATTGCGCGCAGCGAACATATTGTTCGGGCGTCGTCGTCGCGATCAGCCCACCATGTACAAGCGACTGAACAGCAAGCTCGTCGAGAATCTCATGTAACCGATCATCGATCTCATCAGCAAGCGCCCCAAGGTGAGAATGCGCATCAAAGAGCCTCATGGTTTATCCGTATATCCGTCGTGCTCAACCCCCGCAAGCTTTTTGATGATGTGACCTGCGATCATTTGCCCCATGATCGGTGGGACAAAGGAGGCCGTTCCCAGATGCGCCTTATCGCGTCGAGTGTAGCCAGGTTGAACCTGCAGCTTAACGGGGTACTCGTACGAATAGATAACCTCGAGACGCGAAATACCGCGCTTACGCGCCTCTTTTCGCATAATACGCGACATCGGACAGTGCACCGTACTAAAGAGATCAGTGATCGCAAAGCATTCAGGATGCAATTTATTTGCTGCTCCCATACTGCTAATAATCGGCATGTCGTATTCATCTGCGTACTTGGCAATGGCAAGCTTGGTCGAGATGGTATCGATCGCATCAACCACATAATCAACCCGCTCACGCTGAGTGTCCAAAAAATCAGCGATGTTTTCACTCAACAAAAAGAGGTCGTGCGTCTCAACCGTAATATGCGGATTAATGTCCTTGATCAGGCGTTCCATCACGTCGACCTTCTTTTGACCAATTGTGCTCGTATAGGCAACTGCTTGACGATTGATGTTTGACGCCGAAACTACATCCTTATCGGCAATGATGAGATGACCAACGCCGCCGCGAGCCAGCGCCTCAATACAGTTTGAACCAACGCCACCAACGCCAAGCACCAGCACGGTTGACTTAGTAAGCTGGGCAAGCCCTTGGTTACCGAGGATCACTTCAAGCTTTTGCGTGATCTCATCTCTCGAGATGCTAGGGTCTGGGTTTCCGATACCTGTCGGCTGATCTGTCATTCTCTGCTCTTTCAATGGCGTAACGTGGCCTATCATTGTTGCTGGTATGATAAACGAACAGCTTGTGTGCAATGCACTCACATTCATCTTTCATATGAACCGCCACGAAAGGAAGTATCATGGCAGATACCCCCGTTACCGTTAAGGTGCACTACACTGGACGCCTTGAGGACGGCAAGATTTTTGATTCGAGCGAAGGTCGCGATCCTCTGGAATTCCAGCTTGGTTCTGGCATGGTGATTCCTGGATTTGATAAGGGCGTTGCAGCGCTTAAGGTTGGCGAAAGCACAACGATCACCATCCCAGCCGAAGAGGCCTACGGCATGCACGATGATTCGCTCATTCAAAAGGCATCGGTTTCTGAGATCCCTAATGGCGAATCGCTCCCTGTTGGAGAGCGCGTTGTCTTTCAGACCGAGCACGGTCCACTGCCAGCACTGGTAAAGAGCATCGAGGATGGAATCGTCACCTTTGACTTTAACCATGAACTCGCTGGTAAAACCCTCATTTTTGATCTCACTTTGGTCGAACGTTCGGATAGTCTCATTATCTAAGAGGACTCAGGGCAAGAGGTTCTCACTCGGGACATAAAGCTCTCGCCCGCCATCATTGCCCAACCCCAAAAACCTCTAACGAGGTTCGTAAAGCACAGCCGCTCCTGCCTGCAGGGACGGCTGTATTGCTATGAGGCGCTGATTAGAACTGCCACGGAACTTGAGCCGCACGTCTTTGAGTTCCTCAACAAACAAGCCATCGACGAGCACGTCACAAAGCGCAATCAGTTCGCAGCGACCTGGGTGCTCAAGTATCTGCTCAAAGGTGTAGCCCGAGTAAATCCAAATGGTTTTATCTGCCACCCCATCCGACTGATGCGCTCTAATCTTGCGAAGAACATCAGTCAACCAGAGGTTTTGTAAAGGTTCGCCACCCAAGAGGGTGAGTCCCACCACGTTGGGATCAGCAAGATAAGCAACAAGCTTCTCATGTACCTTTTCTGTCCATGGCGCACCCGCCTTGAAATCAAAGTAGTCGGGGTTAAAGCAGCCGCGACAGCGATGAGAGCACCCCGTCACAAAAAGCGTGGTTCTGATACCCTCACCATTGGCAATATCGTATTTTCTGATTTGCGCGTAGTTGCCAGGACGCATTAGATGTGCACGCCCCTCGAGGCAATTTCTTTGGTTCGACCCTCGTTCCAGAAGTTCTCTCCCAAATAACCACAGGTACGACGGATGACCGTCAGACGACTGCGATCCTGATTATGACAGTGCGGGCACTCCCACTCGTTGCGCTCATTTACCACAATCTCGCCGTCAAAACCACACATGTGACAGTAATCGCTCTTGGTGTTGAACTCCGCATAAGTGATATGGTCGTAGATATAGCAAACTAGCTGTTCAATCGCAGCGGGATTGTGCGTCATGTTGGGAATCTCTGCATACGAAATCATACCGCCGGTCGAGCGCTCCTGAAATTCACTCTCAAAATCAAACTTCTCAAATACTGTCACGTTTTCACGCACGTCAACATGGTAGGAATTGGTGTAATAACCCTTATCGGTAATATCTTTGATCTCACCAAAGCGAGCACGGTCGATCTGACAAAAACGGTTGGTCAGGCTCTCTGCTGGCGTACCGTAGAGCGCAAAGCCAAACCCGGTCTCTTGCTTCCACGTGTCAACTGTCTGCTTGAGTCGATCCATGACCGCAAGCGCAAACGACTTGCCCTCTGGTGCCGTGTGACTTTTGCCTGTCATGAGCTTCGTGAGCTCATAGAGGCCGATGTATCCCATCGAGATGGTCGCATAACCGTCCATCAGCAGCGGTGCGATCTTTTCACCGGGAGCCAAGCGAGCAACAGCACCGTGCTGCCAGTGGATCGGGCTCACATCGCTCGTTACCTCTTTGAGCAGCTCGTACCTAAAGAGCAGCGCACGTTTCACCAAATCGAGACGCTTTTCTAAGAGCGTCCAGAACTTTTGCTCATCGCCATCGGCCAAAATTCCGATCTGTGGCAAGTTAAGTGACACCACGCCCATGTTAAAGCGGCCATCAAACACATAGTTACCGTCTGAATCCTGCCACGGAGCCAGCATGGAGCGACAACCCATCGGGCTAAAGACATTGCCCTGGTAGAGCTTGCGCATCATCTTTGCTGAAATGTAATCGGGATACATGCGTTTTGCCGTGCACTGGGCAGCGAGCTGCGTGAGATAGTAATACTCGCTCTCTGGATAGACGTTGTGCTCATCGAGGACGTAGATGAGCTTAGGAAACGCCGGGGTGACATAGACGTCAGCCTCATTTTTGATACCCTCGAGACGCTGCTTTAAGATCTCCTCTTGGATCCAGGCCGCCTCACGAGCAAACGGATTGTCGGGCATGAAGTGCATAAAAAGCGTGACAAACGGGGCTTGACCGTTGGTCGTCATGAGGGTGTTGATCTGGTACTGGATGGTCTGGATACCGTCCTTGATCTCCTTACGCGTACGCTTGAGCGCGATCTGATGAGCCCGTGCCATATCAGGCTCGATGCCGTAGACCTCACGCTGCTCCTCGACGACTGCCTCCAGGTACTTTTGGTAGCTCTTGTGAGCGAACGGAGCGAGGATGCGATCAATGCCATTGATGCTCTGACCACCGTACTGACCGCTTGCTACCTGCGCAATAATCTGAGTGGTCACTGTACAAGCAACCTGAAAACTCTTTGGTGAGTCAATCTTTTTACCGTTGATGACCGTGCCATGGGTGAGCATGTCTTCGAGGTTCACGAGACAGCAGTTAAACATTGGCTGAATGATGTAATCCATATCATGAAAGTGGATCGCTCCGCTGTCGTGCGCCATCACGATGTCGGTTGGCATGATGAGCCTGCGGGCGATGTCCTTTGACACCTCGCCAGCAATGAGATCTCGCTGAGTACTCACGACCTGCGCATCCTTATTGGAATTTTCATCCATGACGCTGACATTTGAGCAGTTGAGAATACCAACAATATCTTGGTCAATGGTGTTGTTCTGACGCTTGAACGCCTGTACTGATCGATATCCCTCATACGCACGAGCAGTCGCCGGATTGTTGTTTTGAATGAGCTTGTAGTACACATGCTCCTCGATGCCATGAATGGTCATCGGCTCTTTGAGGTGCTGCGCAAAATCCTCGATTTCATCAGCAATCTTTTGCGCCTGACCTGGCTCGTAGACACCTGAGGATGAGTGCATCGCTTTTTCGATCGCAACAACAATCTTTTGCTTATCAAAATCAACTTTTTGGCCGGTTCTTTTGATGACCTGCATGGTGTAAGGCTCCGCTCTCTATTGGCGCTTATTGACTCATTAAAGGAAGTGAGGTTGGCGCGATATTAAGTGCTCCCTCCAGAGGGTGCTCAATGGATACTATCATGTTGTAGTGGTTTTACAACAGATAAATACACAATATATTGTGTTTTAATTACTTGGACGGGAAAATCGCAGGAGTCGGTGCTGATAGCACTGTTATGAGGTTGCTTATTGAAAGGAGACTGCTGGCAAGAAAAAAGGTGCCCTCAAAGGATCCGAGCGCTCGTCAGGGACGCTTAAGGCTGCTACCTCCCGGTCCTGACCTGGTTCGACGTATAACGCCGCTCGAACCCTTTGAAAACACCTATTTCAAAGTATCTTACCAGACTAGCGCATTTCTCATGGGGTCTCAAGTGACGAGCGCTCAAGGGGTTAGGTGGCAGGCTTTACCGAGGGGCTGTCGGGCGACTCCCTTCGCTTGCAGGATCACCAGAAGATTTGCTTTCATCAACTGCGGCTCAGCAAGTTTAAGCTTTCTTGCGCGAGCGAAGCTCCTTGAAAAATTCACTCAATACAGCCCCACACTCCTCCTGCAAAACACCAACCGAAACCTCAAATGCATGATTGAGTCGCTCATCATGATGCAGGTCATACAGGGTACCAAGCGCCCCGCCCTTCGGGTCAGCGGCACCATACACACAGCGATCAATACGAGCATTGACCATGAGCCCCGCGCACATCACGCACGGCTCAAGGGTGACATAGACCGTGCAACCACTGAGTCGCCAGCGACCCAGCTGCCGAGCAGCCTGCTCAAGCGCTAAAAACTCAGCATGGGCATGAGGATCAGCCGCGGTCTCGCGCAGGTTGTGTGCCCGAGCGATTACCGCATCCTGGTAAACCACAACCGCCCCAACTGGCACTTCACCTTTGCTCGCCGCAAGCTTTGCCTGCTCAAGCGCCTGATGCATGAAATACTCATCAGCCTGTGCCTGCTGATGAGTAAAGTTTGATGGTTCTGGATTACCGGAAAACTGCTGGTGAACGTTTTCAAAATCGTGAGAAAAAGACTGCATCGATTATTCCTTGAGGGTAGAGGTTGCGGATGTTTCACAATTGCTACGGGCATCAAGTGCGGGGATTTTATCACTCCACAAGCACGATCACATACCGCCACAACCACGGTGAAACCACGTCTTAATGTGCTTGTGTTTATCTTACCGCCTTACGTGCGCGGTCACAAAATTTTGGTAGCACCTCCCCATATTTTGCGCTATGATTAGCCGCACTGCATGTCCTTACTTGGCATGCCCTGGAGGGGTGGCAGAGTGGGTTAATGCGGCGGTCTTGAAAACCGTTGAGCGGGTGTCCCCCGTTCCGAGAGTTCGAATCTCTCCCCCTCCGCCAGTTGCGGAGAGCTGACCGAGTGGCCGAAGGTGCTCGCCTGCTAAGCGAGTAGACGCCTTAAAAGCGTCTCTAGGGTTCAAATCCCTAGCTCTCCGCCATTTTTCTGAGCGCTAGATTTGCTTATCTTGTTGAGCATGATTCTCATCTTGTACGCTCGCTTGACAGGCATCTGTTGTTGTGTGAATATATGCAAGCTGTTTACAGCACGAATGCGGTGTTACCTCAGCTGGATAGAGGGCCTGACTACGAATCAGGACGTCAGGGGTTCGAATCCCTTACACCGCGCCATTGACTTGAATCACCCTGCAACTCATCCGAGTTGCAGGGTTTTTTTATTGCGGTCAGATTATTGCAACCGACAAATTGTTTGAACCAAAGCCTTGGCAAGATTACTTTTAAAAATCTGGTCGCTTTGAATGGGAGTCGTGAGGCAGCTCGAGCATCTCAAGCAATCCCAACCCATTGAGAAGTGCAAGCGTTTTTTGAGCAATAAAAAAGCTCCTCGCGGGAGCCTCGTTGATGCTTTGAGAAGGGCGATGGTGGCTGGAGAGGGAATCGAACCCCCGACACGAGGATTTTCAGTCCTCTGCTCTACCGACTGAGCTATCCAGCCACATCAGCGACAACAAACTATAGCAAAGACCCCAGCTTGACGCTAGACCGTTTTTGAAAACTTGCATATTTTTGTATCAAATACCTTATTTGTTCATGCTGAATGCCTGCTTCTTGCTCTATTATCACGCATGACGGTTTGTAAAACGCATGTGCCAATCACGAACTTATTTCCACATACAAGAAAGGGGCTTCGTTATGAAAAAAAAAGAGAAGAAGGGCGGCAAGCTAAAGGCGGTCATTATTGCAATTGTCATCATTACAATCATTGGTGCATTCGGCAATGGAACACAGGGTAGCAACGAGACGCAAGAGAGTAGTGAACAAAGCCAGAAGAAAACCGAAGCTCCAAGCCTCGAGGAAACGCTTCCCGGTCTGACCATAAAAGAGGCGATGGAAAAAATCAAAGAGTCGGACAAGGACGTTACATGGTACTTCTCACCCGGGACATCAGCTCATAAGATAGGGAGCGATCCAACATCGTTCCTCGGTGAAGATGAAGCCAATTGGGTAGTCGCCGAGGTTAAGAGTGGAAACAAAATTATCATCGATACACCAGAGCGTATAGAACTTGCAAATCAGACTAAAGAACGGCGCGCTGCACTCGAAGAGAAACTGGGGAGAGACTACGCCTGGGTTGCGGTGCAGCAATTTGCAGAAAGTCAATACCCATACGGCTGCAAGATTCACTATATCCTTAACGAGATCGCCGCCGAGCCAGTTGACGACTCGACATGGTATCTGAAATCAACAATAGATATCACCAACGCCTACGGAGCAACAGCAAAAGGCCTGGCCATCGAAGCATACGTGACAGGTACTAATAATGCTCCAGAGGTTACATCATTCACCGTATACTAAATAAGAAATGCCCCGCGGTGTTTGATGACTACAGCGCGGGGCAATACGGTAAACCGAAAGATCTACTGTAGAGATAAGCTTTCCATGGTCAGATAGCATCAGATATACCTATATAAGAACAAAGGCAACATGGAAACATATTACGATTAGCACAAGATACTTGCGGTGCACGAGAAAGCCTTCAGCAAACTGACTTGCTACAAACAACACCTCGGAACCAAAGTTTACCACTGAAGCTTGTAACCAGTGCTTTAACGTTACAAACTAATGTGAGTTTACATCTTTGAAAACTTATGCATTTTGTCACCAAATTACATTTACATGCTTATGTTGAGCGCCTGACACTTTCTTTTTTATCATGATCGATAATTTGCAAAACATACGGGCCAACAGTGAACTCTTCTCCATTAGCTATGACTGTGCATCCAATTAAATCAATACCATCAACTTGAGTTGACCCCAGAAAAGATCTGTTCTCCAGCACCACCATACTGTGATCAATATAAAGTCGCGCATGATCTGAGTCGATTGTCTCGTCAACAAGTCGCACATGAGCCTGAACTCCACTCCCAATGCTAATTACAGGGGCGCGCACAGTAATCGTTTTTTCTTCATGGCAAGGATCAATCTCGGGTAGGCTCAAGGCCGCGTGACGTCCGGATTGAACGGCGGCCTCATTTTTTGATCTCATAGCATGACACTGTAGTTTCTTGGTAATTCTGATAGTGCAAGACGACAGCTCAGCATTTTGTATTGAAGAAATCTCGGCCTTGCTCTGAGGGAGCACCTGAGCTGGAGCTGAGAGAGACGCCTCTCTACTCACAGACTGACCACGCTTAATTGACTGAGCGGACAAAACATGATTGCAGCTGTAGCAATAATCAACGCCTTGTATCAACGTGGCAGCACAATGCGGACACCTCATTACGCGCACTGCTTGATGCATACGTGCTCCCCTCTCGAAAACCATGGATCACTGCTCGCAAAGCGCTCGATCACCGATGTTGCTCCTCGTCCAACTAAGACGCGACCCTGTGGAACGTTGCAATACGTGGCAATAACGCAGCCGCTTTTATCGACAAACGCAACGTCGATTGAATGCCTCATGCCAATCGTATGCACGGATTTCACCTGATCAAAGTACATGCCAGCCGCTCGCCGCTTGTGTAATCGTTGAGGAGAAAACCGCAGCAAACCGCACGCGCGATCAAAAAACGAGAGAGCTGCCAAACAACGTATCGATGTCACGCTTTCAATGCTTGAACACTCTATGCATCTCATCACCACACCACTCCATTTCGATAAGGGTCAATCGTCAGCTTTGTTTTGTGAGTTAAGTGCACCGGTGTATTGATCGGCACGCCAGCAAAAGAAGCAAACCGAGGCCAGGGCTCATATGTCAGGGTGCACTCATAAGTCTGCAAGCCTGATACCAGTGAAAAGGCAGCCGATTCCTCATAAGACTCATCGCCTGAGCCAAAACTGACAGGGTCTGCGCTCACCTCTATCGCAATGCGATCAGCGATCACGCTCGGGACTGATGACTCAATAGCTGAGCGCAACGATTTAGTGACCTCTGCGCTCGCATCAGCTACGCCTGCCGCCCGAGGCGAAACCCCATAGGTCAACACAGCCCGACTGCTTGCTCGGTCAAAGCTCGCACAAACCGCCAGATAACCCGTGAGATTGCCCACAATCAAGATGAGGGCAACCACCACCGGCAAAATCACTGCACATTCAACCACCGCCTGTCCCGACCACAACGATCGAGAGCACGCTGAAAGTCGCTCCTGCTGGCTTTTGCCTGCGAGTAGTTTAATCAGCGCGCTCCTCATGGC
>JAEZXW010000032.1 GCA_023419515.1 Actinomycetes bacterium
ATGAGGCAGCATACGTGCGATGTTTCTCATATTAGCGCTGTCCATGCCGATGATGTAATCCCAGCTCACCTCATCCTCACCGCGCAGCTGTCGAGCCGCTCGCAGCAGATAGGGGATCTCGTGTTTATCGAGAATACGCTTGGTGCCAGGGTGAGTGTCGTTACCTATCTCTTCGGCGCTCGTGGCAGCCGAGGCAATGACAAGCGAGTTCTCAAGCCCCGCCTTACGCGCAAGGTCTTTCATGACAAATTCCGCCATGGTTGATCGGCAGATATTACCGTGGCAGACGAACAAAATCCTGATAGGATCGTGCGTTGTTGACATCTGGGTTTCATGCATTAGAGGACATCCTTTGTTGGATAAGATTGCGCGACCAAAGCAAGGTCATCGCGATCGGGGTTTTCTTCGGCAAGCCATTCGGCACATGATTCAGCCACCGAAAGCAGTCCTGCATTGCTTGCCGCTTCAAGAGCACTTTCAACAAAGCAGGTGGTGTTCGGATGAATCCGCGCAGGAATCAAATACGACTCGAGGGTGTCCTGTGACTCTTTGAGACTGCGACTGTGAGGAGTCACCCCGTGTTGCTCGCAAAGCTCCTCATACTCTTTGAGCGCGTCATCATAGAGCGAGCCAATTGGCAGTGTCAGCGCCACTTCGTAGCAAGCGAGCGACTTGGTGACTAGATTATCATCAGTTATTTTGCCGAGTTTGCGGGCGTACTGATACGACAAAAACCCAAGGCGATAGAGCAGCCTGCCAAGGTCAGCGCTCGTGAGCGTATTTCTCAGTGCTTCCAGGCACACTTCAACCGCCGCGCCATAGTCTTTATTGAGCTCATGGGCGCGTACGAGGTGCAGGTAGCTTAAGTCATAAAATGGGTTGATCAAACAGGCAATACGGGCGATCTCTTGAGCCTCGTTAAATGCTCGCTCCTCGCTTAAAATCTCTGAGAGAAGCAAGATCAAATGCAGGGTGGCAGCAGGAATGAGCGCTAAATTACGGATGTCATGTTCAAAGTGATGGTTGTAGATTACGCGTTCAACCGGGGTTTTAAAGGCTCTGATCACCTTTGTTTCATCCTGCCAGACTTCAGGTGGCAAGACGTCATTGATGGTTTGACGCACGAGATCAATGGCCTCATCAGTCCGATCGTTGCCTGCAAGCATCCGCGCGGCACTTGCTTGACCGACGATGCTGACGGTGTCCATCGAAAGCTCGGTGATGATCTCGGTGAGTGAGCGGCTGTCGACATTGCTCTCATGATCGGCCAGTGCTCGACAGATCCACGCACAAAACAGAGCAGCATCAGTGCCTGGATAAGCAAGAATTGTCTTGTTGAGTGTGCTGATCATCTCGGGGACAGGTATCCCGTCCTCGATGAGTTGGTGCACGAGAGCGGTGATCTCTCCCTGAGTGGGCACTACTGTCTGATCGGGAAGGATGGCAAGATCCCCCGAAACGGTTGCTTTCATTGTGATTTGAGACATTTGATCGAGCGTTGTGTTGAGATTTTCGATCGCCTGAAACCAGCAGTAGGTAAAGCGCTTATCGTTGATATTGAGCGCCATGGTGATTGGCAAGAACATCTGCCTGTCAATGCCGGCAGTCGTTCGTTGTGAGAGCAGTGCGCTAACGGGGTCGGTCGCAGCAAGGGCGGCACACTCGAGAAAGCTCTCGCGATCAAATTCAGCGCGATACAAGATCTCACCCTCGCGGTTGGCGGTCTCAGGAATGCATTGAATGATGACTTCTTGCAGGCTTTGGGTGGCCCAGAACGCCATGCTTGCGAGATTGATGCCGAGCGCTGCCAGATAGCGGGTATGAAGCGCTCGCTGCTCAAGCGGGGTCATCGCAACCCAGCAGTTTTGAGCCGTGTCGTAGCGGGTCTTAGGCATCATCTCAAGCTCAGGTGCCTTAAATTCGATGATGCAAATTCCCGCTTTCATATTGAGCCTAAACTGGGGGCTTAAGCGGTAGGGGGTTGAAAGTTTGGTGAGCAGCAGCGCAATCATCTTGCGAACACTTAAGTCATCGCGATCTTGCTCGGCGGTGGTGATGTCATACAGCGGGCTTGCTCCTGCTTGGAGAATGGCGTGATCCCAAAGTGCAAGCTCAGCCTCGGTATGGGCGCTGCCCTTGCTGTAGTGCAAAGCAAGTGTAAGGCGGTTGAATGCCGATTCGATCCGGTGTGCCCAGCGTTTGAGTGAAGGAGGAGCTAGCTTAGGACAGGAGATGCAGTGCATCTGATTTGCAAGCGCGCCCACGAGGTGAACGCGATCAGGAGCACTCATCCGCCAGCTCGTCGGGTTTATGTCATTGCCAAGCACCTGCTCAAGCACGAGCTCAGGGGCAGTGTTGAGGTGGCTTTTATCGGTCTTGAGTTTGTCGGGGGTGGCAACAGGAGCAACCCCGTGGCTAAAGAGCGGGTCTTTAAGCGAACCCTTGTTAGGATCGTCGGGGGCATCATCAATCATCGTGAGCTCATTGCCCGTCAAGCTTGCGCCAAGCGCATCAATGAGCTCGGTGAGTTTTTCCTCAGTGAGCTCGATTGCTTTGCCTTCGGCGGTGGTGATGCTCGCATCATGCTTGATCTTATCGAGGATCCTGTTGATCTCGCGCGGATTATCGCCAAGCTCATTCACGCTAATTGCTGGGAATGCGCCGCCCATCTCACGGATCAAACGAGCGAGATACAAAGCGCGATGATCAATTGGCTCATTGGCTTCGCGGGCGATATCGCCACTCACAATCAGCGACCTTAAGATGTTTGAAAATCCCGTTGCGCCGCTCATGGAGTTGATCAGGTCGTGCGTGTAGTCATGAACTGTCGGGTTGCGCAGGGTCTTGTCGAGGATAGCCAGGCGAACCCTGTCTGCATCAGGAGCAGCAAGGTCGGCGGGAGCTGCGCACGCAGGTTGTGTGTACAAGTTTTTCATAACAGCCTTATATACCAAGTTTTATGTAGGATTATGATCACTGTACCCAAATATAACGTTGTTTTAGGTGACGAGGTTCAAAGTCTGTGATATGAGTATATGAGCAAATACTCATATGCTATGGTCAAAAAGGGGAAATATGATGGACGATCAGAAAACACCCGATTTTGATACCATTCGGAGGCACCTCGCAAATGAAGACGCGATTTACCTTGCGACGCAGCTGCTCGAGGCGGTTGCCGATAGCACGCGTTTTCGCATCCTACTTGCGCTGAGTGTTCAAGAGCTGTGTGTGAGTGAACTGGTTGAACTTTTGGGCGTCTCGCAGTCTGCCGTTTCTCATCAGCTTCGCTTGCTGAAGGATCGCGGTCTGGTGAGCGCCGAGCGCAGCGGCCAGCGTGTGTATTACGCGCTTGATGATGATCACGTGCATACGCTCATTAACACTTCGATTGAGCATGTCTCGCACATCCATCATCATGCTTGTGGCCATGAGGATGGGACAGAACATGGCAAGACTTTGTAGCTGTGGTTGCAGCAACACTTCTTCAAGTCAAGTTAAACAACAAAGTGACCAGCTGAACGACGAGCCTAGCAATCAACTCAGCGGTCGACCCAATACCCAAGCACTCATCAGTAAACCGAGGATGTTCATGCGTCTACGTGAGATGCTCGCTGATTTGCCAACAAGTGCGCTCGGCACATTGGCTGCCTCAGCATTTTTTATCGTGGTAGGTTTTGCCCTGAGTGCTGCAGGCAAGTTTGGTATCGGGTTTGCTGGTCTCGATGCACAGGCTCACGAACTTGCCGAAAACGCCGTTTTTACCATCGCGGCGCTGCTGGGTTTGGTCACCATCTTGCCCGATGTGTGGCAAGCGATCTGCGAACGTCGCATCAACATTGCTTGTCTACTCTTTATCGCAATTGTCGGCGCATTGATTCTCGGCGAATACGAAGAAGCAGCTATCGTTATTTTTCTCAATCAGATCGGTGAGATCCTTGAGCATGTTTCGCTCAAGAAAACGCGTCAATCGATCAAAAACCTCGCCGAGCTTGCTCCTGAACATGCCTTGGTATTGCGTGGACAGATGTGGGAATCTTGCACATTGGACGAAGTGAATCTTGGTGACATCGTGCAGGTTAAGCCTGGTCAGCGTGTGGCACTTGATGGTGTTATCACTAAGGGAAGCTCACATTTTGACGAAAGTATCGTGACGGGCGAGGGTTTACCGGTCAAAAAGACGGTGGGAGATGAGATCTTTGCAGGTTCACTCAACGCTGAAGGTGCCATCGAGTTTGAGGTAAGCGCCTTGGCAAAAGACTCGATGCTCTCGCGCATCATCACGCTTGTTGAACAGGCACAAGAGACCAAGGCACCACGCCAAAAGCTCATCGATCGCTTTGCGGCTTATTACACGCCGGTGATCGTAGTAAGTGCGCTGTTGATCGCAGTGGTGCCGCCAATCGTGACCGCCGCAGGGCTTGTGCATTTAGGTACCTGGCATGACTGGGTATATCGCGCGATCACGCTTTTGGTTATCAGTTGCCCATGCGCACTGGTGCTTGCAACTCCTGTGACCTTTATTAGCGCCATGACGCGTGCCGCCCGTGCGGGCGTGCTCGTTAAAGGCGGCGCTTATCTTGAGATCGCCTCCGAGGTAACAGCCCTTGCAGTCGATAAAACCGGAACACTGACCCAGGGCAAGCCTCGCGTTGTCGATGTTCATGTCTTGCATGGTCACGATGAGGATGAGGTCATTGCTCTGGCGTGTGCCCTTGAGGCGCTCAGCGCTCACCCGTTGGCAGAAGCAATCATTCGCTACGGCAAGGAGCAGGGAATCACTCCCGTTGAACCCAGCAGTATTACCGAGGTGCAAGAAAAGCCAGGCTTTGGCGTAACCGGTGTTTATGAGGGCAAGTGTTGTGCCGTGGGTAAGCTCGATTTTCTTGAAGAGATGGGAATGCGCACCTGCGTTCATGCCAACGAAGCGCAAGACCATGCCTTTGTGCAGGGTGCTGCTGTGGTTGCTATTGGCGTGGGCGATGAGATCATTGGTTCGTTTTGTTTGGCGGATGCCATTCGTGAGGAGTCTGCTCAGGCGATGCGTGCGCTCGCTGATCGCGCGGGTATCCAGCATGTTGAGATGCTCACCGGTGACAACGAGCGAGCAGCCGCGGTGGTTGCTCATCAGGCGGGAATTGCCGCGTATCGCGCTGAGCTTTTGCCGCAGGATAAGATTGCGCGCGTTAAAGAGCTCGCGGCTCAGCACAAGAGTGTTGCTATGCTTGGTGATGGCGTAAATGATGCACCCGCCCTGGCGCAAGCCTCACTCGGCATCACCATGGGAGCAGCCGCGAGCGAAACTGCCCTTGAGGTAGCTGACGTAGCGCTCATGTCGGGAGATCTCAAGCAACTGCCAGGATTCTTTGTGCTCGCCAAGCGCGCTATGCGCACGGCAACCCAAAACATCATCGCTGCGGTGGCGGTCAAACTCATTGTCTTCGTGCTTGCGATCTTTGGTATTGCTACTATGTGGATGGCGGTTTTTGCCGACACCGGTCTTGCGCTCATCGTGCTCTTAAACGGTATGCGCATGATGCTCGGCAAACGTGACTTGTAGATCCTTTGATTGACAGCGTCGTTTGGCTAACAGCGAGGAATAACATTCATGAGCGATAAAACTTCAGATCAGAATCCGCATTATCTCGATCGATTTGTTCGTGAGATTCCCCATCAAGATCAGGTGCGCCTATCGTTTCCTGATGAATTGGGCTATCAAACTCTTGAACTCGCCGCCTTCAACACGATCGTTTCCATCCGGTTCATCGGCGGCTCATCCTGGCAAGGAAGCCAGCTTGCCGCTGAACTCATCGCGCTTTGCCGCAAATACGAGCAGCTGTTTTCGGCGTATCTCATCGGCTCTGATGTCTATCGCATCAACGAGGCGCCAGGCACCCGCGTGGCGGTTGATCCTGAGACGCACGAGCTCATCAAGTGCGCGCTTGAGTATTGCGCGTTGAGTGAGGGCACCTTTGATATCACCATGGGCGCGGTGACACGTCTGTGGGATTTTGTCGCCCAAGAGATTCCTTCGCAGGCTGAGGTCGATGAGGCGCTTGCATTCGTCGATTGGCAGGCAGTCGAGCTCTTTGACGATGGAACCGTCCAGATTAAGCCAGGGTTTTCGCTTGATCTTGGCGGCGTGGCAAAGGGCTATATCGCCGATAAAATCGAGGAGCTCCTGCGTAAATCAGGTCAGACGAGTGCCATTATCAACCTCGGCGGCAATGTGATTTGCCTCGGGGTTAAGCACGAGGTCTTTGCCAATAAGGATCTGCCGTGGATGGTCGGCATCACCGATCCGCATACCAAGGATCGCGATGACGTGCTCGGTGCACTCGTGGCGACTGATCAAAGTGTGGTGACCTCAGGTATCAACGAGCGCGGCTTTTGGTGCGACGATACCTACTACCACCACATTCTTTCATGCAAAACTGGTATGCCTGTCAGCACCGATATTGCGAGTGTAACGGTTGTCTCCAAGCGCTCAATTGATGGTGATGGCTGGTCGACGGCGCTTTTGGCACTGGGGTTTGAGCGCTCACGAGAGCTCGTAGAAAAGCATCCCGAAATCGAGGCGCTCTGGGTGTTGAATGATGGCAGCATCCACATGAGTGAGGGCTGTCCTGAATATATTGCTCGTCCGGCTTAAATGAGCCGCGAGGCGTGAGCTGTCAGCTACAGCTCACAGCCACAGACTGCGAATCATAAAATCGCAGGTCTCTACGCGCGAGTCCTCTGACTACTTCTTATTGGCGTACTGGCTTTCGTGTGCCTCAAAAAAGTCGTAGCGAGGCGGCAGCTCGACCACGCGATGAATTGCAGGGTGAGCGCCGCATGCCTCAACAAGCTCGTCCATCTCGGCAAGAATCGTCTTGAAACTCAAGAAGCGCTCATGATCTAAGCCAAAAGCATCGGCAATCTTTTTGCAGCCGAGCGGCGCTGCTGGATACATGAGGATGGTCGCTACATGCAGCTCAAAAAAACCGCGTGCCAAAGCTGTCCCGTATGCCTTTTTGCCAGATCGTTCGTCATCTTCTGCGAGTAACGAGGCCTCTTTACAGGCAGCCGAAAGCACCTTATTTGCCTCGCGCAAATACTCATCGCAGACCATAAAGGCCTTATGAAACTCAAAGCGATTGACATGATCTTCGTACTTAGTAATTGCCTTGCGGGCTCGATCTATCACCTCATCAGCGACTGGCTCGTACGAGAGTGAGCAATCATACTGGCGGGCTGCCGTGTAAAAGCAGGTGCGTGCCAAGCGGTTGAAGATGTTGGTGAGCAGCGCCCCTTCTTTAAGCACGGGATCCGCTGCACGGGGCTCATCGCGCTTTTCCGGATCAAAGACCTTAGGCGAGAAGCTTACCGATTTACCCTCAAGACCCAGCGAAAGCCAGTGGCAACGCAGCTGCTCAGCAGAGTAGTGGTTAAGCAGCTCTCGTGCGAGTGGCGGCTTGAGGGCACCTGAGCTTGATGCTTTGGTGTTCATATAGAGGATGTGGTGGTTAGCAACAACACAGGTGGGCTTGAGTCCCCAGTCAAGCGCCTCAAAAAGCGCTGGCTGTGCTACTGAGTAAAAGTAGATGTTGTCCTGGCCGATGAACTGGATGACCTTTGCCTCATCAGAGCACCACCAGTCGCGCCAATCACGCTTGCTCGTTGGGTTGCTCGCTTGACAGATCTCACCACGAGGCGCGTTGGTGGCATTATCCTCGAGCACCGTCTTGGTAAATGAGATGGGTGCCCAGAGTGACTCTGGCCAGCACCATACGGTCAAGCCCTCCATATCGGGGCGATCAGGAGTGCTCACACCCCAACTCACGTTGCCCGTGATCCTAAAGGGTACGAGAGTTTTGCTCGTCCTTAATTTGATGCTGTTTTGTAGTAAGACATCACGTGCCTGCTCGCGGTCACGGTAGTCTTTGAAGGTGAGACTAAAGGACGCCTTGCCCTTTTCAGCTGGAGCAAACTCATGGTCAGGCAGCTTATTGAGGCAGGCGCGGTATGCCTCCTCGCACTCATTCTTGACGTAGATAATAGGGTCACCCAAAAAGTCCTGAGCAGTTTGGCTCACGATAGCACGGCTTTGCGGATCAGCCTTTAAGCGCTCGATTTCTTGCTCGAGGCTTGCCTTGTAATCGGGCAGGTCAAAATACCAGTTGATAACTTCTTTGAGCTCGGGTGTTTCACCCGTAATTGCCGATTTGGGGGCGATGAGCTCAGAAGGCTCAAACTGATGCCCCATATCGCACTCATCGGCATAGGCTTTTTCAGACTTGCAGCCCTGGACGGGGCAACGACCGACGACTTGCCTGCCGTTCAAAAACATCTGCGCGGTAGCATCATAAAACTGTAGCGAAGTATGCGGGTGTAAAACGTCGCGTTCAATGAGCTCGTTGATCAACTTGTGGCTCAGTGCCTCGTGAACAGGGGCGGCAGGTGTCAGCGAGCTTGCGCCGTAGAGATCGGGCGCAACCTGAAACTCATGCAGGGTTTCAAGTTGATCGACATGATGCAAGGCAACAAACTCGTTGATGTCGTTGATCTGGGAGCTTTGAGGATCATCGTTTTCTTTGAGCTTGCGATAGCCCTCAAGAATCGGCGACCCATATCCATCGGTGCCTGAGACAAAAATGACATTCTCTGCCCCAATGCGGCTGCGTAGGTAGCGTGCGTAAAAATCTGCCTGCACAAAGACGCCACCCACGTGACCAAAGTGGAGCTTCTTATTGCCGTAGGGCATGCCCGCAGTGATCACAGCGCGTGCGGGAACCAGAGGATGTGGGTCAAGGTTGTGTTTCATAAATCGCTTTCATGGTGATAAGCAGGATATTTTTAATCGCTATGCTATGCTACCACTATGGATATGAGAATTGTGAAAGAGATCAATTTTCTTGATGATGACCGCATGCTGGTTAAGCTGGCATGGCTGCAGATCATTTTGTTTCTTCCGCTCTTAGGACTTCTCGTTTTTCTGCTCTCGCTCGATCCAGCTTTCAATGTGACATTTGGTGCGAATGGCGGATCGTTTGAGATTACGGGCGAGGCGATCGGAGCGGTGCTGGGCGGCATTGCCCTGACGGGGGCCATCATCGTCGTGCATGAGCTTATTCACGGGCTTGCATTTAAGTTCTTTGGCGATGAAAACACCAAGGTAAAGTACGGGTTTACCAAGGGCATGTTCTATGCGAGTTGCCCGGATGCTCAGTATGTTCCACGTCATTTTGTGGTTATTCTCGCGGCGCCAACGGTGATCAATACCGTAATCCTTGTAGCCATTTGCGCGCTCGGCTGGCCGGCTATTGGCGGCATTGCGCTTTTTATGCACACCTTGGGTTGTGTTGGAGACTGGTATATGCTCTGGCAGATGTTTCGCGCGCGGGGCACGTATGATCTCTGTGTTGATACGCCCACGGGCATCATGCTTGGCAAGCGCTCCTAAAACGGGGCGATCTCACCAAACAGGAGCTCATACTCGCGCTCGTGCAGCGCAGCGATTGACTGCTCGTCGTCCTCAAGCCACTCTGCGGCAAGTGCCTTGATGCTTGGGACCGGCTCTGACCAGAGCTCCTCAGCATTGCCATCCTGCACCAGCCAAAAAGAGACCGCGATCTCATCGGCAGCGGCAAGCTCTGCGACAAACGCCGTGAGCAGACCATCAGGATGCTGGCGGACAGAAAGCACCACATCAGGAGCCTGCACGCCAATCGTATGAGCAGCTGATTCGCGCGGTGCTGCTTGGGTGCGTACGATCTTCATCGACTCGATACGCTTGAGCAGCTCGTCAGCCTCTCGGCTCCAACTCTCTGACATGTAATCACGCCCTCTTGTCTGTTCAAAACCCATTCGCACCCTTGCGCTTTTTGCTTCTTATCTGAGGGTAGCTCCCTTATCCTTGCATTGTACGAAAGATACGCAAGAATAAATCAAACAGTTTGACCCTAATATTTTGACTTGATTGGTATGGCGGACGATGAAACTGATGCTTCATGCATGCTGTGGGCCGTGTTCGGTGGCGCCCACACGGCTTTTGGCGCAAGAGGGGCACGACATCACCCTGGCGTTTGTAAACCCCAATATTGCGCCGCTCGCAGAGTATGATCATCGCTTTGAGGAGCTCAAATCGCTTGCTCATAAACGTCGCATGCCGGTCGTCGAAGGTTCGCGCGATCCGCGCCTGTGGGGGGCAACCGTGGCGCCTTTGGGTTACGCCAACGGAGATCCGCGTTCAGGTAAGATGCATGCCCGCTGTCGCATGTGTTATCGACTGCGCTTGACTGAGGCGGCACTCATGGCGCGGGATCTTGGGATGGATGCGCTTTCGACCACGATGTCGGTGTCGCCCTACCAGTACACCGAGATTATTCACGAGGAGCTTGAGCGCGCGAGCGACCAAGCGGGGATCAAGCCGTATTTCATCGATTTTCGCCCTGCGTATGAACAGGCTCAGCAAGAGGCGTATGACACTGGCATGTACGTGCAGGATTGCTGCGGCTGTCGCTTTTCCATCGCTCAGGCTATCTCTGAACGAGCGAGCGCCAAGCGGATGCGTCGCAAAGAAAAGATGCTCGCGCGAGCACTCAAACGCGCAGGGGTAGAGGCATAAAGGTATACACATTCTATGACAGATCAGATTGAAGCATCAGTGGGTACTGCACAGCCGAACGGGGTGCAGACAGACGCGGCGCAGGTAAGCACTGCGCAGCCAAGCGCGGCACCCTGTACACGCCAGCCTGGCTGGGAGCTTTTGACCAGCTCGTATGATTACGAGCTTCCTGAGTCACACATTGCGCAAGAGCCCATCGAACCGCGCGATGCCTGCAAGCTATTGGTGCTGCATCGCAAAACAGGAAATATCGAGCATCGCCATTTTTATGACATCGGTGAATATATCGACGATCACGATCTTTTGGTGGCAAACGAGACCCGCGTCTTGCCGGCGCGCTTGATTGGACGCAAGACTGAGACGCATGGAGCTTGTGAATGCCTGCTGCTTTCACGTCGAGAGGATCTCGATCCAGCGGGGCTTGTCTGGGAGTGTCTGGTCAAGCCGGGAAGGCGCTTGCATCAAGGTTCGGTGATTGAGTTTTGTGCCGAGATGCCTACGCCCATCTTGCAAGCTCGTATCCTCGATCACACCGAGACACGCGGCGGGCGCCTTGTCGCCTTTGAGCCGCAGGGAGGTCGCACCCTCGATGAGGCAATTCATGAGGTCGGCGCGGTGCCGCTACCCCCGTATATCCGTGGATATACGGGAGATACCGAGCTCTATCAGACGGTGTATGCAACCCATGAGGAACGCTCAGCCGCAGCGCCCACGGCAGGCTTGCACTTTACGCCTGCATTGATCAGCGAACTTAAAGCCCGTGGTATCGATTGGCAGACCGTCGAGCTTGAGGTTGGGATCGACACGTTTCGTGTGGTGGATGAGGAGCGTATCACCGATCATCAGATGCACACCGAACGCTATCACGTGAGCCAGGAGGTGGTGGACGCCATCGCCGCGTGCAAAGAACGGCAGCGTCGCGTGATCGCTGTGGGAACCACTTCGGTTCGTTCACTCGAAAGTGCGTGGGATGCCGATGCGCAGGCACTCCTCGCACGCCAGGCAGCAACGACCGATCTTTTTCTCTATCCAGGCAGGCCATTCCACGTGATCGACGCCATGATCACGAATTTTCATGTGCCACGCTCAACACTCATGATGCTCGTGAGCGCATTCGGTGGATATGAGAACATCATGCGTGCCTACCGAGAGGCAATCGAGCATAACTATCGCATGCTGTCGTTTGGCGATGCGATGCTCATTATCTAAGAACGTGAATTTGTAAGACCGTGAACGAGTGAGCGTGCGCCTGCCAGCGCGTGACCTCTAGCTTCCAACCGACCATTAACGTAAATCCACGAGGATATGACATGACACATCAATGCACCTGCCAGCATCACGCTGGCGAGCAAGAGCTTTTCTCATATCGCTGCGTCGCGCAGGATGAAAAAACCAGCGCTCGTGCTGGCGTCTTTAAGACCGCGCATGGCGATGTCCTTACGCCAACCTTTATGCCGGTGGGCACCCGCGGAGCGCTCAAGGGCGTAACGGTCGAGCAGCTCAAAGCAATCGGCGCACAGGTCGTGCTCGGTAATACCTACCACCTTTCAATGCGCCCGGGAGAAAAGCTTATCAAGGCAGCAGGTCCAGGCGGCCTTCACGACTTCATGGGTTGGGACGGGCCAATACTGACCGATTCCGGTGGCTTTCAGGTCTTTTCGCTTGCAGATATTCGCAAGATCACCCCTGATGGTGTGGAGTTTCGCTCGGTATACGACGGCAGCAAGGTCTTTTGGACGCCAGAAGACAACATGCGTATCCAGGAGGATCTTGGTGCCGATATTTGTATGCAACTCGATGAGTGCATTGGCTATCCTGCCGAGAAAAGCGACGTTGCCCGCGCGATGGATCTCTCTTCGGCATGGGCTGAGCGCTGTGCTCGTGCCCACACTAAAGAAGACCAGGCACTTTTTGGCATCGTTCAGGGCGGCATGCATCTTGATTTGAGGCTCAAGTCGCTGGAGCGCCTCGAGTCGATGGCAGATTTTCCCGGTTATGGTATCGGTGGATATTCGGTGGGCGAGGATCACGAGGTCATGTTTGAATCGCTTGAGCCGCTTGCTAGCCAATACATGCCCAAGCACAAGCCGCGCTACCTCATGGGCGTGGGTAACCCGACGACCCTTGTGCGTGCGGTTGCCTGCGGGGTTGACTTGTTTGACTGTGTGCTGCCGACCCGTACGGGTAGGACGGGCACGATTTTTTCGAGTGAGGGCAAACTCGCCCTTAAGCACGCGCGCTTTAAGGACGACTTTGGTCCGCTTGATCCAGAGTGCACCTGTCCGGTCTGCCAAAAATACAGTCGAGCTTATGTGCGTCACCTCATCCAGTGCAAGGAGATGGTCGGTGCAACACTGGCGTCCTTGCACAACCTCTACTACCTCATTGATCTCATGAGGCAGGCTCGTGAGGCGATTTGTGAGCAGCGCTACGATGAGTTTGTGCGGGCATGGATGGATTCTCCGGCGGCTCGAGATTATTAGCCGCGCACAAGCTTAGAAGGTATAAAATAGCCTAATGCAAAAATTTCGTCTGAAGTATTCGCATATAGAGAGGTAAGTTAGGTCAGATGGGATCACAAAAGCAAACTCGTGCCCACGATCACCAGGCAAAAAGGCGAGAGCACAAGCCGCATAAGCCACACAAGCGCACTGCTGCCGGGCGCCACGCTGGCACGCTCATTGCGTTTGCCGTTGTGGTTGCAATTTGTATTGTGGGAGCAACGCCGCTGGGTGAGCGCATCACGCAAGGTCTTGATCTGCGCGGTGGTGTGTCGGTCGTCATGCATGCGTCAAAGGCAGATGGCGAAGCGATCACCAAGCAGGACATGGACGTGGCAACGCAGATCGTTGAGCGCCGCGTCAACAGTCTTGGCGCGTCTGAAGCGACGGTTGCTCAGATTGGTGATTACGACATCCAGGTGCAGATCCCAGGAGCCACTGATCCTCAGGCTGCCATTGACGCGATTGGCCGTACCGGTTTGCTCGAATTTGTCAACCTCCTCGACATCAAGGATCCCGATGTCATTCGTCGCCTGCAGTCGCACGAAGAGAACATCAAGCTTGAGCCAGGTACCTATACCGCGTTTATGACAGGTGCTCAGATTACGCAGGTCAATGTCGGCCGTGAGAGCGAGACCTCGCCAAATTACGCGGTTAACGTCAAGCTCAATGGTGAAGGCACCGAGACATTTGCTCAGGTGACCAGGGAGCTTGCGCCAACTCGTGGCCAGATTGCTATCGTGCTCGATGGCGTCGTGAACTCAGCACCCGCCGTTCAGTCAGAAATCCCGACAGGCGACGTCTCAATCACCGGTGGGTACACCTTCGAGAGCGCCCAAGCACTCAAGACCATCCTTGATTCTGGTTCGCTACCTGTAAAGCTCGATTATGCTGAGTCGCGCGTGGTTGGCCCGACGCTCGGTCAGGATTCGCTGCACCAGGCACTTATTGCTATCGTCTTTGGCTTTGTGCTCGTTGGTGTTTATCTGTTCTTCTTCTACCGTGGTCTCGGTTTGTTGACTGCCGGTTCGCTCTTTACCTTTGGCGCTCTCTACCTTGGAATATTGGCAGGGCTTTCTCACTTTGGTCTGTTTGCCCTTTCGCTGCCAGGCATTGCGGGAATCGTTCTTACCATTGGTATGGCGGCAGACTCTTCGATTCTTGTGCTCGAGCGCTTTAAGGAAGAGTTGCGTATGGGACGCTCCATTAAGAGCGCATCGATGACGGGTGTGCGTCACGGTATTGGCACCTCAATCGACGCCGATGTCGTTTCGTTGGTCTCGGCGATTGCGTTGTTTTTGATTGCAACCGGTCCGGTCAAGGGATTTGGTTTGACACTTGCTCTTGGTATCTTGTGCGACATCATTACCATGCTGCTTTTTAAGGCGCCACTGCTTCGCCTTTTGGCGCTCAAGCCGCTGCAAGCCGCTCCGGGTTTTTGGGGCATCAAGCGTGATGTTATGTTTGAGTCAGAGTTGGCTGCTCAGGCTGTCGCAGGCGTAGGTATTCAGGTTGACACTGCTGCCACTGGTAATGGTGATGAGACAGCTGGCGAGACGTCTAACGATCAACCTAAGGTCAAGCGCCGTCGCAAGAAGGCTTCTGCCAAGGAGCGCCTCGAGCAAGGCCAGGTATCTGCAGAAAACGTGACTGATAAGCAAGTCGATGAACAAGATGCTGAAGCAGCGGGCAATGCCATGCAGGATACCGATGAGAAGGGAGGTGGTTCTCGTGCGTAACAAGCTCTGGAACATCGAGATCCCCTTCTTAAAATTTCAAAATGCAATGTTTATCATCTCGGGTATTCTCGTGGTGCTCTCGCTTGTCGGCCTTGGCATTCGCGGTCTTAACTTTGGCATTGAGTTTGAGGGTGGTACCTCTATCGACTTTGTGAACGCAGGCTCGGTGACCATCGATCAGATGCGCAGCGCGCTTGCTGATGCGGGTGAAGATAACGCCGTTGTTCAGACAACTGAGGTTCAGGGTAAGCAGGGCTTTTTGATCCGTACCAACACCACTGACCCCAACGTTGCTGCTGAGCATGCTAAAACTACGGCAGATGCTCTCGGACTTCCGGCAGATTCATACCAGGTCACAACCATCGGCCCAGACTGGGGCACGAGTGTCACTCGCTCATCGCTCCTGGCATTTGCTGCAGCCATTGGTTTTATCATCATCTATATTTCGATTCGCTTTGAGTATAAGATGAGCTTTACGGCAATCGCTTCGCTCATCCACGATCTCGTGATCGTTGCTGGTATCTATGCGTGGACGCAGGCCGAGATTACCCCAAACGTGATTGCTGCCTTGCTTACCATCATGGGTTATTCGCTCTACGATACGGTCGTTGTATTCCACCGCATTAATGAGAATGCCGAGACCCTCAAGGATGATCGTTACAAGACCTTTTCGCAGATCTCGAACCATTCGATCAATCAGGTCTTTATGCGTACGGTGAACACGACGCTCACTTCGCTCATTCCAGTCTTGTGTATGCTGATCTTTGGTGGCGAGACTCTCAAGGACTTCGCATTCGCCATGACGGTTGGTCTGGTGTTGGGAAGCTATTCGTCGATCGGTATTTCGACGCCGCTCTTTGTCTTGTGGAAGACGCAAGAAGAAAAGTGGTTGCGTCTGCATCGCCGCTACGGCAAAGGACCAAACGGCCGTATTCGTGCGAGCGAGTAGGTATCCGTTTTTTGCGTTGATGTGCAACTGCTCCCAGCTAGAAATCTTTAGCTGGGAGCATCGGTGTTTTTAAGGGAAGCTTTTGCAGCGTGCTGCTGCGTTGATTGATAGGTGGTGAGACCAATGGCATCGTTGATGAATTCTTCTCGTTGGCAGCTTGCGCCTGTTGATGAAAAAGCGACTCAAAAGCTGGCTGAGACATTTGGACTTTCGGTTTTGGCAGCTCGCGTTTTGGTCTCACGCGGCATTGATACCGTCGAGCGGGCGCGCACCTTTTTGCAGCCGAGTATGGCACGTGATTGGCGTGATCCTCGCGAACTTCCCGATATTGAGCAGGGCTTGCGCCACATCGCTCAGGCGGTTGAAGCAGGCGAGCAAATCGCTGTTTTTGGTGACTTTGATGTCGATGGTTTATCGGCAACCTGTCTCATCACTCAGGCATTAGAGAAGGTTGGTGCCAAGGTCAAGCCCTATATCCCGAGCCGCTTTGGCGAAGGCTACGGGCTTTCGCGCCCTGCGCTTATGCGTGTGATTGCTGATTGTGACCCCGCGCTCATTGTCACGGTTGACACCGGTATTGCCGCTCGTGAAGAAGTGGCATGGCTTTGTGAGCAAGGGATTGACGTGGTGGTTACCGATCACCATGAGCCAGGAGATCTCGTGCCTCAAGGGGTGCCCGTTATCGACCCCAAGCGTGACCCCAAAAACCAATCGCATGATCTGGCTGGTGCTGCGGTTGCGCTGAAGCTCGTGCAGCTCATTGGCGAGTACTTTGGCAAGCCTGACCTGCACCTTAAGTTTATTGACATTGCGTGTCTGGGCACCATTAGCGATATTATGCCGCTCAATCCAGAAAACCGAGCCCTCGTGTATGAGGGCATCGAGCGCCTACGTAAAGGAAAACGCCCCGGAATCGTGGCTTTGAGCGAGGTTGTTGGCCTTGATATTGCCGAGGTTGTCTCTGATCAGCTCGGCTTCACCTTGATTCCGCGTCTCAATGCGGCGGGACGTCTATCTGATCCTGAGCTTGCCCTGCGCGTCCTTATGGCGACCAATCATCAAGAGGCATATCAGCTTGCTCTGGAGCTTGAGTCAATCAATACGATGCGTCGCGACATCGAGGCAGACTTTGCCGAGCAAGCAATCGCCCGTATTGAGGCAACCCAAGAGCCCGATGATCGTGTCATCGTTGCTGGGAGTGAAAGCTGGCATGAGGGCGTCAAAGGTATCGTGGCTGCCCGTATTGCTCGCAAGTATCAGCTACCAACCATTCTGTTTTCGATTTCTGACGGCGTGGCTCATGGATCAGGCCGCACCGTTGGTTCGATCGATTTGTTCCGCGCGCTTGAGCCGTGCAAGGATCTTTTGCTTCAGTATGGTGGTCATAAGGCGGCAGTGGGGGTGACCTGTGAGGCGGCAAACCTCGGCGCCCTGCGTGAGCGCTTACAAGACATTTTGAGTGACCTTGATCACGATGAGTTTGTCGAGAAGGGCGTGGTCGACGCCACGATTGAGCTTGACGAGATCGATATCGAAGCAATTGCATCCTTGATTGACCTGCGTCCCTTTGGCCCAGGTAACGCAGTGCCGCGCTTTGGTATCCGCGGTGTGACCATGGCGCACCGCTCGAGTGTTGGTCAGAGCCAAGATCACTTCCGCTTTGCAGCGACCGACGGCAAAAACTCGATCTTTGGCATCATGTTTAACGCCCCGCATATTGAGGAGCTCCTCGAGCATGAGGGAGTCGTCGATCTCGTTGTTGAGGTTGAAAATGATACCTGGCAGGGAGTTACAAGGCCCAAGCTTTTGGTTCGCGACATTCTGCGTCACGACGAGAACAAGCCGATGCAAACCTCACCCTTGCTCGATCACCTCTTTGCTCTGAGCGACTCGTGTATCTCACGTGATGAATATGCCAGTATCGCTGATGCAGATAGCTTCAACACTAAATTGGCGGGCGTGACCTTTGATGGTCGTCAGGAGGTGCTTGCAAGTCTCAAACCTGGGCAGCTACTTTCGGTTGTTCGCGAGTACGAGAATAAGTTTGACCCTAATGCCATCAAAATCTTTACGACCGAAGACACCCCGCGTGAAGTAGGATTTTTGAATCGTCGTCTCGCTCATGCCCTGGCTCCTGTCATTGACTCAGGTGTTGAGTACAGCGCTGAGGTCACAAGCGTGACTGGTGGCGTTGACAAGCAGCAATATGGCCTCAATGTCGTCGTGCGAAAGATTACATGTCCGCTTATGCACCTTGAAAAGGACGCTGTCGCAATGGCAGATCGCCACATCGAGGCAGTCAAGCTCAAGCAGCGTCTTTCGGCACTCGACTTTGATGAGCTGACAACTGAAGTTAAGACGGCGTTTATCGGTGAGGGTGCAACGTTTTTGCCCGCCCAGCAAGAGGCTCTCGAAAACCTCGCCGAAAATCGCAATACTCTGTGCGTCATGGCGACCGGCCGCGGTAAGTCGCTCATCTTTCAGACGCACGCTGCCCGCCTTGCGCTTGCTGAGCACAAGGCATCGATCCTCGTGTATCCGTTGCGCGCGCTCGTTTCTGATCAGGCATTCCATATTGGTCAGGCATTTGAACAGCTGGGTCTGCAGGTGCGCGTGCTCTGCGGTGAGACGTCGCTCGGTGGTCGCGCTCATGTGTTTGAGGAGTTTGCCGATAAAACCGTAGACGTTATTTTGACGACGCCTGAGTTTTTGAGCATCCATGCCGATAAGTTTGCTGCGAGCAAGCGTGTTGGCTTTGTGGTAATTGATGAGGCGCACCATGCCGGCCTTGCCAAGGTTGGTCAGGGTCACCGCAGCGCCTACACCGAGATGCCTCGTGTGTTGCAGCAGCTCGGAAATCCAACGGTGCTTGCGGTTACCGCAACAGCGTCAAGCCCGGTTGCCCGCGGTATCCAGGAGCTCTTGAATATCGATGACCTCGTGCTCGATGCTTCCATTCGCGAGAACCTCTTGCTCGATGACGGCAGGAGCACGCGTTCGCGCGATGCCCGCGTAACCTCGATCGTTGCGCGCGGCGAAAAAACCATCGTCTACGTCAACTCGCGTGAGCAGTCGATCGCCCTGGCTCGTATGCTGCGCAAGCACATTTGGGAGCTCGGTAATTCGATTGCGTTTTATAATGCGGGGCTCGATCGAGATACCCGTCTTA
>JAEZXW010000008.1 GCA_023419515.1 Actinomycetes bacterium
AGGTCGCCATGGGTCGCCGGTTCACTCACGCCAACGGTAAATCCAAAGATGAGCGTAATGAGCGCAATGCCCGCTAAGAGTCGCGGGGCGAGAATGTCGTTAAAAATCGCGTCGGTTTTCCTGTGCACACAAGCCCGATATGGGCTTGTTGCTACATCTGGCCACATCACCAAAAAGCAGGCAAGGGCAAAAATCGGCAGTATGCTCAAGACTGCGTAGTGCCACGCTGAGTTGAGCGCCAAAAGCATGCAAAACAAAGGCCCGACGAGGGCAAATGCGCCAGCAAACATAAGGGTTGCCGTCTTTTGAGAATACGAAAGCGCTGCCTTACCCCAGCAGGTCATGCAGACAATCTGTGAGGCGCCCATCATAAGGCATCCCGTCAAAAAGATGGCGGGGTTTGGACAAAAATACACGCAGGCAGAAGCAAGACAAAGTACGACATGTGAGCCTATACTGACGCCGAGAAAATCAGGAGTTTTGACCTGGCGGCTTTTCATGTACAGGCAAAGCCAGCCAATCAAGATCGAACTGATAAAGCAGATCCGACCCCACAGCAACAAGTGGTTGGTCAGTGAGTTGTGCAAGGCGGCAAGCACCGAGGTGCGCTGCAGAAGCGACAGATACATCCAAAGCTGAATAAAGCTGTATCCCAACAAAGCCCACGCCCGCGGTGTTTCGGGGGTAACGGGGCGCAGTTTGGCTCGCTTTACCACGTTATTACCACCAATTAATCATCCGTTTACCTGCACAAATGATGCCTCTATCTTAGCATGAAGAGCAAGGTTTGTATCGCTTTGCGAGGAGGGAAGCGCTATGAGTGAGACTAATATTTCAAGGCGCAGCGTCGTTAAGAATGCTGCTTTGCTTGCAGTCACCGGAGCGGTTGCTTCGGGTGCTGCGATGCTTACCGGATGCGGCACCCCAAAAAACGGTGGATCGGGTCAAGCTGCGTCGGGCACAAGCGTCGATAAGATCAAGTGGGACGAGGATGTTGATGTACTCGTGATCGGCAGTGGCTTTACGGGTGTGGCGGCAGCCATCGCAGCTCGCGAGCAAAATCCTGACTTAAACGTCGTACTCATTGAAAAAATGGCGCGTCCCGGCGGTAACTCAATTATCTGTGGTAATGCATTTGCAGCGGTAGGTTCTGATGCGCAAAAGCAAGATGGTGTTGAAGATAGCGTTGACTTGTGCGTGAAGGACATGCTCGAAGCTGGCTTGTATCTCAATAACGTTGATAAGTGTAAGACGATTGCCGAGAAAAGCTGGGAGACCATGCAGTGGACCGAGACCTGGGGTGTCGAGTGGAACCCAACGCTCATCCAGTTCAACGGTCATAGTGTTAAGCGCTCCATGCAGCCAAACAACGGCATCGTGGTTCCAGGCCTTGCACGCCTTAAGGAGCTTGGGGTTGAGCCTCGCTGCAATACCTTCCTCGAGCGTTTTGTGGTTGATGAGGCAAACAACCGCATCCTCGGTGCTTCGATTTATGAGGACTATCAGTTCAATGAGAGCAAACCTTGGGAGCCAGGTGGCACTCACAAGATGATCCGCGCCCGCTACGGCGTGGTGCTCGCTTCGGGCGGTTTTTCGCGTGACCTCGTGATGCGCCAAAACCAGATGCCGCAGCTAACCAGTGACTTTGATTCAACTAACCACCCAGGAGCCACGGCAGAGACGCTTGATGCGGCATTCAGGGTGGGCGCTAACTCAATCCAGATCGACCAGATCCAGCTCTTGCCTGAGACCTCCCCAGATGAGAAGGGCTTTGGCAACGTTCCCAAGATGCTCTACACCATGCCTTATGGCGTGCAGCTCAACCCCACGACGGGTAAGCGTTTTATGAACGAGCTTGCTGACCGTAAGCGTAAGGCTGATGCCATTATTGCAACGGGTGAGCCCTGCGTTTTGATCATCGATTCCTCGTCACTCAAGGGTGATCTTGACTGGCGTCAGGCGAAGTGGTTTCAGAATGGCTTAGAGGCTGGCACGATTAAGGAAATTCCAACGCTTGAGGAGGTCTTTAAGACCTACGGTATTAATGCTGAGGGTGCTGCAGCCGAGATCGAGCACTATAACGATATGGTGCGAAAAGGGGAGGACACCGACTTTGGCCGCCCCATCCGCGAGGACTGCCAGCCACTCGGCACCGAGCCGCCATTTTATTGTGCACGCTTTTGGCCAAAGGTTCACCACTGCATGGGTGGAATTGACACCGATCATGAGTCGCGCGTCTTGCACTACGACACTCCGATAACGGGCTTTTATGCTGCTGGTGAGTGTACTGGCGGTACGCACGGTGCTTGCCGCCTGGGTTCATGTGCAGTAGCCGACTGCATCATCTTTGGCAAGATCGCCGGTGAAAACGTCGTGAAAGAATCGCCGTGGTTCTAAGCGTTTGCACTATGTATTAAGCACACGTTTGCGCGTGTATTACGCATCAGCGACGCTTCTCAATACCCGCAGGTCTCACCATCAGACCTTGCGGGTATTTTTTTTGCCACGCGGTTTGCCGTCCTGCTTGCTGCGATGTCTGCTGTAGATAGCAGCGATAGTTGCAAAGGCGTAAGAACCTGCATTCTCACGAGGATTTTTTGTGAATCTTAGCTCAGGAACCTTCGCAAGCTCACCTATCAAAACCTGCGGTTTTATCAGAAAAAGCCTGTTCAAACACAAAAATAGCTGCTCGATATAGATACGCCCGGACGCGTGGGGTGTTGACGAGCGCGTTCAGGGTGCTACCATAGCGCATTGCGATTACCAGTAATGGCTGTGCTTTGCATGCAATTTATTCGTCAAAGCGTGAGCACAAAAGTGCAGATAATCGCGGGCATGCAAGCATACCAACAAGATAAGGAGAAAGCGTTGCCTACAATTAACCAGTTGGTCCAGCAGGGCCGCAAAAAGGTTGAGGTGAAAAAGAAAAACCCAGCCTTGAAGGGAAATTCACAGAAGCGTGGCGTGTGCACCCGTGTGTACACCACCAGCCCTAAGAAGCCTAACTCGGCACTTCGTAAGGTTGCTCGTGTTCGTCTCGTTAACGGCATCGAAGTAACTGCTTACATCCCTGGTGAGGGCCACAACCTTCAAGAGCACTCAATCGTGTTGATTCGTGGCGGCCGTGTTCGTGACCTGCCTGGTGTTCGCTATAAGATCATCCGCGGTGCGTTTGACTGCGCTCCAGTCCAAAACCGCAAGCAGGCACGCAGCCTCTATGGCGCTAAGCGTCCTAAAAACTAAGCAACTACGTTAAACGTACCGAAGGGATAGTTCATGCCACGTCGTGTAGCAGCAGTTCGTCGTGAAATCACGCCGGATGCCGTTTATAACAATCGTCTGGTGACTCAGCTCATTAACAAGGTTCTCTTGCACGGCAAGAAGTCTGTTGCTGAGGGCATCGTTTATGGCGCTTTTGACATCGTTGCCGAGAAGACCGGCGAGGATCCACTGAGCGTCTTTAAGAAGGCCATCGATAATATTCGCCCAACGCTTGAGGTTAAGCCTAAGCGTATCGGTGGTGCTACTTATCAGGTTCCAACTGAGGTTAACTCTCGTCGTGCAACCACGCTTGCCATCCGCTGGATGGTTTCGTTCTCTCGTAATAACCGTCACGAGAAGACGATGAAGGAGCGTCTTGCAGGTGAGATTCTGGATGCATCCAATGGTGTGGGTGCCTCTGTTAAGAAGCGCGAGGATCTCTACAAGATGGCAGAGGCCAACCGCGCATTTTCACACTATCGTTGGTAATTAAACTTTAGTAAGGATCATACTTATGGCAAAGAGGTTCCCACTGGCGGATACCCGTAACATCGGTATCATGGCGCACATCGACGCTGGTAAAACCACGACGACTGAGCGTATCCTGTATTACACGGGTAAAAGCCATAAAATTGGTGAGGTGCACGAGGGTGCAGCTACCATGGACTGGATGGTGCAGGAGCAGGAGCGCGGCGTAACCATTACCAGTGCTGCTACCACCTGCTACTGGAAGATGGCCGGTAAGGATTATCGTATTCAGATCATCGACACCCCCGGTCACGTTGACTTTACCTCAGAGGTAGAGCGTTCACTGCGTGTTCTCGACGGTGCTGTTGCTGTCTTTGACGCAGTTTCTGGTGTTCAGCCTCAGTCTGAGACGGTTTGGCGCCAGGCTCATCGCTACAACGTTCCTCGTATCGCATATATCAACAAGATGGACCGTACTGGTTCAGACTTTTGGCATGCAATTGATACGATGCGCGATCGTCTCGATGCTCGCGCGGTGGCAATCCAGGTGCCAATCGGTGCTGAGGATCACTTCACCGGTATCATTGACCTCGTTACCAACACTGCTTGGATGTTCAACGAGGACGCTAAGGGTATGATTTACCCAGAAGAGGGCGAGATTCCAGCAGATTATGCTGAGGAGACCGCACTTCGCCGCCAGGAACTCATCGAGGCAGCAGCTGATTACGATGATGATCTTATGGTTGCAGTCCTCGAGGAGGACGAGGTTACGGTTGAGATGCTTAAGCGCGCGCTGCGCAAGGGTACGCTTGCCTGCGAGCTTCACCCCGTTATCTGCGGTTCTTCTTACAAGAACAAGGGTGTCCAGCAGCTTTTGGACGCCGTTGTTGACTACCTCCCAAGCCCAACTGACATCGCCAGCATCGAGGGTACTAACCCAGATAACGGCGAGACTGAGGAGCGTCACGCAGACCGCAAAGAGCCATTCAGCGCTCTTGCATTTAAGATCATGACCGATCCTTTCGTCGGTAAGCTCACCTACATCCGTGTCTACTCAGGTGTTCTTGAGTCGGGTTCGTATGCACTCAATACCGCTAACGGTAACCGTGAGCGCATCGGCCGCATCCTTGAGATGAACGCAGCTGATCGTCTCGAGATTCCTGAGTGTACTGCTGGTGACATCGTTGCAATCGTTGGTTTGAAGAGCACCTCAACGGGCGAGACCCTCTGCGATTCAGATTCACCAATCATCCTCGAGTCAATCGAGTTCCCTGAGCCGGTTATCGACATCGCAATCGAGCCAAAGACCAAGACCGACCAGGACAAGCTCACCACCGCTCTCATCAAGCTCGCAGAAGAGGATCCAACCTTCCGCGTGAACTCTGATCACGAGACCGGTCAGACCATCATCGCTGGTATGGGTGAGCTTCACCTCGAGATCATCGTTGACCGCCTGCTTCGCGAGTTCAAGGTTGAGGCAAACGTTGGTAAGCCTCAGGTTGCTTATCGTGAGACCGCAGGCAAGGCTGTCGAGGGCGTTCAGGGCAAGTTTGTTCGTCAGTCCGGTGGTCGCGGTCAGTACGGTGACTGCATCATCAACATGGAGCCACTCGAGAGCGGCCAGGGTTACGTATTCGAGAACCAGATCGTCGGTGGTGCTATTCCTAAGGAGTACATCCCCTCGGTTGATAAGGGTATCCAGGAGGCGCTCCAGTCTGGCGTTATCGCTGGCTATCCAACGGTTGACGTCAAGGTTACCCTCGTTGATGGCTCGTATCACGAGGTCGACTCTTCAGAGGCCGCATTTAAGATTGCCGGTTCAATGGCAATCAAAGAGGCATTGCGCCGCTCTGATCCAGTCTTGATGGAGCCTGTCATGGCTGTTGAGGTCGAGACGCCAGAGCAGTACATGGGTGACGTGATGGGTAATATCTCCAGTCGCCGCGGAAACATTAAGGGTATGGAAGATCGTCGCGGTTCTACCAACAAGGTAGTCACGGCTACGGTTCCGCTTTCAGAGATGTTTGGCTACGCAACTGACCTTCGTTCAACGACGCAGGGCCGCGCTGTCTACACCATGCAGTTTGACAGCTATGAGCCAGTACCAAAGAGCGTTGCAGAAGAGATCATGAGCAAGTCAGGCGTTAACAATTAGTTTGAAGGACGAGGTAGAGTACGTTGGCTAACCAAAAGATCCGCATTAGACTCAAGGGCTATGATCACGAGATCGTAGATCAGTCTACGCGACTCATTGTAGATACTGCACAAAAGACCGGCGCAAAGGTTTCTGGCCCTATTCCACTGCCAACCTCGCGCAACCTGTACACGGTTATCCGTTCGCCCCACGTGAACAAGGATTCTCGTGAGCAGTTTGAGATGAAGACTCACAAGCGCCTGATCGACATCCTTGAGCCAACCGCAAACACGGTTGACTCACTGATGCGCCTTGATCTTCCAGCTGGTGTAGATATCGAGATCAAGCTGTAAGTTTTAAGCTTATTTGTTGCGCCGCCCAGCAAAGCTTCGCTATAGTTGGGCGGTTGCGCAGTTTGCATACGTAAGTAAGGTCCGCTGAGGTCGGCACAAGGGGTGCCGCAGGTCTCAAGACCTTAAGGAGGGTATACGCGGTATGATCAATTCAATTTTGGGCCGCAAAATTGGTATGACCCAGGTTTGGAGCGAAAACGATGAGATCGTTCCAGTAACGGTCATCCAGGCTGGTCCTTGCGTGGTCGCTCAGATCAAGACGCAAGAGACCGATGGCTACAACGCAGTGCAGCTCGGCTTTGGTGATGTCAAGGCATCACGCGTTAATAAGCCGCTTGCTGGTCACTTTGCAAAGCTTGGCATCGAGCCTGTTCGCTATCTTCGTGAGGTTCGTGTCGAGGACACCAGCGAGCACAACGTTGGTGATGAGGTAACGGTTGAGAACTTTGCTGAGGTTGCAAAAGTTGATGTTACCGGCATCTCAAAGGGTAAGGGTTTCCAGGGAACCATTAAGCGCCACAACTTTAGGTCTGGTCCTTCCGGCCACGGTTCGCACTTCCACCGTGCTCCTGGTTCTATTGGTATGTGCGCAACCCCTTCTCGCGTTTTGAAGGGTATGCGCATGGCAGGTCGTATGGGTAATGATCGCGTGACCGTTCGCAACCTCGAGGTTGTTCGCGTTGACGCTGAGCAGAACATTATCCTCGTCAAGGGCGCTGTACCCGGTGGCAGGAACGCACTCGTCACCGTCCGTATGGCTTAATGGGATTACGGAAAGGTAAGCGACTATGACTAAGGTAGAAGTCAAAAACGCGCAGGGCAAGAAGGCCGCTGAGGTTGAGCTTGCTGCTGGCGTTTACGGCATCGAGCCAAATATTGCAGTAATGCACCAAGCAGTTCGTCACTTTATGGCTTCTTGGCGCCAAGGTACGCATGCAACGAAGTCTCGCGGTATGGTATCTGGTGGTGGCCGCAAGCCATGGCGTCAGAAGGGCACCGGCCGTGCTCGCCAAGGTTCAATCCGCGCTCCTCAGTGGAAGGGCGGCGGCGTTGTCTTTGGCCCTCAGCCTCGTGATTATTCGTTCAAGATGAATAACAAAGAGGTTAAGCTCGCAATGCGCTCGGCACTTTCTGCAAAGCTCCGTGATAACGAGCTCGTTTTGGTTGACAAGTTCGAGTTTGAGAAGCCATCAACCAAGGATGCAGTTGCTCTGCTCAAGGCTCTTGGTCTTGAGGGCAAGAAGGTAATGGTTGTGCTTGAGGATGATCAGTTTGACGCATACCTCTCACTGCGCAACCTTAAGGATGTTTCAATCCTGACACCAAACGTGGTGACCACATATGACCTGATCAACAATGGCGCTTTGCTGATGACCAGTGAAACCGCTCAACACTTTGGGGAGGTGCTCCAGTAATGCAGAGTGCTCACGAGGTAATCATTCGCCCCATCATTTCTGAGAAGAGCTTTGATTTGATGGAGATGAATAAATTCACGTTTGAGGTTGCAAAGACTGCACGCAAGGAGCAGATTGCCAAGGCGATCGAGGAGATCTTTGGCGTGACCGTCGTTAAAGTCAACACCATGCGTGTTAACGGCAAGCCAAAGCGTGTTCGCTACCAGCGCGGTTATACCCGCTCCTGGAAAAAGGCTATTGTGACCCTCAAAGAGGGCGATACGATCGAGGTTTTTGGTAGCTAGTTGACGTGCGCCAAGAGTGCGCGAGCATCAAATTTTCGTTTGTTTTAAGAGACTGTCGTCTTTATTGGCGGCAGTCTTTTTTTATGAGGTGAGACAGTGGTGGCAATCTGCGCAGAGCTGATTTAGGAGAGCTCCAATATCGTCGAACTCTCCCAGAGGTGATCCGCTTATTTTGTTTGAGCATCCTTGCAGCACTGATTCTTCAAGCCGATCGTCTAATATTCTTTTTCAAGAAGAATAAAAACCAAACGAGCGAAAGACTTAAGGAGCCCTGAGATTAATGAGTGACTATCTGCAGCAAAGAGCCCTGAGTGTCGAAGAAGCCCAAGCCATCGTTCTCAAAACCGCCAAGCTGCTCGATACCGAGGTTGTCGGCATCATCGATGCCGTGGGTCGCGTGGCGGCGTGCGATTTGATCAGTGACTGCGATATTGCGCCTTTTGACAATTCGGCGATGGATGGCTTTGCCGTGCGCGCGGCAGACTTGACCGATGCTTCATCAGAAAACCCTGTTGCGCTGCGCGTCACGCAAGAAATTCCAGCGGGCGCCGTTGCCGAGCGTCCCGTGGTGGCTGGGGAGTCAGCTCGCATCATGACAGGTGCCGCCATGCCAGAGGGTGCCGATACGGTTGTCATGTATGAGCTCGTTGATTATGGCGCAGGTGACGGCATGCAGGGGAGCACCATCTATTTCTCAAAGCCGTTTTCGCTCGGGGACAATGTGCGTCGTAAGGGAGAGGAGGTTGCTGCTGGTGGCACGGTGATCGCGCAGGGCGAGGTTATTCGTGCTGGTGGCGTTGGTTTCATGGCAGGCTGCGGCATCACTAAGGTTGAGGTGTATCGTCGTCCCGTGGTCGGGTTGATCTCTATCGGTAGCGAGCTCGTGCCTTCAACGGGCGAGCTGAAAGCTGGCTGCATTCGCGATAGTAACGCCTATGCGCTGGCAGCCTGTATCAACCAAGCAGGTGGCGTGGCAAAGTCCTACGGCATCCTGCCTGATGACAAGGACCTCATCATCAAAACGGTTCAGCAGGCAATTGTTGAGTGTGATGTGCTGATCACAACGGGCGGTGCCTCAAACGGTGATTACGACTTCATCAAGCCAGTGATTGAAGAGCTCGGTAGCCTTGAGATTTCAAAGGTAGCGATGCGTCCTGGCAAGGCTCAGACCTTTGGTGTAATTGAAGGAGTACCTGTACTCGGACTTTCGGGCAATCCAGCAGCAGCTTACGTTGGATTTGAGCTTTTTGCCCGACCACTATTGCGTAAGATGCAAGGCTACACGCACTTGCAACGCTTGACCTTAAAGGCGCGTCTTGCATCACCAAAACGCAAGAGTAAGGGACGTCGCATGTATTTGCGCGGCTATCTTTCTACCGATGAGTCAGGTGAGCTCATCTTTACGCCAGCAAAAAATCAAAGCTCAGGGCTCTTTAATGCCTTGCAGCAGGCAAACTGCCTTGCTGTGATTGATGAGTCCATTGAACAAAACCCCGTCGAAGCAGGTACGATCTTGTCGTGTCTCATGCTCGACATCAGTGAAGACGCAAACTTCTTGGAGGGATCATGCTCAAACTTGCAGTAGTTACTTGCTCCGATACGCGCGGTGCGGCAACTGATACAGCCGGAGCTTATCTAGAAAAAGCAATTCAGGAGGCTGGTTGGGAGTGCGTTGATCGTTCTATCGTTAAAGATGAGGCTGAGTATATCCAGACAGCCATTATCCATGCAGCCGATAACTTGGGTGCTGATGTGGTGTTGACCTGCGGTGGAACGGGATTAAGTCCACGGGATGTGACCCCTGAGGCTACGCTTGCGGTCTGCGATCGAGAAGTGCCAGGTATCGCTGAGGGTTTGCGGGCGATGAGTCTGGCGATCACTCCGCATGCCATGATCTCTCGCGCACGGGCTGCTCAGCGTGGATCAACCCTCGTGATTAATTTTCCTGGCAGCGAAAAGGCAGCACGTGAGAGTTGGGAGATGGTAAGCCCTATTTTTGAACACGCCAAAAAGATGATGGCAGGTGAGGGCCACTAAGGGCTTAAGTTGTCGCCATACGTATGGTGGAAGAGAGAGGCGCTAGCCTTTGCGCTCCCAGGTTCCAGATTTGCCGCCAGACTTATGCAGGAGTCTGACATTCGTGATCTCCATGCCACGGTCAACTGCTTTACACATGTCATAGATGGTAAGCGCGCTCACGCTTGCAGCCGTGAGCGCCTCCATCTCAACGCCGGTCTTTCCCACGAGTGAGCACATCGTCTCGATATGAATGGCGCTTTTTCCCTCAAACGTTGTGGGCGTCAAATCTATGGTTACCTTTGTGAGCATCAGCGGATGGCAAAGCGGGATG
>JAEZXW010000046.1 GCA_023419515.1 Actinomycetes bacterium
ATCCCGCAGTTTCAATCACATTGGGGTTTGCAAGAATCCGCGCTTTACTTGCGATGGCAAGTGCGATGGCATCACTCGGACGAGCATCGATCTTAAGTGCAGAACCGTTACTTGGTGCCAAAACGATCTCAGCGTAAAACGTCGTGCCTTTTACCTTGGTAATTTTAACCGCAATAATCTCGGCACCAAGTTTTTTAATGGTGTCGAGTAGTAAATCATGAGTCATCGGACGCGAAGGCCTCACTCCTTCAATTGCTGAGACGAGCGCCAGCGCTTCATGGGGACCAACCCAAATTGGCAGGACGTACTTTCCGTAAGGGCTATCCATTTCAGGGCGAATCACGAGTACACTCGGATCGACGGGGCCACCAACGATAATGGTCTCGACCGATACAGGAATCAAGGCATTCACCTCCGCTCATAATCGCATGTGGTAACGGTTAACTATACCCTAGATTCTATTTTTCAATATGAAGAAAAAATTTATTGCGAGATTTTGCATGAAATCGGTTGACTGTTTTTTCTTAGTTCGGTAATGTTTTGCAACGCTTCGCTATTTAAGCATTTGGACCTATAGCTCAGTTGGTCAGAGCGTCCGGCTGATAACCGGGAGGTCACTGGTTCGAATCCAGTTGGGTCCACCATTGATTTTGCGATAAACACCCCAGCGAAGCCGAGTCGCCGCTGGGGTGTTTATATAGTGGGGGTATAGCTCAGCTGGGAGAGCGCGGGCTTTGCAAGCCTGAGGCCAAGGGTTCGAGCCCCTTTACCTCCACCAATTTATGTATAACAACCGCCGTCCAACGGCGGTTTTTTATTGCCTATAAAATACTTGCGTACTCAGTTTCACCCTGCCAAATCAACTTGTCTGACCCAGGAATTTATTTCGTAACGGCCCAGCGCGACTTGTTGCAATTATCACTGCATGGGTTTATCGGCACAATAGACTGAGGATTCAGTAAACAATGCGGCTTAGTTATAAGCTCGTGCTTAATACAATATTTATGGTAGTAAATCTAGATGTAGGATTTTAACAAGAATAATCCACCGTTTGTGGTGGGTTATAGAAAAGGGTTATAGACAGTCGTTATAAACTTGCTAGTTTTGATAACTGAAATGATTGCCTGATTAAAACCCGTAATAAATAACAGCGGACAAAACACCGCGTTACGGGAGTGCAGCTCTCTTTTCAAGATTTGTGTAAACGCTATGATGTAGATGTTGTTTAAGGAGCTCGAATGTACGCGATGTTGGTTTGTCTTATTGCCAGCAGTTGAGCTTCTTGAATAAGGGGAGAAGAACTAGAGGGGCTTACAACATGGACGAAAAAAACGTTGAGACCCAGGTTGAACAGACCACGCAGGCAGCAGGCACGGGTGCCCAGCCCGAGCCCACTCCTGAAACTGAGGGCAGCAAAAAGGTTAAAAAGCCAATGACGCCTGAGAAGAAAAAGAAGCTCATCGTCGCTTTGGTGGCTGCCTTGGTTGTCTTTGGCGCGCTCGGCGTTGCTGGTTGGAAGTGGCACGAGATGCCAAGCTTCTGTAATGCAATTTGTCATTCGCCGATGGATCGCTATGTTGAGGGTTATTACAGCGGCGACGATACGCTGCTCATCACCAAGCACGCTGGTGCTGGTATTGAGTGCCTTGAGTGCCACCATCCTGGTATTGAAACTCAGATCATGGAGGTCACTCACTGGGTGAGCGGTAACTTCTATGATCCGCTGTACAAGCGTAACCTGGGCAACGATTTTTGCCTTGATCCAAACTGCCATCCATTCACCTACCAAGAGCTTGAGCAGGCAACTGCTGATCTCCCGTTTAATCCGCACAGCCTGCAGCATGGCGAGCAGCAGTGCGCTTCGTGCCACCGCATGCACGATCAGTCAGTCCTCTATTGCACGCAGTGCCACAACGAGGCTGCTCAGTTGATCGACAGTAATAGCACCACCAAGGGTTGGCTGACGGTCGACCAAGCTAAGGAGCAGGGTCTCCACGTGATTGGCTTGTAGGGCTAGTGTTTGGTCAGTCGCTTTTATTGCGAGCGGCGTGCGTGATCTTTGTTAATCACATTTGAGGATCGCGAGCTCAATAAGACATATGAGATAATGCCAGTGCATGCGCGCTGGCATTATTTTTGCTCACACAGTAGTGCGTGAAGCAGTGTGTGATCAAGCGCCAAGCGATGATGTGATAAGTGACGAGACGAGCAAGAGCGTCAGGTGGATATCATGGCAAACATGAGCATCTTTGAAGCCCTGCGTATTATGGGGATGAAAGAGGCTGATCTGAATGATCGCCTTATTGCCATGCGTTATCGTGAGCTCGCTCAGTTGCTTCATCCCGATAAGTTTCACGGCAACGACAAGCTCCAGGCGCGAGCAAGCGAGCAGTTCAAGCTTGTGACACAGGCAAAAGACATGTTGCTTGAGGCTGTACAGTCGCGATCGGCAGGAGCTCAAAGCGCGCCACGATCGGCTGATGCCGCGCATAACGCTCCTGTGGTTGATTTACAAAAACAAGCTCGCGAGTATGCCGAATACACTAAGCACCTTATGATCAGAAACCAGATTGAGCTTGAGGAAGAGCGAAAGATGACCTCGGCAAAAATCATGATCGGCGGACTCATCGCAGGAATTTTGTTGGCGCGTGTTCCAGTCGTTGCGATAGTTGCTGGATGCGCGTTTGTTTGGGGATTGATCGGCATCATCAGCGCGCATATGCAGATCAAATCACTCATCAAGATTGAAAAAGAAACAGCGCCTACCTCACGCAGCTAACGCGGGCGGTTGGCGCGAGTGGCTAACGTAAGCGATGAGCACAAGCGATTGATATAAGCGGCTCGTGCAGAATTGAAGCAAACAGCTAACACAAAGGATGATCAATGAGCGATATCACCCCAATTTCTGAAGAACTTGATGCTTTGACCTGTGATTTACTCGCCCAGGCTATCAAAGACAAAACCGACGGCGAGCAGATTTGGCCACTGGCTGTGATTGAGACCATGATGGGTCATCGCGATGACATTGCATTCGTTAACGACGAACCGGTCGAGTGTCTCAATGCTGCGCATAAGTGGGTTAAAGAACAGGCAGAACACCAGTTTGTCACCCGCTATGCACTGGTTTATGAAGCTGAGGTTATGCCCGAGGGAAGCGATGATCTTAAGCCTGCACTGATTGCTGAGTTTGCTGAGCAGGGAATGGGCACTGGTTTTTCTGCGTATGTGTTGTATGAGTATGATGCTGATACAGAGAATTTCGTGTGGAGTCAGCCTCTTCCTGCAGGTGAAACTGAGTTTTTGCTGGCATAAAGAGTACTATCACAAGGCAATATTTGATTGAACGCGGATCCGGTGACCGCTGTGCCTTATGACGTGTGCCTTCGCATTGTAAGAGCGAGGTGCCTAGTTGCTTTACGTATTTGAGCTCAAGGTCAGCAACGATTTATCCGCTCAGTTAAAGACAGGAACGTATGACAACAGCTTCGTATAGCAGTTTGCGAAACATCGCAATCATCGCGCATGTTGACCACGGTAAGACCACTCTAGTCGATCAGCTTCTTCGAGCGACCGGTGCGTTTCGTGAAAATCAGCAGGTCGCAGAGCGTTTTATGGATTCAAATGACCAAGAGCGTGAGCGCGGCATCACCATCTTGGCAAAGAACACTGCTATTTTTTATCGCGACACTAAAATCAACGTCATCGACACTCCAGGTCACGCCGATTTTGGTGGTGAGGTGGAGCGTGTTCTCAAGATGGCAGATGGAGCACTGCTGATCGTCGATGCCTTTGAGGGGCCGATGCCTCAGACACGCTTTGTTTTACGCCATGCGATTGCATTGGGACTTAAGATTGTGCTGGTGGTCAACAAGATTGACCGTCCGCAGGCGCGTCCTACCGAGGTGCTTGACGAGGTGTTTGACCTTATGGTTGAGCTCGGCGCCTCTGATGCGCAGCTCGATTTTCCGGTCATCTACGCTTCGGCAATGAATGGCTATGCACTCTATGAGCCAACCGATCCTCAAGAAGGTATGGAGCCTCTGCTCGAGACGATCATCGAGTCGATCGAAGCGCCAGAGTCTGATGAAAACGCCACTCTTGCACTGCAGGTTTGCACGATTGATCACTCAACATTTGTCGGTCGTATTGCGATCGGTCGTTTGTATGCAGGAAGCCTGCACCCAGGCGACAAAGTGCTCGTCATTAAACAGGGTGGCGACCAAAAAATCCACACCATCAAGTCGCTTTATACCTTTAACGCCTTTGGCCGAGTTGAGGCAGATGTTGCGCGAGCTGGTGACATTGTTGCTGTTGTTGGCATCGAAAATGCTGACATCGGCGACATGATCACCCTTGAGCATGACCCAGTCGTGCTTGAGCCAATCCACATCGACAAACCAACACTCTCGGTCATTTTTGAGGCATCAACCAGCCCATTGGTTGGCAAGGATGGAGATATTGTTGGAAGTCGCCAGCTTAAAGAGCGTCTTGAGCGTGAGGCCGCCTCAAACGTGACGATGCAAATCGAGGAGCTTGAGGATAAAAGCGGTGTTGCGGTTGCAGGTCGCGGTATTTTGCATCTTTCTGTTTTGATGGAGACTATGCGCCGTGAGGGATATGAGTTTCAGGTGGGGCGCCCTCGCGTCATCTTTGAGCAGGATGAGCAGGGCAACACCCTTGAACCAATTGAGCTTGCGGTTGTCGAAGTACAAAGTGAGTTTGCTGGCAAGGTCATCGAGGTCTTTGGTGCTACTGGTGGTGAGATGACTGACATGGTTGTCAAAGACGATCTCACACACCTTGAGTTTCACATTCCGACGCGTGGCATGATGGGCTTGCGTAACCGCTTGCTCAATGTGACTCATGGTAATGCTACGTTTTACCATACGTTTTTTGAATACGGACCGATGCGTGGCAACCTTGGTGGGCGCAAGGTTGGCTCGATGATTTCGATGACCACCGAAAAGTCCGTCGCCTACGCACTCGATACACTACAGCAGCGCGGTACTCTCTTTATTGGTCCGGGTGAGGATTGCTACGAGGGTATGATCGTTGGTCAAGCTTCACGAGAGGGAGATCTCGTCGTCAATATCGCAAAGTCTAAGCAGCTTACCAACACCCGAGCAGCTTCTGCTGATAAGGCGATTTTGCTCTCGCCACCGCAGCGTTTCACGCTGGAGGAGGCACTCGAATATATCGAGGATGATGAGCTGGTTGAGATTACGCCACTCAATATTCGTCTGCGTAAAAGACTGTTGACTGAAAACGAGCGTCGCAAGGCACGAGCCAAGCAGATGAATGCTTCAAACAATGTTTAGCGCCTGGCGTCTCGCAAAACAATAAGAGCAAGAGAGTGGCGCCTAACGACCTAAGTACCTTTACGACCCAGACGCGCGGTGACTTAAAAACCCAACAATTCACCAACCCAACGAAAGCGGCCATTATGAAATGTCACCAGGTTTGTGTAAAAGACCAGCTCAAGAAGACCCTTGCGATCGCTGGCGCAGGGATGGTTGTGCTGTGTTTCACCGTTCCATTAATGACAGGGTGTTCAGCTGACCTACCCGATCCGCTGCGCAAGTTGACTCAAAGCGCGGCAGATCAGGAAAAGGTGGGCATGATCAAGGTTAACAACACGGCAATCAGCGAAGATCAGATCAATGCATACCAGCAGATCATTCGCCTATCTCGCGGGTTGGGCTCAGATAATAAGCCTTGGGATGTTTTCAAGAGTGAAAACCCCGATATGGCAAATCAGATCTACCGCGAGGTTGTTCAGACGTTGATCATTCATGCTCTTGTTGAGCAGCAGGCTCAAGCACAGGGCATTACGGTTGATGATGCGCAGATCGATACGATGATTTCGTCGCTCAAGTCGAGCTATCCAAGTGAGGAGTCGTGGAAGGCGGCGCTTTCGCAGAGTGGCTATGATGAGAAGAGCTATCGTGAGGCGGTGCGAAACTCGTATCTCAACGATGCGCTTAAAGAAGCCGTGGTCAAGGCGCCTGAGCCAACACAGGATGAGATCACGCAGTATATGAGAATCGTAGCTCCGCAGTATGCGGGCAAGCGGTCAAGTCATATTTTGTTTTCGCATGATGACCTTGAAACAGCCGAAAAGGTTCATAAAGAGCTTGAGGCGGGCGCTGATTTTGCCGAGCTTGCTCAGCAGTATTCTTTGGATGGATCGGGTCAGAAGGGCGGTGATGTTGGCTGGGATTCGGTTCACACCTTTGTTTCTGAGTATCAAGATGCCTTGAACCAGCTTGCGGTGGGAGAGATTTCACCGGTCATAAGCTCTCGTTATGGTTATCACATCATTAAGTGCACTGATCAGTATGCGCCGGATACCTCAGCTGATCCGATTGAAAATCCGGTCAATATCAATGACATCCCTGAGGATATTTACAACAGCCTGCTCGAGATGATGAAGCGTCAATTGGCAACGGGTGCGTTTAACTCGTATTTGTATGGCCTTATAAAGGACGCTCAGATTGAGTTTTCTGATAAAAGCGAGCTAGCATTTGAGGATATCTTTGGCTCGCGCGAAGAGGTTGAAAAAAAGAGTAAGCATACCCTCGATATCGATGAAGCGGGGGAAGCCGCAGCTCAGGCCGCACATGAGGATCAAGCAGGAGTCGAGAGCGCTCAAGAAGGCGCGCAAGCGAGCGAATAGGCAGGCGCTCACGTAAAGGTTTTTACTACTGGCTCAGTCGTTTTGCGGCTCTGAGAGCGTTGTGCTTGAGGCGCTTTGCGAGCAGCGATCTAATGCCGGCTCCATTCTGGTGTCGGCTCTGATGTCTGTTTTACCATCGGCTCTGGTTCTTGCTCTGATGTTGTTTTAAGCCCCTCATCAGCGGTTTCTTCGTTGTGAGGGTCAAGCATAACGACGACTACCTCAGGGGATGTCCCATCCTTATCAGAAAGTGCCTGCGCAATTGTCTCAACATCGAGTGGCTCGTCCTGGTCGACCGTGTGATGTAAAACGACGGTCTCCTTTTTGCTCATAAGCTGCTTTAACGGTCGTTTTACGTGGTGCGAAAGATCATATGGTCCTGGTGTTTGCCAGTTGTACTTGATCGAGAGCAGTCGTAGGGCGAGGGTAACCGCCACGCAGGCGATGCAAGCAACCGCTTTGATCACATGAAGCTCAACGAGCCCGACGTAGGTGATCGATCCTGCGATGCTTGCCACGGCATAGTAATTACTCTGCCTAAAAATTTGCGGAGTCTCGCCAAGACAAATATCGCGAAGTGCACCACCGCCAACTGCAGTTAGCACACCCATCAGGATACAAGGCAGGGTTGAATAGCCGTGCACCAGTGCTTTTTCTGCTCCTAGGAACGCAAACAAGCCAACCGAGATGATGTCGGCAATGATCATTGGCATGCGGTTTGACTCAAACAAGCCGCTAAAGTAAAAGACGAGCAGCGCGACAACAAAGCAGGTGATGACCGCAATGGGGTTGTCGAGCATGTAGACCGAGTTGGTCGGCATGATCATATCGCGCAGTAAACCGCCGCCGAGTGCTGTGGCAAGCGCCAAAAAGCAGACGCCGATCCAGTCGAGCTTATTGAGACATCCGCGCAAGGCGCCGGCGATTGCACCCATGACCGCTGCAAAGAGTTCGATGGCGACGGGTAGCGTAAAGTTTTGCGAGGTAATTGGTAGCGTGCTGATGAGGCTGTCTTGCACCGTTTGAATATCGAGGCTGGTAGCGAACGCCGTGAAGCTGGGCGTGGTGCCGACGGTATTGAGAATAGTGGTGACAAAATCCATGACAGCGCCTCTTTACAAACAGCAACGTGCGGGCTTTAGTGTGCGAGAGTTCGGTGTGTTTATGCAAGTTAAAAATCACCCTCGACAGAATTACTAAATCATCGGTATACTTGCCAATACACTCGTATGCGGAGAGATGTCCGAGCTGGCCGAAGGAGCACGATTGGAAATCGTGTAGGCGGTGTTGAGCCGTCTCTGGGGTTCAAATCCCCA
>JAEZXW010000020.1 GCA_023419515.1 Actinomycetes bacterium
ATTTTCTGCTGGTGGGAAACTCACCAAACTCTTAGCATGATTGTTTGTCAGTGGGGTGCCCTTAACAAGCGTGATCTTTCCACCCGCTGGGTTATAAAGATCGGCATCCTCTGTTGCGACATACTCAAGATTCAGAGTTGCACCAGCTTGTGGATCACCGGTAATAAGACGATTAAACGCATCACGAACCTGGCTATCATTGAGCGACCTACGATAGCGCTTTGATGAGCCATCGCTTTGCTCTTTAATGATCTCTTCGGGAGCAATCTCATTGATAACATTTTGCTCTACTTGGACGCCAAGGCCAGGAACGGCAGAAAAGCGCAAAGCACGTTCAACGATATCGGGCTGACTATCCTCTTTGAAGGTATGGTCAACGTGATAAATACCGACTTTACCAAAGTCTTTAGGATCGTTTGACCAGTCTGCCTCAAGCTCAATCTCATCAAAGATCATATTACCTGAGGTATCAGAAATGCGTGAATCAATGACTTTAACGCCATTAAACGTATCAGGCTCACCATTCTTACCGCGCACAAAACCAGAAGAGCGCTCAGCAGTGGTGCGGTCTAAATAGAGATCCTCACCAGGCTGCAGGGTAATATTGGTTTCTGCACGGCGACCAAATGAATTGATGCGGTATACCTTCCAGCCTTTAAACACAAAGCCTGGCTTGGTTGGAACTTCTGGACCAACGTGCACCGTTGGATTTGACTTAACATCAAAGGTGGTATGGCGATCAGTGTAACCTTCATTACGCCACTGCTTAATCGTATCGAGTGTTACGTATGACTCATCAATATCATGGATTTTGCCACCCAATAAGTTATAACCCACAATAACAGGCTGAAGTGAGGCACTCACACCAACAATGTTCATGCCTCCCCACCAGTAATACGCGTCATCACTATTAACGATACGAGTGCCCTTTGAAGCAAAGACCGGATACTCGCCATAAAAACCAAAGCCTGGCGCCGCACTTTTATTTGGCTGTGGCTTCATCCAGTCACCTCCACCCATAAAGGGCAGCACGGTTTTATCGACATATTCTGGGTTTACATAACCATTGATAACGTTACCGCGAATCTGAAAGATGGGATTGTCGTTGGTGATAAGGCCATTACCCTCACGCCAGGCACCTGCAAAGGAAGTTGCCTCAAGGTACTTCTCTTCTGCTTCAGCAAGTTTTTTCCAGCTTGGAGTCTGTTTAATGATTTGTGCCTTATCAGCACTGTTATAACCAATGTGGCGGTTATAAACTTCAACATCTTCAATACCGTTGTTGTTATAAACGCCAACCTTAAAGTTATCACCCGTTACCCATTCAGTTGACAAATCAACATCATCGCGCAGATCAGTAATTTCTACTGAATAGGCCGTACGCATGGACTGATAGAAGTTTTTACCACCCGCATTACCATTAACATACAAGGCCCACTTGCCATAACTTCCCTTAACGCGGTCAGTATCACCCCTGCTGCTCAATGGATTTGCTATCTTTGGGTTTTTAGCATAATCCTCGTTAAACTCTTTGACGATATCGCGATCACGTTTTCCAGCGTGAAACGTTGCCAAAGGACCATGATAGTTAGCAGGCTTGGCATCCATCATAGTAATAGTTACTGATGAACCAGCTAAGGGACCCGTCTCTACGTAATGCGAAGATTGGTTTTTTGCAGGAACCTCTCTGCCGTTTTCGTAGTTATTAAAGAGCTTATAAAAGACATCGGTGTAATACCACCTAAAGAAACCTTTATAGGTACCACCCCAATAGGTACTATCCCACCAAGTGTTATCGACGTCACTCCAGCCATTGGCATAACCATAATGACCAATAACCTGTGGGATACCTTGTGTGGCAAGACCATCATACTGAGGGGCTCTTTCTGTGTTTTTAGTTCCGGTCTTTGCATATCTATACTTAGCCTGACCAAAGCGAGAAAAGGGCTGCGGGGCACCAAAAGACTGACCATTGATGTGCACAGCACTCAAAAAGACTGAAAAACCATGGCGTGCATTACCCGCTACTCGGCCATTGCCATCAAAAGTTTTATCGTGATATACGTGGAAGAAAACGCGATCACCGTAATTGCGGGTAGTTTCATTACCGCTCTCAAGGCGATTGCCATTAACTGGAATGTTCTCCCCTGCTTTCTCGATCTCAGAAAGCACTCCTGATTTAGGGAATACATAGTTATTATCATCGCTGTAGCCAACCTGCCAGTCATGTGGCTTATCTTTATTGTTAGCACCAATGACTTTAACCTTATTGGTAATAGTTCCGTTTGCAGTGATAATCGCCGATCCGGGAAGCTCTACTTCATACTCCCAAATCGTACGGCTGAATGAACCATCCTGTTTAACGACTGAAAGGTCGTTTACTTTTTTGGGCACAGGGTTTCCAGCAATACCGGCAAGTTGAACCTTAACGTTAGGCTTAACCTGACGAGGTGTCGAAACGATAAAGCGCACCTTTGCCTTGCCGTTAACAATCTGCGCAGTCTGAGGCCCCTCGATAACAAAATCGTGGTCATCCTTGCCGGGTAACACAGGAGCACTGTTATCTACCTTATAAAAAATGCGAGCAAATTGAGCGGTGTTATATACCTGGAACTTAATCTTTTCTGAATCTTTAACATCCAAGAAAAGCTTAACTTTGTCATCAGGCACATTCTTGAGCTTGAGGAAGATTTTGCTGCCTTGACGCTCGTAACTTTCGATCTCTCGACTGATACCACCCTCATCGATGTACATCTTGGTGACTCGATACATAGAGCCTCTCCATCGAATGATAGGTGAATCAATTGCTGTTGACTCATTTGAAACACCATACCCCGCGCCAGGGCTTGTGATAGTCGCACCATTTGTATCAATCAATGTCACGGTAAACTTACCGCCTACCGCCTCAACCGCAAAGGCTTGTGCCGGCACCAATGTAATAAGCAAAAGGGCGCTCATCATAAATGCCATCATGCGGGTAAACAACCCGTGCCTTGGCTTGGTATACGTGACTGACACTGCGTTTAACTCACTGCGTTTCATGCTCTTCCTCAATGACGCTCAAGTACAAACTCACAAGGCCACATTGCGTGGCCCTCAACACTTGTCATCAACTCTTGACCCAAGTGCCTAATAATAAATAGTTATTAAATCGTTGGCTATTCTACATAACTGCCTGCTGCAAATAGCATTTGCAGCACCTGTTTAAGACCCTGAAAAAAAAAGCAGAGTTTCTTTACAACTCTTTTTTATTGTAAATTATTCGGACTTTTATTACAAGGCATCTTAAATAAGAAATTTGCCATTAATCTGGTATTTTAATTGCTGCTATTTGACAGACATATGGGGGATGTCAAACACATCAATAAAGAAGTTAAGTTTGAGAATTATTCGCATTTCGAGAAAAACAAAAAGGGCACTCTTTGGGAGTACCCTTTTCTGTAACTATGTATTTATTGCTACAAATAATGTATCTCGTGATGCTTGTTAAGGCGCTATGTTGGCCACATCACTGAATACAGATAACAGCTCAACAACTGATGCGAGTCACAACCAAACAGCTTAGAGTGAGCCAACCATGTCATAACCTGGCTTGAGGGTCTTAGCACCTGGAGTCCAGCGAGCTGGGCAAACCTCATCACCATGCTCAGCAACAAACTGCAAAGCATAGACACGACGCAAAAGCTCCTCAGCGTTGCGGCCAATATTACCTGCAACAACCTCATAAGCTACGACTTCACCGCTTGGGTTGATGATGAAGGTGCCACGCTCAGCTTGACCAGCATCCTCAACATACACCTCAAGATCACGGCTAATACGAGCATTTGGATCGCCGATCAAAGGATAATTCACCTTGCCAACGAGCTCTGAAGACTCATGCCAGGCCTTGTGAACAAAGTGAGAGTCAGTCGAAACACCATAGACCTCGCAATTTGCAGCCTGGAACTTATCGTAAATGTCTGCAATATCTGCAAGCTCAGTTGGGCACACAAACGTAAAGTCGGCAGGATAGAAAAAGAGCACGGTCCATTTGCCAAGCAGGTCTTGCTTTTTAACCTCAACGAAGCTGTTGTTGTGATATGCCTGAACTTTGAAATCTGCGATTTCTTTTCCGATCAGTGACATACATACTCCTTTCGACACGATGTCCGTGCCATAACTAATAACCTGCTGCGCAGTGCAGCAATGAGATGATGTCTATATATTGCCTACTTTTGGCAGCAATTACAGATTGCTGATAAATAAGGGCGCTATCACTAAAGACCCACAAGAGGCAAGGGATTGCGGGGCAAAGGCGGGAGACTGAATCCAGAAGTTAGGCCGCGGAAATGAGGCAGCACAAAGGCGTGAAGACTACAGGACCTCATGACGAGCCTCGATCGCGCGGCCGAGTGTCACCTCGTCGGCATACTCAAGATCTCCTCCAACTGGCAAGCCGCTTGCCAGACGCGTGACCTCAATATCGTCAAACTGTCTGATCATCCGCGCCAGATACGATGCCGTTGCCTCTCCCTCAACATTGGGGCTCGTGGCGAGGATAACCTCGGCAACTTCCTCTTTGGCAAGGCGCGCCATAAGTTCACGCACGTGGAGTTGATCTGGGCCGATGTTGTTCATGGGGCTCATGACTCCCCCGAGCACATGATACAGCCCATGGTAGCAGCCGGTTTTCTCGATTGCAGCCAGATCGCGAGGCTCAGCCACCACGCAGATCACCGAGCTCTCGCGGTCGTGGTTAGCGCAGATCGGACAGAGCTCATCGGCTGCATAGTTAAAACAGCGCGGACAAAAATGCACGCGGTCTTTGACCTCAAGAATTGCCTGCGCAAGACGCTGCGCCTCGTGCGTCTCAACTTGCAAGAGGTGGTATGCAATACGCTGCGCGGATTTTGGTCCGATACCAGGGAGCTTTCCAAACTCCTCGATCAGAATTTCGAGTGAAGCGTCTTGCTGCATTGCTGATCACAGATCCTAACGCCAGAGATCCTCAGGTTACAGATCCTAAAAGCCAGGCATACCAGGGAGGTTGAGTCCGCCCGTGATTGCCGACATCTTTTGAGCAGCAAGCTCGTTTGCACTGCGCGTTGCCTCATTCACGGCAGCGACGATCATGTCTTGCAAAAGCTCGACGTCCTCTGGATCAACAGCTGCTGGATCAATGGTGAGTGACTTGAGTTCACCCTCACCGCTCACCACAGCCTTTACCATGCCGCCGCCGCTTGAGGCTTCAGCCTCTTGATCTTTGAGTCCCTCTTGCATCTCGGCCATTTGCTTTTGCATCTTTTGAGCTTGCTTCATCATCTGGCGCATATCCATGAGCGCCCTCCTATCGTTTGTTGAATGGCGTTGGTTACCTAGTCGTTCGTTGCGTTCGTTAGTATCACGGCTTCACAGAGTAGCAAACTTAGTTGTCGGTGAGCTCGGTGAGGCCAATGGCACCACCAAATCCCTCGGAGAGCAAGGCAGCGAGCTCCTCGGGCGAGGGCTCCTCGACAGGATCGGGCGCTGGTGCGGAGGCAGGAGTAGAAGCGGGAGCCTTGGTTACAGCGGTAGTTGCAGCCTGGGCAGCTGGCGTGGGAGCCGGAGCTGCTGCGGGGGCGGGGGCTGGAACTGGCACATCGCACGAAGCACCAACGCAATACTTCACACGCAGCTTGAGCTTAAATATCTCCTCGACCGTTTGATGAACAAACTTCTTAATGTCGGGGCGGTTGAGCATCGTAAACGAAAAATCAGAAGCTTGACCGAGCTCGACAACCAACTCATCGCCATCGATACGCTGGGCAAACGAGTTTTGCACGATTGCCGCCCATGATGGCTGCCTCTCACGAATCTTTGCGATGGTTGTGTTCCAGCCCTGCACCAT
>JAEZXW010000030.1 GCA_023419515.1 Actinomycetes bacterium
CCTTAACTGCGCCCTCTCGCCCACCGTAGGCATAGGCTGCGTTTATCTTTTGGTAGCCATGACCTTCGATTTTGACACGGGTGTCACGTGGAATAGAAATCAGGGTTGCCTGCTTTTTACCTGGATCAATGCGTGCAAGCAAAATGGTATCGCTACGAAACTTATCCTCGCCAGGACGCCCATCGGTACCAAGCAACAGCATAAAGAACGGATCCTGCGGCGCCTCGCGCTCGGTCAAAACGCTGCTGAGTTCCTTACGAATCTCACCGCCGTCTGTCAGGCGATTATTGAGAATGAAAACACCTGCGGCAAGTGCCGTACCACCGAGAAGCACCATCGAAAACAGGATCGACACAATGACTGTGATCAGCTTGCGTCCACGGCTTTTCTTGCGACGTTTTGCCTCATACGAAACTCGAGCATTGGATCGCGAAAGCTCGCTTACTTCATCATGCAAAATGGTGCGCTTTGTCATAAGAATGTCCTGACGTGTCTATCAATCAAGCCTTTCAGGCCTGCAAGATTTTCGATCAAACTGAAAGGTGATTAACCGATCCTTTCGTACAACCTCGAGCTATTGTAGTCCCTTGGTCCGCTGTACCACGTGAAAAATCACGTTTTTGTCTCGAAACTCCATCTCAGGCAATTACTATTGAGGACTGCATGAGCGCCTGAATCAACCAAACGAGCATAAGGTATTTCACGCGCTTGCACGCTCAATCTCGCACTCGATAAACATCTTATACTCCACGCGGTTAATCAGGTGATCACAGTGCTGCTCAAGCACCTGATCCTTGAGAATGTAAAATAAGCCTCTTTAATTGGATGATTAAAAGATATATGCCTCTCGATTAAGACGTGGATCACTGCGCTTGGCATGAAAAAAACCTCCACGGTCATCCATTGTGACAGTTACGCATGACATAAATGCATGTGTGGAGAGAGGTTCACAAGCTCGAGAGAAACGCGGATATCCCGATAATTACGTTAGATTGCAGACCTTATTACTCGTCATCGATCGTCACACGCTCGATTTGTGCGCCAATGGCCCGAAGCTTCTCGACCAAACGCTCGTATCCTCGATCGATGTGTTTGATACCGCTCACCTCGGTCACACCCTGTGCAATCAACCCAGCAAGCACAAGCGCAGCTCCTCCGCGAAGATCGGTCGATGAGACCGGAGCGCCCGACAGTGTCCGCTGACCTTTTACCAAGGCATGGTGTCCTTCAATCCGGATGTCACAGCCCATGCGCATGAGCTCACCAGTCACCATAAAACGATTCTCAAACACATTTTCTGTAATGATCGAGTCTCCCTCGCAGCATGAGCACAAAATCATGAACTGTGCCTGCATGTCGGTGGGAAAACCGGGATATGGTAGGGTTTGGATATCGACGCTCGTAAGCGGCTTATCGCATGAAACCGTAACACGATCCTGTTCGCGCTCGACGGTCACACCCATTGCCTCGAGCTTACGCAGAACAATCGACAGATGACTCGGGTCAAAACCCGTGACTGTGAGCGGCCCTTGGCAAAGCGCACCTGCTACCAGATATGTCCCTGCCTCGATGCGATCCCCTACCGTCGTGTGATCACATGCCTTGAGCGCTGCAGGCTCAACACCCTCAATCGTAATGACCGGCGTTCCTGCGCCCATGATCTTCGCACCCATATCAACCAGCATGTTTGCCAAATCAACGATTTCAGGCTCGCACGCGGCATTCTCGATCACCGTCGTACCTTGAGCACACGTTGCCGCCATCATGAGGTTCTCAGTCGCACCCACGCTCGCAAAATCGAGAGATACATCAGCGCCCACCAGGCCGTTTGGAGCACTTGCATAAATATAACCACCGTCGAGCTCAAACTTAACGCCAAGCGCCTCAAGACCCAACAGGTGCAGATCAAGCTTACGCTCACCGATCTGACAGCCACCTGGCATCGCGACAACTGCCTTACCAAAACGACCCAACAAAGGTCCAAGTACGGCAATCGAGGCACGCATCTGCTTTACGAGCTCATAGGGGGTCTCAAACTTATCAACCGTCGAGGTATCAATGGTTAACTCATGTTTAATGTGCTCAACACCCGCACCCAGCACCTTGAGCACCTGTGCCATGATAGTCACATCCGCAATCTGCGGAACGCGGTCAATATGATAGACGCCAGGAGCCAAGATGGTCGCAGCCATGAGCTTGAGTACGGAGTTCTTTGCCCCTTCGACCTGAACGGTACCACTCAGCTTATTGCCACCAGTTACTCGAATAACGTCCATCAAAACCTCTCTCAATACACAGTGATGTGCACACATCTGCCAGGGCAGCACACCTTCGATCGAGCCGCCTATCTTGATATGTGTGCCATAAAAAGCCCCGATATGGTGCGAAAGCTATTGTACACACCATATCGGGGCTTTAGTAGTTATGACAACAAAATAACGTCACGCTTCTCGTGATCTATCGATTCTCACGATAATCGAAAAGCTAGCGTGAGATCACTCGCTGTTGCACCAGGCACCAATCAAGTTCTTCCTGCAAAAATGCTGCGCGATCACCCTCAGGCTCAACCTCAGTAAGCTCCTGAGTCAGTGAGCTGATTCGATCCTCGATAATCGCCCGATCGATCTCTTTCACGTTGCGGGCATGATCAGCCAAGATGATGACGCGCTTGCCGTCAACCTCAGCATAACCGCCAGCAATAGCATACGTGCCCAGCTTAGCGCCCTCGGCATCCTTGAGGCGAACCTCACCAGAGCCCAGAATCGTCAAAAGCGGGGCGTGCTGGGCAAGAACACCGACCTCACCTGTGACTGATGGAAGTGCGACAAATGAAACCTCGCCAGAAAAGATGCTTTTCTCAGGCGTCACGATGTCACATTGCATCACATTTGACATGGTGAAGATCTCACTTTCTACTCAGCACTTGCTGTCATTTGAGCTGCTTTTTCACGCACTTCCTCAATGTCTTTTGAGTAGCGGAATGCCTGCTCAGGAATGTCATCGACCTCACCGTCAATGATTGCAGCAAACGAGCGAACCGTGTCCTCAACTTTGATGTAGACACCAGGGTTACCCGTGAACTGCTCAGCAACGTGGAAGTTTTGAGCGAGGAACTGCTGGAGCTTACGAGCACGGGTCACGGTCAGCTTCTGTTCCTCAGAAAGCTCGTCCATACCCAGAATCGCAATGATGACCTGAAGCTCGGAGTACTCCTGCAAAAGCTCTTGAACCGTGGTTGCAACACGGTAGTGCTCCTCGCCAACAATGGTTGGATCAAGCGCACGCGAATTAGAAGCAAGCGGATCAATAGCTGGATAAATACCAAGCTCAGCGATGGAACGAGAAAGAACTGTCGTCGCATCAAGGTGAGTAAAGGTCGTCGCAGGTGCTGGGTCAGTCAGGTCGTCTGCCGGAACGTAGACTGCCTGTACCGAGGTAATCGAACCGTTCTTGGTCGAGGTAATGCGCTCCTGCAGGTCGCCCATCTCGGTTGCAAGGGTTGGCTGGTAACCAACGGCCGAAGGCATGCGACCCAAAAGCGCCGAAACCTCAGAGCCAGCCTGCGAGAAGCGGAAGATGTTGTCGATGAACAGCAACACGTCCTGACCCTGGTCACGGAAGTACTCTGCTGCCGTCAGCCCTGCAAGACCAACACGCAGACGAGCTCCTGGAGGCTCATTCATCTGACCATACACGAGGCAGGTCTTATTGATAACGCCCGACTCACTCATCTCGAGATACAGGTCGGTGCCCTCACGGGTGCGCTCACCAACGCCGGTGAAAACTGAAGTACCACCGTGTCCGAGTGCAAGGTTGTTGATAAGCTCCTGGATCAGAACGGTCTTACCAACACCAGCACCACCGAAAAGACCGGTTTTACCACCCTTGATGTAGGGCTCAAGCAAGTCAATTGCCTTGATACCCGTCTCAAAGATCTCGGTCGTCGTGGTGAGACTGTCATACACCGGTGGATTTGTGTGGATTGGATAGTGCTCGGTCACGTTCTCTGGCATTGGCTTGCCATCAACTGGCTGACCCATGACGTTCCAGATTCGACCAAGCGTTGCCTCTCCTACTGGCATCTGCATTGGCTTGCCGGTATCGACAACCTCCATACCGCGCTGCATACCATCGGTAGACGACATAGCAACGGTACGGCAGACACCACCAGGAAGATGGGTTTCTACCTCCAGGATGGTACTGATGGGACCAGCTGGAGAAGTCGCGTCAACAGTGAGCGCGTTGTAGATCTCTGGCATCTTGTCTTCATCGAACTGAACGTCGACAACAGGACCGATGACAGAAACAACCCGCCCAATGTTTTTCTCATTGTTCATGGTGTCACTCATTATTCCTCCAAGGCGGCTGCGCCACCAATGATCTCGGTAATCTCTGTCGTAATTGCAGATTGACGTGCGCGGTTGTAACTAATCTGCAGCGTGTTGATGATCTCTTGAGCGTTATCGGTTGCCGACTTCATTGCCTTGCGACGGGCACCTTGCTCTGCAGCAGCAGAATCAAGCAAGCCACGGTATACCATGGCAACCACATAATCGGGCAAAAGTGACTCCAAGACTGCATTGGCATTTGGCTCAAAAACCAGCTCACCTGAAGGGATGCCCTGATCGGTTGCCTCATGCGTTTCTACAGCACTGGTGTCGAGCGGCAAGATTGTCTGCTCAATCAAATCCTGATCCGCTGCATTTCGTGCGTGATTGTAGACCAAGCACACCTCATCAGTATCGCCATCGCGAAATGCCTTAATAACATATTGCGCAATCTGGCGAGCCTGAGCAATCGTTGGATTAGCGGACAAATCAACATATTGCTGAACAGGCACGATATTGCGATACGAGAGAAACGGCAGCGCCTTTTTGCCACAAGCAATCACGCTCACGGTTGCGCCAGCGCTCTGATATGCAGCGATCTTTTGTTCCACACGCTTGAGCACATTGTGGTTAAAACCGCCTGCCAAACCACGATCTGATACCACAGCAATGATGGTTGCGTGCGCGACCTTCTCACGCGTTGCCAAAAGCGGATTCAGTGAAGCATCAGCATTTTGGGCAGCGTAAGCAAGCATGTCGTTCATAGCGTTTGCATAAGGCGTAGCTGCCATGATGCGATCAGTCGCCGCACGAATCTTTGCTGTTGAGACCATCTCCATCGTGTGAGTGATCTGACACGTACTAGAAACAGTGCTAATACGCTTTTTAATATCGCTCAGGTTAGGCATAGTACACAAGTCACCTCACTTAGGCTTGGAAGCGAGCGAGGTATTCTGCGATTGCCTCTTTCAGCAGACCAGCAAGCTCGTCTGAGATGTTGTTTTCATCACGAAGACGCTTGCGCAGCTCCTTCTTTGACTCGTTGAAGTACTGGATCAAGCCATCCCTAAATGGAACAACCTGTTCAACCTCAATCTTGTCGAGGAAGCCCTCGTTACCTGCGAAAATAGCAATTACCTGATCTTCAACATCGAGCGGCGCATTACGAGGCTGGATCAAAAGCTCAGTCATGCGAGCACCACGAGCGAGTTGATCTTGGGTTGCCTTGTCGAGATCTGAACCAAACTGAGCAAAGCTCTTGAGCTCGCGATAAGAAGCAAGATCGAGTCGCAAGGAGCCTGCAACCTTCTTCATAGGCTTGATCTGAGCCGAGCCACCAACGCGTGAAACTGAGATACCAACGTCAACGGCAGGACGCTGTCCCTGGAAGAACAAGTCGGACTGCAAGAAGATCTGACCATCAGTAATCGAAATAACGTTGGTTGGAATGTATGCTGCGATGTCGCCTGCCTGAGTCTCGATGATTGGCAGCGAGGTCAATGAACCAGCACCGTTCTCATCGGAAAGCTTAACGGCACGCTCAAGGAGGCGTGAGTGCAGGTAGAAGATGTCACCAGGATAAGCCTCACGGCCTGGAGGACGGCGAAGCGTCAGCGACATCTGACGATAAGCCACTGCCTGCTTGGAAAGATCATCGTAAACGGTCAGCACGTGGCCGCCTGGGTTTTCCTTGCTCGCAGGCTTGCCATCAGCGCCGTTGTACATGAAGTACTCACCAATTGCAGCACCAGCCATAGGAGCGATGAACTGTAACGGAGCAGCATCAGAAGCAGTTGCAGCGACAATGATCGAATACTTCATCGCGCCAGAACGCTCGAGCATATCGTGCACCTGAGCCACCGTTGAAGCCTTCTGGCCGATGGCAACATAGATGCAGATCATATTCTCGCCCTGCTGGTTGATGATTGCGTCAGTTGCAATCGCAGTCTTACCAGTCTGACGGTCACCAATGATCAACTCACGCTGACCACGGCCAATAGGAATCATCGAGTCAATTGCGATCAAACCAGTCTGCACTGGCTCGCAAACAGGCTGACGCTCGATAACGCCTGGGGCCTTGAACTCGATTGGACGGGTTGCAACCGTCTCGATTGGGCCCTTTCCGTCGATCGGCATACCCAAGGGGTTAACAACGCGGCCGATCATGGCGGGACCGACAGGGATCTCCATGATGCGTCCGGTGGTGTGCACCTCGTCGTTTTCACGAATGACGTTCACGTCACCGAGCAAAACGGCGCCAACCTCGGTCTCATCGAGGTTCTGTGCCAGACCATATACCTTTTGGCCAGTCTTGGAGCTCACAAACTCGAGGAGCTCACCCGACATCGCATCGCGCAAACCTTCAATGCGCGCAATACCGTCACCAATTTGGATAACCGTACCAACTTCACGCGTATCGACCGTGGTATCAAGGGCATCGAGCTGCTTTTTCAACACAGCATCAATCTGTGATGCGGTAATATCCGCCATTACTCTTCACCTCCACGTGATACATTTGAAGACAAAACAGTGCGCGCGTGCAAAAGTTGGGTTGCCAGACTGGCGTCCAACCTTTTGCCATTGGCGCTGATTACAATGCCGCCCAGAATCTGAGGATCAATAACCTCGTCGAGCACGATCTCTTTACCAAACTGTTCCTTGAGCTTGTTAGTGATGAGCTTACGAAGGTGATCATCCAGTGATACCACTGTTTTTACCTGAGCAAACACGCTGGCGTAGCGCTCTTGAGCATCGATTAAAAACTGATCGGTCACTCGACCAATCAAACCGATGTCTCCGCGCTCAACCATCACGGCAACAACATCAACCACAACTGGCTCAAGCTCAGTAAACAGCTCGCGCACCAAGTTGATGCGAGCCTCTACGCTTAAACCTGCGACACTCAAAGCCTCGTTGAGCTTTGCATGCGTCCTGATGGCAGTCATCGCCTCTTTAAGCCCAGCGTACAGGCCAAAAGCCTCCTGGGCGTTTTGAGTGGCATCGAGCAAAACCGATGCATAAACATCGACTTGCGCTTTTTCGAGCAGTCGCTTGTTAGGCATCGAGCTTACCTGCTTCCGCGAGATACTTCTCGATCAACTTGCGGTGATCGTCATCCGAAAGCTCTTGGCCGATGTACTTAGCAGCAACGGCAACAGACAGATCTGCCACTGAAGACTGTAGCTCAGCCATGGCCTGCTTTTTCTCACTCTCGATGGCAAGGCGAGCCTTTGCAACAATCTCATTTGCCTCTTCTTGAGCCTTGGCGGTGATGTCATTCTTGATGTCTTCACCGGAGCGACGAGCTTCCTCGAGAATAGCGCTCGACTGACGACGAGCCTCGGCAAGCTGCGCTTTATACTCATCGAGAAGCTGTTGTGCCTCAACCTTGGTGGCCTCAGCGCTTTCGAGGGAGTCCTTGATGGTGGCAGCACGCTCATCGAGCTTGCCAATGATCACCGGCCACGCAAACTTTGCGAGGATGAACCAGACAACCAAGAAAACAATGAGCATTGGAATGAACTCACCCATTTTTGGGATGATGAGGTTAATTCCAAGCCCTTCTTCGGCCATTGCCCATTGAGGTGCCAGGGTAAGCGCAGAGATGCCGGCGCCAGCTGCGCCAACTGCGTATGTGAAATCAATCTTTTTCATAATCTCCCTGACCTCGATAGACTCTATCGTTTATCTGCGTAACAACAATTAAGCAGCGTTCAAAACGAGTACGAGCACGAAGCCGATGAGTGCAAGAGCCTCGACGAGAGCTGCACCAATAATGAAGGTGGTAAAAATACGACCTGCCATCTCAGGCTGACGAGCAGTAGCAGTGGTAGCACCATAAGTTGCGAGGCCGACGCAGATACCAGCGCCAATTACGCCCAAACCATAGAGCAAACCAAGACCAATAACTTCCACTGTATCCTCCTAAAACATACCTTCTTGAGCGCCTTGTGCGCCAAGAATATTGATACCAATACTTAGTGTGCCGACGTTGCCATCTCGATATAAACCGAGGTCAGAACCGTAAATACATATGCCTGAATCAAGGCAACGAGCAGCTCAACGGTGTAGAGCGCCACAAGCAGGATAATCCAGCCGATTGAAGCGCTGGCGGTGAGTAGCGTGGATCCCGTAACCTGCGCAATCAGTGGCTCAACAAAAAGTGACGCAAGAATGGCCAGCGCGCCTAGGGCAACGTGGCCAGCAAACATGTTTGAAAAGAGTCGGACGGCAAGGGTCAATAGCCTAAACGACGTGGAAATCAGCTCAAGCAACCAGATGGCAATATTGAGCGGAAAACCGATACCCGAAGGCACGAGGCTCTTGACGTAACCAAACGGTCCGTGGGTTTTGATGCCCCAGTAAATAAAATAAACGAATGCGATCAGCGACAGCGCTGCTGTGATGCCGATCGTGCCCGTACCAGGCTTAGCACCAGGGATCACACCCCAGAGGTTGTTAAAGAGAATAAAGAAAAACAGCGTAAGCAAAAATGGCACGTGCTTATCAGCATTGTGAGAAATAACGCCGCGAGCCATATCGTTGCGAACAAACTCTACGAGAAACTCAACGGCATTCAAAAAGCGGCCCTTAGGGATGAGAGACTCGCGCTTCACTGCCGCAAATACGACGATCAACAGCGTACCAAGTGCGATGAGCATCCAAAGCATATACTGCGTAAATGCCCAGTCTCCCGAGCCGATAATTGGCTGCGAGATAAGCTCATGTGTCAAGTGCTCAATCTCGGCGCCGACCTTATCGAGTGGTCCCACGTCTACCTACTCTCCTTCGAGAATCCAATTAATCTCCGCGCATATCGTGCGCCCCAGATAATCAAGGACAACACAAATGCAACTATAATTGCTAAAACGCATGAAACGAGGTGCTCATGCAGCAATCTATTTATAAGTAAAATAGCGCACGTTAGTATAACGATAGAAAACAATACTGAAAAGACCACAATTTTTAAGGGTCGTTCAGTTGCTCCGTTTATTCTGCCAGCCCCGATGGGATACGGTAAAAACCCGAGAAACCCAATGAAAAGCCCGAGAAAAATAAAAAATATACTCATTAATACTATTTAGTGCCGTAGATGCGATCACCAGCATCGCCCAAACCCGGAACGATATAGGCGTGATCGTTGAGCTTTTCATCAATAGCGCAGGTATAGATCTCAACCGTTGGATCGGCTGAAAGAACCGCATCAATTCCCTCAGGAGCTGCCAAGATGATACAAAGACGGAGATTTTTAACGCCCGCCTCGCGCAGATACTGAATTGCAGCAATTACCGAACCACCCGTGGCAAGCATAGGGTCAACAACGAGCACCTCGCGCTGATCGATGTCCTCTGGCATCTTACAATAATAGACATGTGGCTCGTGTGTCTCAGGATCACGATACATACCGATGTGACCAACACGGGCAACAGGCAAAAGCTCGAGCAGACCTTCAACCATGCCAAGACCAGCACGCAAAATCGGCACGATAGCAACCTTCTTGCCGCAAACCTCTTTGCTCGTAGTCTTGCAGATTGGGGTGGTCACCTCAACATCTTGAAGCGGAAAATCACGAGTTGCCTCATATCCCTCAAAGAGCGCAAGCTCCTTGACAAGCTCGCGAAAGAGCTTTGAACCGGTCTCAGCGTTTCGCATCAACGTGAGCTTGTGCTGAACCATGGGGTGGTCAACCAAATGAACTCGCTCATGGTTGAGGCAGTCGATTTGAGTCATAGCCATGACGTGATGTCCTCTCACACGTGGATTTAACTATCGATAGGTGTATCGTTCTTGTGCTGATCGATGTCTATTGCGCTTGCTTTCGGCAGACGCAAGGCTCATTTAAAAGCTCAATCCTAAAGATCAATCTCGGGATAGAGCGGATGAGCGTCAAGCATCTCTTTTACCTGACTATGCAGGCGTGAGAGCAATGCCTCGTCCTCTGAGTTAAAGAGAGCTTGTGCCAGATACTCACCGATGGTTCGGGACTCCTCTTCGGTAAAACCGCGAGTTGTCATTGCTGGTGAGCCAACGCGGATGCCACTTGTCACAAATGGCGAGCGCGTCTCGTTAGGAATTGTGTTCTTGTTGATGGTCAACCCGATCTTCTCAGCGATAAACTCAGCGTCCTTGCCCGTGATACCGGTGCTCGTGATGTCGACCAAAAGTAGGTGGTTATCGGTTCCACCAGAAACCAAGCGCAAGCCGCCTGCCTGCAGACCCTCTCCCATCGCTTGAGCATTGACGAGCACGCGATCGATGTAGTCGACGAAGCCTGGCTGCAACGCCTCAGCAAAGGCAACAGCCTTTGCTGCGATGACGTGCATGAGTGGTCCGCCCTGAGC